>JAHEAZ010000061.1 GCA_024642505.1 Gammaproteobacteria bacterium
GGCTTTCCGCCATGGCGTCCTCGATGAAGTCGCCCAGGTGCGAATCCTCGTCGTCGCCGATCGGAGTCTCCATCGAGATGGGCTCCTTGGCGATCTTCAGCACCTTGCGGACCTTGTCCTCGGGCATCTCCATGCGGGTCGCCAGCTCGTCCGGCGTCGGCTCGCGGCCCATCTCCTGCAGCATCTGCCGCGAAATGCGGTTCAGCTTGTTGATGGTCTCGATCATGTGCACCGGGATGCGTATCGTCCTCGCCTGGTCTGCAATCGAGCGGGTAATGGCCTGCCGGATCCACCAGGTCGCGTAGGTCGAGAACTTGTAGCCGCGGCGGTATTCGAACTTGTCGACCGCCTTCATCAGGCCGATGTTGCCCTCCTGGATCAGGTCCAGGAACTGCAGGCCGCGGTTGGTGTACTTCTTCGCGATGGAGATGACCAGGCGCAGGTTGGCCTCGACCATTTCCTTCTTGGCGCGTCGCGCCTTGGCCTCGCCGGTCGCCAGCTCGCGGTTGATTTCCTTGATCTCGTGGATCGTCAGGTGCAGCAGCTTCTCGAATTCCTTGAGCATCTGCTGGCGGCCGACGATCTCCGGCTTGAGCTTGCCGAGCGAGGCCGAGTGCTTGCGCTTGGCCCGCACGTGCTTGTCCAGCCAGCGTACGTTGGTCTCGTTCTTCGGGAACGTGGTGATGAAGTCCTTGCGCGGCATGCCCGCCTGCTTGACGCAGACCATCATGATCTCGCGCTCCAGCCGGCGGATCTCGTCGAGGTGGCCGCGCAGGTTGATGATCAGCGCCTCGAACATGCGCGGCGCGAGCTTGAGCTCCATGAACATGTCGGCGAGCTTCTTGCGGGCCTTGGCCAGCTTCGGATCCTTCGCGCTCTTCTCGCCCAGGCCCTTGACCACCGAGTTGTGCGTGCGCTGGATCGAGGCGAAGCGCTTGGCGGCTTCCTCCGGATCCGGGCCGGTGTCGACGACCTCTTCCTCTTCTTCTTCGTCGACGTTGTCGTCGTCGAGATCCTTCTCTTCCTTCTGCAGCGCCATCGTCTTCGGGTTCTGGGGCTGCGCGATCTCATCAGGCGCGTTCGGGTCGATGAAGCCGACGATGATGTCGGTCAGGCGGCCTTGGCCGCCCTTGATCGGCTCGTAGGCCTTCAGCAGCAGGTCATAGGTGGGCGGGTAGTAGGCCAGCGCGTGCTTGACCTGCACGAGGCCTTCCTCGATCCGCTTGGCGATGCGGATCTCGCCCTCGCGCGTCAGCAGCTCGACCGTGCCCATTTCGCGCATGTACATGCGCACCGGATCGGTGGTCCGGCCAAATTCGGCGTCGGCGATGGCGAGCGCGGCAGTCGCTTCCTCGACCGCTTCCTCGTCGGCCTGCACCGTCGTGTCGGACAGCAGCAGCGATTCGGCGTCCGGTGCTTTTTCGTACACCGGGATGCCCATGTCGTTGATGGTGTTGACGATGTCCTCGATCTGCTCCGGATCGACGATCTCGGGCGGCAGGTGGTCGTTGACTTCGCCATAGGTCAGGTAGCCCTGTTCCTTGCCGCGGGCAATCAGCAGCTTCAGCTGCGACTGGCGGTCTTCGGGGACTACGATGGGGGCCTTCTTGTCGCTCAAGGGTGACACCTGCGGGCCAGCTAAAAAACAGCCGGCCATTATACACGAGTGAGACAGGTATTTTGGGTCCCGGTTCAACCCGGCCGGTTCAGTCGCGCGGGGCCGAGGGCGCGTGCCTGGATTCCAGAAGTGATTGAAATTCCTGCTGTTCTTCCAGCGTCAGCTTCCGCTCGCCGGAGGCGGCGATCAAATCGTCCAAGCGCTTGCCAGGCCCGGCAGCCGCCACCAGCTTCCGGATGGCCGTATGCAGTTCCCGTTCCGCGGCTGCCCGGTCCGGGACCAGCGACTCCGCCGCGGCCAGCTCGGCGAGCCGCGCGCCTTCCGGCCGGTCGCGCCAGCGTTCGACCAGCTGCGCGGTGGTGAGTTTCGGGTTCCCCGCCGCGGTCTCGATCAGCTCGGCCAGCACGTCGATGCCCCGCTCGGGCAGTGCCCGCAGGGCCTCGAGCTCGACAACCGCCCTGGCGGAGCCGGGGTGGTGGAGCACCAGCATGATGGCCTGGGTCAGCAGCGGCTTGCGGCCGGCGCTGGTGCCCGGGCGTGGACGGGTCGATTGCTGCTGGCGCCTGGCTGCCGGCACGCTGCCATCGAGTCCCAGCAGCTCGAACAGGCGACTCGCAGGCATGCGGACTTCCTCGGCCAGCCGGTCGAGGAGCAGCTCTCGATAAATGCCCTCCGGTACCCGCTGGACCAACGGGCGGGCCAGCTCGGCCAGACGGGCGCGCCCGTCCACCGAGCCCAGTTCGACCTGGGAGGCCAGCTGGCCGACCAGGAATTCGGACAGCGGCACGGCCCCGCCGAGGCGCGCCTCGAAAGCGTCTTTGCCTTCCTTGCCCACGAGCGAGTCCGGGTCGTCGCCTTCGGGCAGGAACAGGAACTTCAGCTGCCGGCCATCGCGGGCGTGGCCCAGCGAATTCTCGAGCGCGCGCCAAGCGGCGCTCCGCCCGGCGCGGTCGCCGTCAAAGCAGAACACCACTTCGCTGGTGACCCGGAACAGGCGGTTCAGGTGCTCCGGCGTGGTCGCGGTCCCCAGCGTGGCGACGGCGTAATGGATGCCAGCCTGCGCGAGGCGGACAACGTCCATGTAGCCTTCCACCACCAGCAGCCGGTCGACCTGCCGCAATGCCTGGCGCGCCTCGTACAGCCCGTAGAGCTCGCGGCCCTTGTGGAACAGCGGCGTTTCCGGCGAGTTCAGGTACTTGGGCTCGCCGTCGCCGATGATCCGCCCGCCGAATCCGACGGTGCGGCCGCGAATGTCGCGGATCGGGAACATCAAGCGGTCGCGGAAGCGGTCGTAGTGGCCGGCTTCGCGGCCACCACTGCGCTCGATGACCAGTCCTACGTCGAGCAGGCGGCGGACGCGCTCCTCGGCGCCACCGAAGCGTGTGAGCACAGCGTCCCAGGCGTCAGGGGCGTAGCCGATCGCGAACTGCACGCAGGTCTCGGAATTGAGCCCGCGGCGGGTTACGTAGTCGCGCGCATGCTCCGAGTCCTTGAGCGCGTCGCGGTAGAACTGGGTGACTTGCGTCAGCAACGAGTAGAGATCCTCGCCGGGCCGCTCGCGCGCCCCGCGGCCGTCGTCCTCGCGCGGCACTTCCAGCCCGAGCCGCGAGGCCAGTTCATCGACCGCGTCCGGGAACGGCAGCTTGTCATGCTCCATCAGGAAACCGAGCGCGGTGCCGTGGGCCCCGCAGCCAAAGCAGTGGTAGAACTGCTTGTCGGGGCTGACCCAGAACGACGGCGTCTTCTCGTTGTGAAAGGGGCAGGGCGCCTTCCACTCCCGGCCGCCTTTTTTCAGCTGCACGCGACTGCCGACCACCTCGACGATGTCGGTGCGGGAGAGCAGTTCGTCGATGAAGCTCTGTGGGATCCGGCCGGCCATTCGGTTCGCGTCGTCCTGTTTCGCGGCAGCATAGCGCAACGGCCTGCTCGGTCGTCGGACCTGCCTGGCGGGGCTCACTGCTCGCATCGTCCCCCGCGCACCTCACCTTGCCGTCAGACGCATGAAGCGCGTGCCCGGCGTGCCCGCTGGCTCGGGTGTTCCCCGCGCGCTCAGACAGTCGAAAAAGTCGACATCTCGTATGTCGCTATTGCCCGTCGGCACGCACATTTTGCGAGCTGTCCACCTTTTCGACAAACTCGCGCGCCAGGGGAACACGCCTCGCCGCGGCCACGCCTGGACAGACGTGCCAGCCGTTCAGGCGGGGCGAGAACGACCTGCCGGGAGCAGAGAACCACGCCAGGTAATGGTCGCCGGTCGTCGGGCGGTCAGCCGCCGAGAGCGGCCTTGATGCGAGCGGAGAGTGCGCCCATGTCGGTACGGCCCTGGGCCTTTGGCTTCACCACGCCCATCACCTTGCCCATGTCCTTCATCGAGGCAGCACCGGTCGCCGCGATGGCGTCCTTTACCAGTGCGTCGACTTCGGCATCGGACAGCTGGGCGGGGAGGTATTCTGTCAGCCAGGCGATTTCCGCCGATTCGCGCGCGGCCAGGTCGGCACGACCGCCAGCCTCGAACTGGGTGACCGAGTCCTTGCGCTGCTTGATCATCTTGTCGATGACGGACAGCACCTGGGTGTCGTCGAGCTCGATACGTTCGTCGACTTCACGCTGCTTGATGCCGGCCATGAGCATGCGGATGAGCCCGAGGCGATCCTTGTCGCCCGAGCGCATCGTCGCTTTCATGTCCTCGGTGATGCGGGCCTTGAGGGACATCGGGCCCGGAGATCAGCGCGGGGCGGGGCTGCGCATTCCGTCGCGCGACAGCCGCTTCATGTGCCGCTTCACCGCGGCAGCCTTCTTCCGTTTCCGTTCCTGGGTCGGCTTCTCGTAGAATTCTCGGCGCCGCAGCTCCGTCAACACACCGGCCTTCTCGCAGGCGCGCTTGAAACGACGCAGGGCGGCGTCGAAATATTCATTCTCACGGATGCGGACGCTGGGCATTCGGACCTCGAACCTCGTCTTGGAACGTAAATATCCCCGGCACCTCCGGGGAAAGAGCCGGAAAGTGTATTGATGTCGGGGACAAAAATCAAAGCCGCGGGCGGCCGGCCGGGGTCCCCATGAGGGTCCTGGGCATTGAATCGTCCTGCGACGAGACCGCGGTGGCAGTCTATGACGGCGACCGGGGCCTGCTGGCGCACGAGGTTTTCAGCCAGTTCGACCTGCATCGGGCCTGGGGCGGGGTGGTCCCGGAGCTGGCCGCCCGTGACCATATCCAGCGGCTGCTGCCCATGGTGCGTGCCACCCTGGCAGCGTCGGGGACGGCCCCGGCGGAGGTCACCGGCGTGGCCTACACCGCCGGTCCCGGCCTGATCGGCGCCCTGATGGTCGGGGGGGCGGTCGCCGAGAGCCTGGCCTATGCCTGGGGGGTCCCGGTCATCGGCATCCATCACATGGAGGGCCATCTGCTGGCGCCCATGCTGGAGCCAGACCCGCCGCCACTGCCTTTCGTCGCCCTGCTGGTGTCCGGCGGGCACACCATGCTGGTCGAGGTGACCGGCATCGGGCGCTACCGGATCCTGGGCGAGTCGCTGGACGATGCCGCCGGGGAGGCCTTCGACAAGACCGCCAAGCTGCTCGGGCTCGGGTACCCGGGCGGTGCCGCCCTCGCGGCGCTGGCCGAGCGTGGACGCCCGGGTGTGTTCCAGTTCCCGCGGCCGATGATGGACCGGCCGGGCCTCGACTTCAGCTTCAGCGGCCTGAAGACGGCCGCCGTCGTCGCGCTGCGCGGCCGTCGGCTGGATGACCAGGGTCGGGCCGATGTCGCCCATGCGTTCGAGGCCGCGATCGTGGACACGCTGGTGGGCAAAGCGCTGCGCGCGCTGGAGTACACCGGCCATGATGTGCTGGTGGTTGCCGGTGGGGTGGGCGCCAACCAGAGGCTGCGAACCGACCTGGCGCACGCTGCAAGCGGGCGCGGCGCCCGGGTTTACTATCCACGCCCGGGGTTTTGCACCGACAATGCGGCGATGATCGCCTACGCGGGATATCGTCGCCTGGCCGCCGGCCAGCATGCCGGCCAGGCGATCCGGGCCCGGCCGCGGTGGCCACTGGATGAGCTGGAACCCCTCAACGACTGACACCTCCGGGTCGCCGCGACCCACCCTGTAAGGCAGCTTTCATGGACAAGATCTTCCTCAAGGAGCTGACGACGGAAACCGTCATCGGCATTTTCGACTGGGAACGCGAGGTCAAGCAGACCATCGCGATCGACCTTGAGATGTCGGCCGATATCCGCCGCGCCGCGCTGTCGGATTCCATCGACGACACGCTCAACTACAAGGCGGTCGCCAAGCGCGTGCTGGCGTTCGTCCAGGAGTCCCGCTTCCAGCTCGTGGAGACCCTGTCCGAGCGGGTTGCGCGCCTGATCCTGACGGAATTCCCGGTCGAATGGGTCCGCGTCACGCTGCACAAGCCGGGCGCCATCCGTCACTCGAAGGACGTCGGGGTGATGATTGAACGTACGCGAGCGGACCTGGGCGCCGGGCCGGATGCCTGAAGTCTTCGTCGCGGCGGGCAGCAACATTCGCCCGCGGGCCCACCTCAGGCGTGCGGTCGCGATGATGCGCGAGACCTGGCCGGCGCTTGCCGTGTCGCGGGCCTATTCCAACAAGGCGGTCGGCTTCGAGGGTGACGACTTCGTCAACCTGGTGGTGGGATTCCACACGGACCTGCCGCTCGCCGCCGTACTGGCGCGACTGCACGCGATCGAAACGGACTGCGGCCGCCCGCGCCAGGCTGCGAAGTGGGCGCCGCGCAGCATGGACCTCGACGTCCTGCTCTATGGCGACACGGTCGGCGAATTTCCCGGGGCGGTGCTGCCGCGCCCGGACCTGGCGCGGCGCGCGTACATGCTCGGGCCCCTGGCAGAACTCGCCGCGGAGTTGGTCCATCCGACTTCTGGCACGACGATCGGGGAGATGTGGGCGCAGTTTGACCGCGACGGCCACGAGATGGTCCCGGTGGCGCTGGAGGGCGACGATTGAGGACCGGACTAGAGCCCGCCGCCGAGGCTGCGGCCGCCGTCCACCGCCAGGATCTGACCGGTGACAAATGGTGCCTCGGCCGCGAAATAGAGCGCCGCACGTGCGACGTCCTCGGGAGACCCCATCCGTTTCAGCGCTGTCCGGTCGATGATGCTCTTCTTGAGCTCGGGGTCCAGGTCGCCCTCCGGCCACAGCACCGGCCCGGGCGCGATGCCGTTGACGCGCACCTGCGGCGCGAGCTCGCGGGCGAGCGAGCGGGTCAGCATCACCAGTCCGGCCTTGGCCGAGCAGTACACGGGATGGCGCTTCAGCGGCCGCGAGGCGTGGATGTCGACCATGTTGATGATCAGGCCCTCGCGCAGCCGCAGCTGGTTCGCCGCGGCCTGCGCCAGGAACAGCGGTGCGCGCAGGTTGGTGCCGATCAGGTCGTCAAACTGCGCAGGCGTGATCTCGCCGACCGGCGTCGGATAGAAGGTCGACGCATTGTTGATCAGGATGTCCAGGCGGCCGAAGGCCTGCGCCACCGACTCGACCAGACCCGGCAGGCGGGCCAGGTCCAGCAGGTCGGCCCTGACGGCTACTGCGGAGCCAGGCCGCTGCGCGTTCAGTGTGCCGGCGAGCGCGTCAGCCACGGTCGAGGAAGACCGGTAGTGGATCGCGACCTGTGCCCCCGCGCCGTGCAGCCGTCGCGCCATGGCGGCACCGAGGCGCCGGGCACTGCCGGTGATGAGGGCGACCTTGCCATCGAGCGGCATCGGGCCGGAATTCGCCATGACGACTCCGTTTCGGGCAACGAGTTGCTGGCAAACATACCTGAAACGCCCGGGACGCGGCCATGCTGACGCCGCTGGCCCTGCCGGCGCTGTCGGCGGAGGAGTTGGCGCACACTGCCCGCGTCGCCGCGCACATTCGAGGCGAGATTACCGTCGCCGGCGGCTGGATCCCGTTCGCCCGGTTCATGCAGCTGGCGCTGTACGCGCCGGGACTCGGCTATTACAGCGCCGGTGCACGCAAGTTCGGCGCACACGGCGACTTCGTTACGGCGCCCGAACTGACGCCGGTGTTCGGGCGTTGCCTCGCCGGGCAGGTCGCCGAAGTCCTGGGCCAGACCGGCGGCGGCGAGGTGCTCGAAATCGGCGCGGGCAGTGGCGCGATGGCGGCCGAGCTGCTCGCAGCGCTGACCGGGCGCGGCGTCCTGCCGGAGCGCTACCGCATCCTCGAGGTCAGCGCGGAGTTGCGTGAGCGACAGCGTGCCACGCTGGCGCGGTGCAACCCGGCACTGCTCTCCCGGGTCAGTTGGCTCGATTCGTTGCCCACCGCAGCCTGGCGCGGGGTCGCGATCGCCAACGAAGTGCTGGACGCACTGCCGGTGGAGCGCTTTCGCCTGGGACCGCAGGGTCTGGAAGCCATCGGCGTCGCGATCGCAGGCGACGGCTTCACGTTCGAGGCCCGGCCGGCAGCTGCGGAACTCATCACGGCGGTCGAGGCGCGGCTCAAGCAGCTGCCGCAGACCCTGGGCATAGGCTATGAAAGCGAGCTTAGCCGGCTGGTGTGCCCGTGGATCGCCGGGCTGTCGCGTGAACTGAGGCAGGGCGCGATGCTGTTTGTGGACTACGGGCTTGCGCGAGCGCACTACTACCACCCATCGCGGGCCGGCGGGTCGCTGTGCAGCTTCTTCCGCCACCGCCGCGTGGATGACGTGCTGTTGAACCCGGGACTGCAGGACATCACCGCGTGGGTCGACTTCACCGAGGTCGCCGAGGCTGGTGCGGAGGCCGGGCTGGCCGTGGGGGGCTTCAGCACGCAGGCGCATTTCCTGTTGTCCGCCGGGCTCGAACGCGAACTGGCGGCCGCGAGTGAAGGGCTCGATGCCGTGGGGCGGGCGCAGCTGGGTCAGGCGGCTTCTACACTGATGTTGCCGGGAGAGATGGGCGAGCGGTTCAAGGTACTGGCGCTGACGCGCGGAATCGAACAGCCGCTCAGCGGGTTCGCGTTCCGCGATCTGGCGGCGACACTATGAGACGAGGCGCAACAGCCCCGGTTCACTTCGTCGTCAATGCCATTGCGATCTGATTGCCTGACGACGTCAGAAGAAACTTCCTTTGACCCGTATTGCGCCGGCTGGCGCCAGGCAGCGCTTGTCTTCATGCAGTTCGGCTGAGCGGCGTCCACGCGCTCTTTGTGGCCCGTTTGTTCCAAAACAACCTACAGGATCTCCACCGACGCTTTTGTGCGTCTAGTTTCCCTGGCAAGCGCAGGCCGTTGATGCTCAGCCTTCCGGCGACAGGGATTTCGCCGGACCCGAGCGCGATCGCGCCGGAGTTGGTGACGCAGGACGACAGGGAGGTCTTACATGTACAGGTCACAGGGATGGCTGCCTCGAATCGCCGGAGTGTTGACTGTCTGTCTGGTGAGTTTTCAGGGCGCCGTGGTCGCCGCACCCCTCTCACAGTTCATCGATGAGCCAGCCCAGCCAGTATATGAGCCCCCTGAAGAGCCGCTACCGCCACCGACGGCGCCCGAGCCGGTACCGGAACCGGTCAGCGGCGCGACGGGGCGAAGCTTGGGTTATGCGCGGGTCTCGCCGGCTGGCGAGGCACGGTATTCGATCCCTCTCTCCCTGCCGCCGGGCACCAACGGGCTGACTCCACAGCTGTCGCTGGAGTACGGGCATGCGAACGCCGGCGGCGAACTCGGCGCGGGTTGGTCGATTGGCGGACTGTCGCGGATTGCGCGCTGCCGGCGAACGATTGCTCAGGACGGTGCGCCGGGACCCGTGGCCTTATCCCAGCTGGACCGCTTCTGCCTCGACGGCCAGCGGCTGGTCATTGCCAGTGGTCAGGCATATGGCAGTAACGGCGCCGAGTACCGGACCGAGATCGAGTCGTTCGCCCGGATCCGTTCCTACGGAACAGCGGGCTCGGGACCCCGGCACTTCGTGGTTGAGGCGGCTGACGGGCGGGTGCTCGAGTACGGCGCGACCGCGGATTCGAGAATCGACTGGTCCGGAAAGGTGGCGACGCCCCGTGCCTGGGCGCTGAGCCGGATGCGCGACCGGGCGGGCAACGCAATCGACTTCAGCTACACCGAAGATGCAGTCAACGGTAGCTTTCGGATTGCCGCGGTCCGCTACAACGGTAATCCATCAGCCGGCGTCACTCCGACCCATGAGGTGACGTTCAGCTACGAGAACCGGCCGGTCAACGAGTCGGAGCTTGGCTACGTCGCCGGCCTGGCGATCAGTCAGACCGTGCGCCTCGCCCGTATCGAGTTGCTCTACAACGGGTCCGTGCTCAGGCGTTACGAGCTGGGATACATGGCAGCGCTGTCGACGACGGGCCGCAGCCGACTTGTCTCGCTGCGCGAGTGCGCCGGCGGTGACTGCCTGGCACCGACTTCGATGACCTGGCAGGACGGCAGGCCAGGATTCGGGCCCGAGTCTGCGCAGGCAGCGGCAATTGGTGGCAACGCATGGATCGCCGAGTCGAAGCGCTGGTGGGCGGCAGACGTGAACGGCGATGGTCGCGCCGACCTGGTCTGGGCCGGCGGTTCACTCGATGCCGCAACACTGCGCTTTCGACTCGCCCTCGCCGCGGGTGGCCATGGTCCCGAGATCGACACCCGGATCGGCGCACCGAATGGAGTCGGGGTGCCGCTCGACTACGACGGGGACGGCACGCAGGACGCGCTGCTGGTATCGCGGGCCAACAGGTGGCAGGTCGTCCTCGGCGGCTCCAGTGGGCTCGGCACGGTGATTGAGACCGGTATCGCCGCAACTGGCGGTGACTTCCGTGGTGCCGACCTCGACGGCGATGGACTGTCCGACCTGGCCTACACGGAGATTGTCGGCACTTCCGGCAACGGCCTGCAGGTCCAGGTCCGCTACAACAGGCGCGGCCTCGGATTTTCCCAGTCCCCCGTCACGCTCTATGAGCAGGGTTACGACGCCGGCTACGAGCATGCGGAGGGCGGCCAGTTCCTCGGTCGCCCAGGACAGCGCATTGACCTCGACGGCGACGGCCGCGAGGACCTGCTGATGAATGAGAATTACTCGATCGCGAGGATTTCGGCAGACCAGCGCTTGAGCGAACCCTTCGCCAGTTCCTTCGCCGGCGGCGTGCCCGCCGACGTCAACGGGGACGGTTGCACGGACTTCGCTTACCCACACTACCAGGGCAAATGGCGGGTGCGCTTCAGCGGCTGCACCATTAACGGACCCTATGGAATCGAGATCGCGGGCCCGGCCTACGGGACCCTGCGCCACGCAGTCGCAACAATCGACTGGAATGGCGACGGCAGAGACGACTTGCTCTTCGGTGACACGACTTCGACCTGGAAGGTCGTACAGTCGGCCGGTGCGAGTTTGTCGCCGGTGACGGACACCGGTGTCGCACACGGCTCGCCGACGAGCGTGGTCGTGGCCGACATGAATGGCGACGGATTGCAGGACCTGGCGACCCGGGCAGGATCCCGTCTCGGCTACCGCCTGCACCAGGGACCAGTGCCCGATCTGCTGTCGTCGGTCACCGACGGCTTCGGTGTCACGGCCCGCTTCGACTATGCCGTGACGACGGACCCGGCGATCCATACGAAGGGATCTGCCGCAACCTATCCGCAGCGCGATGTGCAGGAGGCGCGATCGGTCGTATCGCGGCTGTCGGTGAGCGGCGGCTCCGGCTCCGACTCGTTGGCCAGGACGACCTACACCTACGCAGGACTGCGAAGGGATCTCGCCGGCCGTGGTGATCTCGGCTTCGCGCGACGGGTGGCAAGGGAAATCGCCCCAGCGCCCGGACTCGTGATTGAGGAAGAGTATCGTCAGGATCACCCGTTCGTCGGGCATATTGCACGCCAGGTGGTGAGGCTGGCCAACGGGCGGCTGGCCCGGGAGACAAGCCGCGATTGGAAGGCACTTGGCTACGGAGGCGGCTATACCACCCGGCTCTTCCCCTACGTGACATCCAGTCGGGAGATGCGCTTCGACCCGACCGGCAGCGCCCCTGGCGCAGCTCACACGATCGTGACCGCCAGTGTCGCGGCCATCGACCGCGTCTCGGGCCTGGTCACGGACGACGTGATTACCGTCACTGAGGGTGTCGGCGGCGATCATCCAGGTGCGACGCGTAGCGAAAGGACCCAGCACGGGTCAGTGTTGAATGACACGACCCACTGGTGCCTGGGCAGGCCGACGGGTACCCGGGTGACCGCGTCCCACAGCTTGAATGGCGGCGCGTCGGTTATGCGCAGCCACTCGCTGGCATGGGACGGGCTGGCCTGTCGGGTTACGCGGCAGCAGGTCGAGCCAGGGGATTCCCGCTGGCAGGTCACGGTCGATTTCGCCTACGACATTTTTGGCAATCCAGCACGTCGCACGGTGACGGGAGCCGCCATGTCGTCGCGCACCACCTCGATCGACTGGGGTGCCCGCGGCCGTTTCCCCATGACCATCAGGAATCCGCTGTCGCAAGCGACGAAGTTGCTCTGGGACGAGAGTCACGGTCGGCCGATCGCGATGACTGATCCTAATGGGCTGGTGTCGCGTTGGAGCTACGATGCCTTCGGCAACCTGATGCTGGAGACACACCCAGACGACACTCGTGTTGCTTGGAGCCGGGCCTCTTGCGATGCGGATTGCGATCCGCGCGCCCGGTACCAGCTCAGGCGCGACGAGCAGGACGCCGCTGGCGTCACCACCCATGCGATCGTCGCCGATGTCGACCGGTTCGAACGCGTCCTGCGCGTGGCAAAACAGGCGGCCGGTGGCACGTACGCCGAGGAGTCGGTCGAATTCGACGACCGGGGCCGGGTCGCACGTCACCATGCTCCCAGTTGGTCCGGCGGCCCCGGTTCCGGCAGCTGGCGTTATGGCTACGATGAGCTTGATCGCCTGACGTCGGCCTCGATGATGACTGCCAGTGGCACCATCGAACGCTTGCTGCGCTACGAGCATGACGGCCTGCGCTTCACCGAGATCGACCCGCGAGGCAATAGAACGACCCGGCATCAGGCGGCCTGGGGCGACCTGGTCAGCGTCACGGATGCCCTGGGTGGGACGTCACGCTACGAGTACGGGGCCTTCGGGGAACTGCTCCGGGTGAGGGACGCGCTCGGTAATACCACCAGCACGGCCGCCTACAACGTGCGCGGGATGAAGACGGCCCAATCCGACATGGACCTGGGTGCGTGGACTCTCTCGCCGAACGCCCTGGGCGAGGTCGTGTCATGGACCGACGCCAAGGCGCAGACCACAGCCTTCTCCTACGACGCACTCGGCCGGCCGATCAGCCGCGCGGAAGCCGAGGGCGTGACCAGGTGGACCTGGGGCAGCTCCGCTGCAGCCCACAACATTGGGCGCCTCGCCTCCATCACGGGCCCAGGATACTCGGAGAGCTATACCTACGACTCTCGCGCGCGCCTGACGACGCGCACCATCAACTCCGATTCGTCCTACCAGTTCGGGTACACCTACAACCAGGCTGGTCAAGTCGACACTCTGACCTATCCCGCTAGCACCGCGGGCTACCGGTTGAAGGTCGGCTACGAGTACCAGCATGGCCAGCTGGTCCGCATTCGCAACAAGACGGCGCAGGGCGCGGTGCTGTGGCAGCTGGGAGCGGCCGATCCAGCCGGCAACGTGTTGGATGAATCGCTCGGAACGGCAGTCAGGGTGGTATCGGGGTTCAATCCGCTCACGGGGCTGCTTGAATACAGACAGGCAGGCCGTGGCGGCGGCACGGCAATGCAGGATCTTTCCTACCGCTGGGATGCAGCCGGCAATCTGCTCGAACGACGCGACCGGACCCGCGATCTAAACGAGGCGTTCAGCCATGATGCCGTCAATCGCCTCAATACGACGACGCTGAATGGCGCCAGCGGCCTGACGTTGCGTTATGACTCGCTGGGCAACATCACGTGGAAGTCGGATGTGTGCCCGACGGCCTCGCCCTGCTACAGCTACCACGCGACGCGCAGGCATGCGGTGACGGCCGCCGGATCGGGCAGGTATGCCTACGACGCCAACGGCAACATGACCAGCCGAAATGGCTCCAGCATCACCTGGTACAGCTACAACCTTCCGAAGTCCATCGCCCAGCAGGGCGGAAACGCGAGCCAGTTCTCGTACGATCCGCTGCGCAGGCGCTGGAAGCAGTCGGCAACACATTCAGGTACCAGCGAGACCACTGTCTACGTCGGCGGTCTGTTGGAGAAAGTGACGCGCGGCGGCTCCGTCACCTGGCGTCACTATGTCCAAGGCCCCACGGGCACTGCGGCTATTCACCTGCGTTATGCGAGTGGCAGCCCGGCGCGCACCTACCATCCCACGCGCGATCACCTTGGAGGCACCGACCGGATAGTCGACGGGGCAACGGGGGCCACAGTCGTGGCCGAGAGCTTTGACGCCTTTGGCCGGCGTCGTGGCAATGACGGCTCGGCTGGTCCGACCAGCACGGAATGGGCGGCGATCCAGTCGAGTACCCGTGACGGCTTCACGGGGCATGAGCACCTGGACAACCTTGGCCTCGTCCACATGAACGGTCGGGTCTACGACCCGAAGATCGGCCGATTCCTCAGCGCTGACCCGATTGTGCAGGCGCCATATCACGGCCAGGACCTGAACCGGTACTCCTACGCCTGGAACAACCCACTGGCGGTGGTCGACCCGAGCGGACTCGAGGAAGTGCAGTGCCTGCACGGGCCAGATGGACGGTGCCAGGGAGTGACGGTCACCGGCCTGCGTGACGGCAG
>JAHEAZ010000133.1 GCA_024642505.1 Gammaproteobacteria bacterium
GGGTGAACTGGTCGAGCGCGCTCTGCTGCGCGTTCGCGCCTTCCTGGTCGGCCTCGGGGGCGTCTTCCTTGGGTGCTTCCTTCGGCTGCGGATTCTTGGTGATGCCGTGCGAGATGTAGTTGACCACGTCCAGCCGAGTGATGCCCTGCTGGTGCAGGTAGTACACCGCGTGCGAGTCTTTCTCGCCGAAGATGGCGACCAGGACGTTGGCGCCGGTGACCTCCTTCTTGCCGTTGGAGGTGGACTGCACGTGCATGATCGCCCGCTGGATCACACGCTGGAAGCCCAGCGTGGGCTGCGTGTCGATCTCCTCGGTGCCCGGCACGACCGGGGTGTTCTCCTTGATGAACGACGTCAGGTTCTTGCGCAGGTCGTCGATGTTCGCGGCGCATGCGCGCAGAACCTCGGCGGCCGACGGATTGTCCAGGAGCGCCAGCAGCAGGTGTTCCACGGTGATGAACTCGTGGCGCTGCTGGCGGGCCTCGACGAAGGCCATGTGAAGGCTGACTTCCAATTCCTGCGCGATCATGCTTCCTCCATCACACACTGCAGCGGGTGCTGGTGCTGGCGTGAATAACTGCTCACCTGCTCGACTTTCGTTGCGGCGACATCTCTTGGGTAGACGCCGCATACCCCACGCCCCTCGCGATGCACCTTGAGCATCACCTGCGTGGCCTTCTCCCGGCCCATGCCGAAGAACTTCTGCAGCACGCTGACGACGAACTCCATTGGAGTGTAGTCGTCATTGAGCAGCATGACCTGATACATCGGCGGCGGCTTCAGCCGCGATTCCTGCCTCTCCAGTATCGTGGAGGGATCGTGCTTCGTCGCCATGCGGTCCATTCTAACCAGTCGCTGCCCTGCTGCAACCAGCAGACGCGCCTGCTGCAACACAGCGACCGTGAACGCGTTCACGTCCGTTCGTAACAATATCGTCGCGAATTCGCGCCGAAGCTTGCGGGCGTGACCGGCATTCAGCGCTGCGTCGCCCGATTATCACCGCAGACCGGTGCCGTCCACGTGCCGGCCATCGCCGCAATCAGCCGAAGGTCCGTTGCCGCGCTGGTAACCCGCCGCGCCGCGGGGTCCGGAGACCCCTGCGCGGCCGTCCCGGCGTCGCCGTCGCGGCAAAATCCGCTTGTCGCATGCTCGCCGACCTTGACTTTGGCGCCACTTTGAAAAAAAATCCATGCGTGCCTTAGGGTTGATCCCCGGGTCGCTGTCGCCCTGACGAAACGCAATACCGAGATGCGGGCCAGCGAGGCATCTTTCAACCGGTGCCGCACGCATCGGGCCTTTTTTCAGGGATGGCAGCTTATGGCAACGGGTACCGTCAAGTGGTTCAACGACGCGAAGGGTTACGGGTTCATCACGCCGGACGACGGCAGCGAAGACCTCTTTGCGCACTTCTCCGCAATCCAGGGCAATGGCTTCAGGAGCCTGAAGGAAGGCCAGAAAGTCGAGTTCGAGGTGGTTACCGGCCCCAAGGGCAAGCAGGCCGCGAACATCCAACCGAGTTGACACGCACGCGGCGCGAACCCGCGCCGCGACGACGCCGGGTCGGTCCGGCACTTTGACCAACGCCGGGGAAACCCGGCGTTTTCACGACCGCCGGGGAAACCCGGCGTTTTCACGACCGCCGGGGAAACCCGGCGTTCTTGCGCCCGCCGCCGAAAAGCGATGAGCGGCGGGTGGGTGCCGGGCGCCGCCGCGGACCGCCGTCGCCCCCCGCCTACCGCCCCCCGACGGCCAGGCTGCCATCACCCTGCTGACGAACCCGGAAGCTGCGTTTGCGAATTTCCGACACGGCACCGCGCAATCATCGCCGGCAATGGACCGACGGTCGGCCGCTCACCGTGCCGACGGAACGTGCTGCCGATACTGGCTTCGTAAGCGAGGTGTCCCAATGTCCGATCGTGAGCGCGGCAACAACAAGCAATCGACGCCGCCAGGCCGCGGCGGGGCACGGTCGTGCGTGGCCTGTGCCGCCGCATGCCTTGCCGCCCAGGCGGGCACCCGCCGCGTCCGTGCGAGGGGCGCATGACCCATCGGCCCCTGCGAGTGCTGATTGCCGAATACGACCCCGCCACCCGGCTGCAGTTGAAGTCCGCGATGGAGACGGCCGGCTTCCAGGTCTGTCTGGCAGACGACGGCGAGGATGCGCTGCGCCAGTTCAGGTCCGCGTCGTGCGACGTGGTGATGCTGGATCTGGACATGCCCGGTCTGAGCGGCCATGAGATCTGCGCCCGGCTGCGCGGGGAGGTCGGGGACGAATTGCCCATCGTCATGATCGCCAGCATGGAAACCCAGGATTCGATCGAGCGTGCACTCGCGGTCGGTGCGACGGATTTCATCGCCAAGCCGATCAACTGGGCACTGGTCGGCCATCGGATCCGCCACCTGTCGCGCGGCTATCGGGTGATGCAGGAACTTCACACGGCCGATGCGCGCAATACGGCGATTCTCGACGCCATCCCCGACGCGCTGCTGCGTCTGGACGCCACCGGCAGGGTACTGCACGCGCGTGGCGCCGCGCAGGCGCAGGGGCACGGGCAGCTTCCCAGTCCGGGCGACCTCCTGTCGGAGCGGCTTCCCCAGGACGTCGCCGACATACTTCTGAGGGCCGCGGCACGAGCGCGCACCCGCGGCAGCGCGGTGACGGTCGACTACACGGTCGCCTCGATCGACGGCGAAGAACGCGGCTACGAGGCCCGGCTGGCCGCGATCTCGTCCGAGGAAACCCTGTGCCTCGTTCGCGACACCACCGAGCGCATTCGAGCCGAGACCGCGCTGCGCCAGAGCGAATCCATGCTGCGCGATACCCTGGACGCGATTCCCGATCTGCTGTTCGAGGTGGACCTGGCGGGCCGCTACCTGGATTTCCACGCCCCCGACATCGGCCTGCTCGCGGCCCCGCCGGATCAGATCATCGGCCGCACGCTCGAGGAAATGCTGCCCCCGAAGGAGGCAGCCACCTGTCTGGCAGCTTTGCACGAGGCGAACGCGCAGGGCACCTCGCTGGGCAAGCAGATCGAACTGCGCACACCCCATGGCGAGCGCTGGTTCGAGTTGTCCGTTTCGCGCAAGTCGGGCGGCAACGCCCGGGAGCCCCGCTTCATCATCCTGTCGCGTGACATCACCGAACGCAAGGAAGCCGAGAAGAGTGTCTACCGGCTGGCCTACTTCGACACCCTGACCGGTCTGCCCAATCGGCTGTCCTTCTTCGAGCGCCTCGAGCGCGAGATCCGGCGCGCGCGTCACGAGCAGGAGCGCATGGCGATCCTGTTCCTGGATCTCGACGGATTCAAGAACATCAACGACACCCTGGGACACGGGACCGGCGACCTGCTGCTGCAGTGGGTGGCCGAGCGGCTCAAGCTCGGTGTGCGGTCCTCGGACCTGGTAGCACGCAACGAGCCGGCGGACGCCGAGACCGGGACCGAGACCGATACCGATACCGAGCTGGCCCGCCTGGGCGGTGATGAATTCACCGTGCTGATTCCACGGCTCCAACAGACGGACAATGTGCTCACGCTGGCGCACCGCATCCACGAGCTGATGCGTCGGCCGTTCTCGCTCGAAGGCCGGGAGGTGGTGCTCACCGCGAGCATCGGGGTCGCGCTGTTTCCGGACGACGGGGAGGACGCTCCCTCTCTTCTGAAGCACGCGGACACGGCGATGTATCACGCCAAGGACCTGGGACGAAACAACTGCCAGTTCTACAGCGCATCCCTGACCGAACAGGCCGTGCGGCGCCTCGACCTGGAGAGCAACC
>JAHEAZ010000062.1 GCA_024642505.1 Gammaproteobacteria bacterium
GTGCTCGAACCAGGCGCCGAGGCGCGGCTGGAGAGTCCCAAAGGCGCCCGCCTGTTGCTACTGGGGGGCGCCACGGCGGACGGCCCGCGCCACCTCTGGTGGAACTTCGTCTCCAGCTCGCTGGAACGCATTGAACAAGCCAAGCGGGACTGGGCGACGGGCAACTTTCCGCGCGTGCCGGGCGAGACCGAGTTCATCCCGCTGCCCGATCGCTGAGGCCCTGCCGGCTCACGCGTCGCCAGGACCATCCTTGTACAGGGCGGCCCCCGCCGCAAGCTCTCCCGCCACCCGAATCCGGAGCGAGACCGGCGCCAGCACTTCCACTTCACGCCCGTACTTCAGGATGTCCATCACCAGTTCGGGTTCCTGGCTGTAGGGAATCTCGAGCACATAGGACCCGTCAGCTTCCATGCGGCCGACCTGCCGGGAATGCCAGATCTCGTTCGCTACCCACCGGGCGCGCCCTGGGGAAAAACGCAGAATTGCCCGCTCGACCGACTGGCCGGCGAAGATACCGTAACCGGCACGCAAGACTTCGTCGAGCCGTCGATCCTCGACTTCAAATGCAGGTACTTCCAGCGCCTGGGCGCCCTTGATCGCGTCGACCGCGAAGATACGGATGTCCTCGCGGGTATGGCACCAGGCGTCGAGGTACCAGTTGTAGCGATAGTGCACGAGCCGCTGGGGCGACACCTCGCGACCAGATTCCTCGCCGGTCTGCCGCCGCAGGTGACGGATGCGCAGCCGGCGCCGGTCCAGCAATGCGAACGACAGGATCTCGAAAATCTCGCGGTTGACTCCCCGGGTCCCCATCGGCAGCACCTTGATGCGCCGGCGGATCTCGCGGTGGCCCTTCTCGCTGCCTTCGAGCAGTCCCGCCAGGCGCTCACGTACCGGTCCGAGCTGTCGAGAAAGCAATCCGGGCTCCAGTTGCTCGAGAAGCTGCTCGATCTCGAGCAGCGCATAGATTTCGCCGGGGCTGAACCACACGCCCGGCAATTCGGCGACGTCGGCGTCCGGATCGAGCACATAGGCCTGTTGCCCCGGTGACCAGATGATCGGCACGTTGAGCCGGTCGCGCATGTAGTCGATATCGCGCTTGAAAGTCGAATGCGAGATCTCGAGGTCCTCCTCGATCTCGCGTCGAGTCAGCGTCCCCTTCTCGACCAGTCGGCGACGGATGCGATAGAAGCGTTCTGTGCGGTCCATGTGCTCAATCTAACGCGAGATGCGGGACGCCGGGCAAGCGATGTGTTAGCTGGGGCCAGGCGTACCCTGCGGAATTTTCCTTGCCTGGGCCGGGCCGGGTCGGTTTAAGCTTGCAGGCAGTCAATTGTCGGAGTCTGCCCATGAACCTGGAGAAGGTGATTTTCGGCTTCTTCATCCTGCTCGCTGCGACCCTCAATTTCGGGTTCGTGCTGGGCGACATGGGTGATCCGACTCATCATGCCGCCCCGGAGCTCTATGCGGCGGTCGTCGTCAACGTGATCGCCACGTTGCTCAAGTTCGGCGACAGGACCCAGCTTGGTGCGGTGCACCTCGCCACCAGCCTGGTCGCGGTGCTGCAGCTCGTTGCCGCAACCCTGGTCTGGTTCTTTGCCGTGCGCGAGGCCAACGGGCTGATATCCGGTGCAAGCATGGCGGCCATCGTGTCGCTCGCGGCTGGTGCGGTTTTCGCCAACGTCGTCTCCGTGATCATGCTGGTCGCCGAAACGCTGATGCTGCGCCGCTGACAAGATGGACAGCGTGCTGCTGCTGACGCTTCGGCGGCTGCGCAAGCCGCTGGTGCTGCTGGTCACCGTCTATGCCATCGGTATCCTGGGAATGGTGCTCATCCCGGGCGTCGACGCGGACGGCAACCCGGCACCGATGGGGTTCTTCCATGCGTTCTACTTCCTGAGCTACACGGCGAGCACGATCGGATTCGGAGAGATTCCGACCGAGTTCACCGATCAGCAGCGGCTGTGGGTGACGGTTGTCATCTACATGTCGGTGGTGAACTGGGCGTACACCATCGGCAGCGTCCTGACGCTGGTCCAGGACAGCGGCTTCCGGCACGCGCTGGTCGAGCGGCGCTTCCGGCGCCAGGTACAGCACCTGCATGAGCCCTTCTACATCGTCTGTGGATACGGCGAGACCGGCGCGCTGGTATGCCGCACGCTCGACCGCCTGGGCCTGCGCTTTACCATCCTCGACGTCGACCCGGGCTGCGTCGATACGATCGACCTTGCGCACTACGCGAGCGACGCACCCGCGCTGAACGCGGACGCCAGCAGCCCCGACCACCTGCTCGTGGCCGGACTCAGGAACCCCGCCTGCCGCGGGGTCATGGCGCTAACCGACGACGACGCGGCCAACCTCGCCATTGCCATCACCGTCCGGCTGCTGAACCCCCGCGTGCCCGTGCTCGCTCGTGCCATGACCCGTAGCGTCGCCGAGAACATGACCTCATTCGGTACCGACCACGTCGTCAACCCATTCCAGATCTTTGGCGAAACACTGGCCACGGCGCTCGAGGCGCCGGCCACCTTCGGGCTGATCATGCGACTGACGGCGCTGCTGCGCCGCGCTTCCGGTACCAACGAGTCGCCGCCGCGCGGTACCTGGCTGGTATGCGGATATGGTCGCTTCGGCCGCGAGGTCGTGGGCGCCTTCGACCGCGAGTCGCTCGCCGTCACCATCATCGACCCGGCCGCCCCGCAGGATGGGCCCAGGTTCATTCAGGGAGTCGGCACCGAGGCCGAGCCCCTGCTGCGCGCCGGCGTGAAGCAGGCCGTGGGCATCGTTGCCGGTACCGATGACGACGTGAACAACCTGTCCATCGCCGTGACTGCACGGGAGCTCAACCCCGACCTGTATGTCATCGTGCGGCAAAACCTGCGGGCGAATCAAAGCCTGTTTGAAGCGTTCGACGCCGACGTTACGGTGGTGTCCGCCGAACTGATCGCGGGCCGCTGCCTGGCCATCATTTCGACGCCCCTGCTCAGCCCGTTCCTCGCCCTCGCACGGCAGCAACCGCAGGCCTGGGCGACTCATCTGATTGAACGGCTCGATGCGCTCAACCACAAGGGGACGTTGGCGACCTGGAGCATCCGGCTGGACGCAGCAGACGCTCCTGCGGTGCAGGTGGCACTCGCATCGGGCGGAACGCCGCCCCGGTTAGACGACCTGCTGCGGAGCCCGAACGACCGCTCTGAACTGCTGGCCTGTCTGCCGCTGCTGCTGCGGCGCGCTGGCCGCGACCGGCTGCTCCCGGATGACGAGATGCCGCTGGCGGCCGGCGACGAGATCCTGTTCGCCGGCCGGCTCCGCGCGCGCCGATCGCAGCAGTTGTCACTGGCCAATGTGAACGTACTCGATTACGTGCGAACCGGGCGCGACCTGCCGGGTGGCTGGATCTGGCAGCGACTGACACAACGCAACGGGGAAACCGGCCAGGCTTGACGCATTCTGCTATCTCGGCGCCTGCCTCAGCATCCGGCTGTCCGTGTCGGACTCCATCAACGGGTAGATGGCGCCGTCGGGTCCCTGGCGCAGGTCGCGACCGCGCTCACCGAGATCAATGCGCTCCTCACGTGTGACCACGTCGCCGCGACCCTATTCGAACCGCGCCAGCTGCTTGGCGGCCAACACGCCGACCAGCAGGCTTTCCTGAAAGCCGGGCACCGCGCACTGTCCTGAATGGCATACGCAATCTTGCGCCCGGGTACTGGCGTAGACTCCGGCCATGTCTGTAAAGAGGACCGTATGGCGCATTCCACGCGCCGGCTCGCTCGCCCGGCTGGCGCGGGTCGGGGAATCCCTGCCCGACCCGGCGCCGGGGCAGGCGCGCCTTCGCGTCGAGGCTATCGGCCTCAATTTTGCCGATATTCTCGCCTGCCTCGGTCTGTATTCCGCGACCCCGTCCGGGCCGTTCATTCCCGGCCTCGAGTGTGCCGGCACCATCGAGGCAGTCGGACCCGGGACACGTCTCGTTGCCGGCGATCGCGTCTGCGTCCTGACGCGCTTCGGCGCCTATGCCGACAGGCTCAACTTCGACCAGGACTACGCCATCCCGTTGCCGGCCGGCTGGAGCGCCACCGAGGCCGCCGCGTGGCCGGTGCAGGGCATGACCGCCTGGTATGGCCTGGTCGAACGCGCTCGCGTCGCGGCCGGCGACACAGTGCTGGTGCAGTCGGCCGCAGGCGGCGTGGGTTTGCAGGCACTAGGCATACTGAAGAGCGTCGGCACGAAGGTCATCGCCACCGTCGGCCGGGAAGACAAGCGCCGATTTCTCGAAACCCACTACGGCCTGTCTCCAGATTCGATCATCGTCCGCGAGCCCCGACGGTTCAAGGCGCAACTCGACCAGGCGCTCGCGGCGGTGGGCGCGACGGGACTCGATGTCGTCTTCGATGCGGTCCTTGGCCCGTATTTCGAGCCAGCCTTCGGCAAGCTGAATCCCGAGGGACGTTTCGTGCTGTTTGGCGCCGCGGATTTCATGCCGGCCGGGCGGCGGCCAAACTACCTCTCGCTGCTGTGGCAGTACCTGCGCAGGCCGCGGCTGGATCCGCTGGCAATGATCTCTGCCAACCAGAGCTTCATTGGCTTCAACCTGATCTGGCTGTGGGACGAGGTCGGGCGCATGCCCGCCGCCATCGAGGGCCTCATACGCTACGCCGGCGGACACAAGCCGTACGTCGGACAGCGCCTGCCATTTGATCGCGCGCCCGAGGCCATGCAGCTACTGCAGTCCGGCGGCACCGTCGGCAAGGTCGTCCTGGAGGTCTAGAAGGTAGACATCTTGAAAAAGGGGGCTGTCCCCATATCTAGAGCCTGACGCGGACCTTGCCCTTGACGATGGTCACGGGAAAGGTCTTCAGCGCCTTCTCCGCACGGACGGCGTTGAGCAACTGTACGCCAGGTGGGAAATTGGCCCAATCAATAACCTCGCCGGTTCTGATGTCGAACCGCGCGCGATGGAACGGGCACTGGATCTTGCAGCCGTCCAGGATCTTGCCACGCGCCAGTGGCGCGAACATGTGGGTGCAGGAACTCTGCGTGGCGTAGTAGCCATCCTCGAGGTGAAAGACCAGCACCCCTGTACCGTCAAGTCGGACTGCCTTCATCCTGCCGACCGGCAGGTCGTCTTCGTCGCAAACCGTATGCATCGTCATGTCGTCTCCTGCGTCGCGCGCCGCGACACCCCAGTGCGTCAGTGCGTTAGCACACGCGAAATGATGTAGCCGCCCGACTTGGCGTCGTGCTCGAGGTCCAGCAACTTGCGCTCACGGGCCTCCTCGAGCAGCTTGCCGAAGGTCTTGAAGCCGTGATAGCTCTCGTTGAAGCCCGGCTTGCGGCGCTTCAGCGCCTGCTTGACCATGGAACCCCAGACCTTTTCTTCCGAGTCCCGCTCCTCCATCAGGTCTTCGATGGTCTCGATGACAAGATCGAAGGCCTCCTGCTTTTTCTCCTCCTCCGGCGACGGGCCGGCTTTCTCGGTGCGCTTGACGGCCTTCGCCTTGCGCCGTGTGCTGCGGGCCTGCTCCGATTGCCGGGCAAGATCGTCGTAGAATATGAATTCGTCACAGTTGGCGATCAACAGGTCCGAGGAGGAATTCTTGACGCCGACGCCGACAACGACCTTGTTGTTTTCGCGCAGCTTGCTGACCAGCGGCGAGAAGTCCGAGTCGCCACTGACGATCACGAAGGTATCGACATGCGCCTTCGTGTAGCAGAGGTCGAGCGCGTCGACCACCATGCGGATGTCGGCTGAATTCTTGCCCGACTGCCGTACGTGCGGGATGTCGATCAGCTCGAAGGCGGCCTCGTGCATGGGTGCCTTGAACTCCTTGTAGCGCAGCCAGTCGCAGTAGGCCTTCTTGACCACGATGTTGCCCTTCAGGAGCAGCCGCTCGAGCACTTTCCTGATGTCGAAAGCCTCGAACTTGGCGTCGCGCACACCGAGCGCGACATTCTCGAAGTCGCAAAAGACGGCCATGATGCGGGTATCGGTCTTGATGCTCATAGGACCTCCGGCCAGGGCCCGCACCGTCGGCACGGCGCGCGGCCAGGTTCATTCGCCAAGTTTACGCTTCAGCTCCGCGACTTCCATTTCCAGTCGCTCCACGCGGTGCTCCAGCAGCTCGAGCCGATCGTCCGGCACGATGGCCCGCGCCACCGGCGCAGTGGCTACCGGGGTGGATTCCGTCGGCCCGGCCATCGGAGTGCCGGTGAACAGCTGCGCGTAGCGCGACTCGCGCCGACCCGGCTCGCGGGCCAAGCGCGCTACGAACGGCCCATCCTCGCGGCTAGACAGTTGCTCCAGGATCGCCTCCACCTCGCCCACGTCGCCAAACGGGCACATGCGGCTGGCGCGCCCGCGGAGCTCCCCCGGGGTCTGGGGCCCGCGCAACAACAGCTCGCAGATGATCGCCAGTTCCTGGGGCGAAAACTTCAGGCTGCCAAAAGCCGTGTTGCAGAACAGGTGGCGATACTTTGGAACCCGGCTACCGAAGCCCGACCGGTCCACGGCAAGCGCGCGCCTAGACAGCCCGTCCAGGAGCTGCTGCACGCGGCGTTCGTCGAGTTGCATGACCGGGTCGCGGTTTGATTTCTGGTTGCAGGCATTGGTGAGGGCATTGAGTGACAGGGGATATTGGTCCGGCGTCGTGATCTCCTTCTCGATCAGCGCGCCAATCACCCGCGCCTCCTCCGCCGACAGTTGCACTTTCACGTTTTGCGGCCTCGCTCGTTTCCTGGTGACATTGTCGCGCAAATCGTCCTCTGGTGTCGGCCAGCTGCTGTTGTCACGCGGATGCCTGCTCCACGGTGGTGCAAGCGGCCGCTGCATGGATTACCCGCCCCGCAGGAGTCGCCGGCCAGCTAATATCAACAACCAATGAACGTCACGCTGCCCCTGCCCCTGTCGGATGCGCCGGAGCCACTTGAAACGGCACCGCCGCTGCGGCTGCGCGAGATTCCATACAACTACACCTCGCTGTCGGATCGCGAGATCGTCATCCGACTGCTCGGCGAGCCAGCCTGGCTGATCATCGACCAGCTGCGGCAGGAGCGTCGCACCGGCCGCTCCGCCCGGATGCTCTACGAGGTCCTTGGCGACATCTGGGTCGTGCGGCGCAACCCCTACCTTCAGGATGACCTGCTCGACAACAGGAAGCGCCGGCGACAGCTGATTGAGGCGATGCACCATCGACTGGGCGACATCGACAAGCGACGCGACCTGGCGGATGCCGCGCGCGATGCCATGGTCGCCAACCTGCTGGCAGCTGCCCGCCAGTCGGTAGACGAGTTCCAGCGGGACTGCGACGACGTAAGCGCGCTGCGTTCCCGCGCACGACGGCTGCTCGGGCGCCTGACACGGGCCGACAATGTCTGTTTCGACGCCTTTGCCCGCGTCTCGCACGTAACCGACGCCACCGACTGGCGCGTCGAGTACCCGTTCGTGGTGATCTCCCCGGACGAGGAAGACGAGATCCCCGGAATCGTCAGGGCCTGTATAGAGCTCGGCCTGACCATCATCCCGCGCGGTGGCGGAACCGGCTATACCGGTGGCGCCATCCCGTTGACGCCGCTATCGGCCGTCATAAACACCGAGAAACTCGAGACGCTCGGGGAGGTCGAGCGCCGGGCACTGCCTGGCGTGGCCGGAGACGTCGGCACAATCTTCTCGGGTGCCGGCGTGGTGACCCGCCGGGTAGCCGACGCGGCGCAGGCCGCGGGGCTCGTGTTTGCGGTTGACCCGACCTCTGCTGACGCGTCGTGTATCGGCGGCAACATTGCGGTCAATGCCGGCGGCAAGAAGGCCGTGCTATGGGGCACCGCAGTCGACAATCTCGCCTGGTGGCGGATGGTCGACCCGGAGGGAAACTGGCTCGAGGTAACACGAATCGGCCATAACCTCGGCAAGATCCATGAGGCACCGGTCGCACGCTTCGAGCTTACCTGGAAGGACGGCCGCAAGTCCGCCGACGAGGCACGCGTCATCCGCACCGAAATGCTCGATATCGACGGCGTGCGCTTCCGCAAGGCGGGCCTCGGCAAGGACGTGACCGACAAGTTCCTGGGTGGCCTGCCCGGCGTGCAGAAGGAGGGTTGCGACGGCCTAATTACCTCCGCGCGCTGGGTGCTGCACCGCATGCCCGCTCACACGCGCACGGTCTGCCTGGAGTTCTTTGGCCAGGCGCGGGAAGCGATTCCATCCATCGTCGAGATCAAGAACTACCTGGACGGCGCCGGCCGCGCCGCCGGCGCGATCCTGGCGGGCCTGGAGCACCTCGACGAGCGCTACCTCAAGGCTATCGGCTACACCCCCAGATCCCGCCGCGGCGCGACTCCGAAGATGGTGCTCCTCGGCGACATCGTCGGCGACGACGAACAGGCGGTGGCGCGCGCCACCTCGGAAGTGATCCGCATCGCCAACCTCCGCGCCGGCGAGGGCTTCGTCGCGGTGAGCGCCGAAGCGCGGCGCAAATTCTGGGCTGACCGGGCACGCACCGCGGCCATTTCCCGCCATACCAACGCCTTTAAGCTGAACGAGGACGTGGTAATCCCGCTGGGACGCCTCGGCGACTACACGGACGCGATCGAGCGGATAAATATCGAACTGTCCACGCGTAACAAGCTGCGCCTGCTCGACGAGCTGGAGCTAGCGCTCGGCGGTGAGATGAAGCTGGTTCCGTCGGACGAACTCGATGCTACGCTGGCAATCGCGGAAGTGCTGGGCGACCGGCCCTCGCAGGCGCTCGAGATCGTCCGAACCGCACGCCGGCGCTGGTCATGGCTGCTCACGAACCTGGACCTGCGTCTTTCCGACGCACTTGTGCCGTTGCAGTCGCTGCTGTCCGCGCCGCTGGTCGAGGAACTGGCGAGGCGCGTAGCGGTGACCCCGGGACTCCGCGTCTTCGACGTGATGCAGGAGCGTACGGTCAGAACCTCGTGGAAAGCGGAGGTCCGCGCACCCATCGAGCGCCTGTTCGCCGGCGCGACGTTCGGGCTGATTCGCGACTCCCTGCGTGCGGTACATAAGCGCGTACTCAAGAGCCGGTTGTTCGTAGCGCTGCACATGCATGCCGGCGACGGCAACGTGCACACCAACATCCCGGTCAACTCCGACGACTACGAGATGCTCAACGAGGCAAACCGCACGGTTGAGCGCATCATGGGCATCGCGCGCAATCTCGACGGTGCCATTTCCGGCGAGCACGGTATCGGCATCACCAAGTACGAGTTCCTGTCGCCCGATGAGACCGCCGAGTTCCGTCGCTACAAGGAGCGCGTCGACCCGGAGGGCCGTTACAACAAGGGCAAGCTGCTGCCAGGCGGCGACCTGACCCGCGCCTATACCCCCAGCTTCAACCTGCTGGGCCACGAGTCGCTGATCATGCAGCAGTCCGACATCAACTCGATTTCGGACGCCATCAAGGACTGCCTGCGCTGCGGCAAGTGCAAGCCGGTCTGCGCTACCCACGTGCCGCGCGCCAACCTGCTGTACTCACCGCGCAACAAAATCCTTGCCGCTTCCCTGCTGGTCGAGGCATTTCTCTACGAGGAGCAGACACGCCGTGGCGTGTCGATCCGGCACTGGGACGAGTTCGGCGACGTGGCCGACCACTGCACCATCTGCCACAAGTGCCTGACGCCCTGTCCGGTCGACATCGATTTTGGCGACGTGTCCATGATCATGCGCGACCTGCTGAGGCGTATGGGCAAGCAGCGCTTCAATCCGGTCAAGTCTGCGGCAATGTACTTCCTCGACACCAACCGCCCCGAGTCCATCAAACTGGCGCGGAAAGTGATGATCGACTGGGGATACAGGTCGCAGCGCCTCGGCCACCGGTTGCTGTCGACACTCGCCAGGGCGCAAACCCGCCGGCCGCCCGCCACCACCGGCAGGGCGCCGATCCACGAGCAGGTGGTGCACTTCGTCAACAAGAAGATGCCGGGCGGACTGCCGAAGCGGACCGCACGGGCCTTGCTCGACATCGAAGACCGGGATTACGTTCCGGTCATCCGTGATCCGGGGCGAACCAGCGCCGACTCCGAAGCGATCTTCTACTTCCCCGGCTGCGGATCCGAACGTTTGTTCTCACAGGTCGGGCTCGCGACCCAGGCCATGCTGTGGCAGGTCGGAGTGCAGACCGTACTGCCCCCCGGCTACCTGTGTTGCGGCTATCCCCAGCGCGGCGCTGGCGAATTCGCCCAGGCAGAGAAGATGATCACCGACAACCGGGTTCTCTTCCACCGCGTGGCCAATACGCTGAACTACCTGGATATCAAGACCGTCGTGGTCAGCTGCGGGACCTGCTACGACCAGCTGCAGGACTACAAGTTCGACGAGATCTTTCCCGGGTCGCGGATCATGGACATCCACGAATTCCTGATGGAGAAAGGAGTGCGTCTCAAGGACCTCAGCGGGGTGCGCTACATGTACCACGACCCCTGCCATTCGCCGATCAAGAACCACGACCCGCTGACGGTTGTGAACACACTTATGAATTCATCGGCCAATGGCCGAATTGGCAAGAACGACCGTTGCTGCGGTGAGTCAGGAACGTTCGCCATCGCCCGCCCCGACATCTCGACCCAGGTCCGCTTCCGCAAGGAGCGCGAGGTAGTCAAGGGCGCCGACGCGTTGCGGGCCGACGGTTTCGATGGCGGGGTCAAGGTGCTGACCTCCTGCCCGTCCTGCCTGCAGGGCCTGGCGCGCTATGCTGACGATGCCGACCTGGACGCGGACTATATCGTCGTCGAAATCGCACGCAACCTGCTCGGCGACGACTGGATGGCCGAGTACGTGCGGCGGGCCAATGAGGGCGGGATCGAACGGGTGCTGGTCTAGTCCTCCGTCGCCTGCGGCTTCCAGGCCTCCCTCAGTTCCTGCAGCGTCCGCGGCGGTACCGGGTCGTAGTGGCTAAGGTCCAGCGTGTAGCTGCCCTCACCACCGGTCAGCGCCTTCAAGCGTGTCTGGTAGTCGGTCAGTTCCGCCAGTGGCACAAAAGCTGAGACGATCACTCGGGCACCGGGGAGGCTGTCGTTGCCGTTGATGCGGCCCCGCTTGGTCGCCAGGTCGCCGGTGATGTCGCCCATCGAGTTCGCCGGCGCCGTGATCTCCACCTTCACGATTGGCTCCAGCACTGTGGGCCCGGCGCTCTGGATGGCGGTCAGGAACGCCTTCTTGCCCGCGCTGACGAAGGCGACTTCCTTCGAGTCGACCGAGTGGTGCTTGCCGTCGTAGAGCGTCACGCGCAGGTCCTGCAGCGGAAATCCCGCCACAGCGCCGTCGTTCAGGATCTGGCGCACACCCTTTTCCACCGCCGGGATGAACTGGTGAGGAATGGCGCCGCCGACCACCGCGTCAACGAACTCGAATCCCGCCCCGCGCTCGAGCGGCTCGACCCTCAGGTATACCTCGCCGAACTGGCCGGCGCCGCCAGTCTGCTTCTTGTGGCGGTGATGCCCCTCCGCCGCCTGAGTAATGGTCTCGCGGTAGGGAATGCTGGGCGGCCGCGTCTTGACGTGGACGTTATAGCGCTCGGTCATGCGCTCGAGCATCACCCTCAGGTGCAGCTCGCCCATGCCGTACAGCACGGTCTCGTTGAGCGCGGCGTGGTGCTCGACCCGCACGCAGGGATCCTCCGCTATCAGCTTGTGCAGCGAGTCCGCCAGGCGTTGTTCCTCGCCACGCCGCTCCGGCTCGATGGCAAGCCCGAGCATCGGCGGTGGGAAAGCAATTGGCTTCAGGTGATAGTTATCCTCGTCGTGCGAATCGTGCAGTACGGCGTCGAAGTGCAACTCCTCGATCTTGGATACGGCGGCGATGTCTCCGGGGATGGCCTCGGGGATTTCCACCGTGTCCTTGCCCTGCAGGCGATACAGGTGGGCGATCTTGATGGGCTTCCTGGCATCGCCGACGAACAGTTGTCCACCCGAGCGAACGGTGCCCTGATGAACGCGGAATATGCCCAGCTTGCCGACGAACGGGTCGATCGCCACCTTGAATACGTGGGCAATCGCATGGCGGGCCGGGTCCGGCTGGACATCGACGCGCACGGCCTTCGCTCCGTCGCCCTTGAGGAACGGTGGCGGGTTGCCCTCGGTCGGGTTCGGCATCAGCTGCGCGAAGACGTTCAGCAGTTCATTGACACCGGCCCCGGTCTCGGCCGAGACGAAGCACACCGGAATCAGGTGTCCCTCACGCAGCGCCTGCTCGAAGGGGTCGTGCAATTGAGCCGGCTCGAGGTCCTCGCCCTGCTCGAGGTAGAGCGCCATCAGTTCCTCGTCCACCTCGACCACCTGGTCGATGATCTCGGTATGCGCATCGGCGACAGATGAAAAATCCGTGCTCTGGCCGGACGGCTGAAAGAACACGTCCTCCACGCGCTTGCCACCGTCTCCCGGCAGGTTGACCGGCAGACACTCCCTGCCGAATCGTTCGCGCAACTCCGCGAGCACCTCCTCGGGCCGCGCTTCCGGCAAGTCGATCTTGTTGACGATGACCAGCCGGCACAGTCCGCGGGCACGCGCAAAATCCATCATCCGCTGCGTCATTGGCTCGACGCCGGTTACTGCGCTGACGACCACCGCGGCGGTCTCCACCGCCTCGAGCACGCTCAACGATCGGCCGATGAAATCCGGGATGCCAGGCGTGTCCAGCAGGTTGACTTGTGTGCCAGCGGTCTCGAGGTGGCAGACCGCCGAGTCGAGCGAGTGCAGCAGGCGCTTTTCCTGCGGGTCGAAATCGCAGACCGTGCTGCCGCGATCGAGGCTGCCCTTGACGGGTATCGCGGCGGCGCCCGTCAGCAGAGCCTCCGCCAGCAGCGTCTTGCCACTGCCGGCGTGACCGACCAGGGCGATGTTGCGGATGTCCGCGTTGCTTTGAGCCATGACGGGGTCCCCTGATGTCCTATCTCGTTGATTGCTTGGAGGATAGCACCGTGATCGGCGTCGGCGTCGTGGTAGTCACGAATGGCAGCGAGGCCCGGGATTGGTTCCAGATCCGAGGTCCCGGCAAATCAAGTGGATACGGCGAAAACCCCAGCCTTCACGCTGCCCCGCTTGAGCTGGCCGAGGCGGGGCACCCGGCCAGACTGCCCGTGCCCAGGGCGCGAATACCGGAAAAACCCGGAAATCCGGGCCACAGGCGCCTGCCACAGCCTGCAGGGCTTTATTCCGCGCTTCAGCGGCTCTATCATGCCGATCCGCACCCCCCGAACGGGCCATTGATGGCGCCCGGGCAGCGAATCCCGGGTGGGGCGGGCGCATGCAACATATGGGAACCAGCTAAATGGCAGTAGCAGTAGGCGGCGACAGATCCGACCCGATGGTCGAACCCAACGTGATCCCGCTGGTGGACATCATGCTGGTGTTGCTGATCATCTTCATCATCACGATCCCGGTCATGACCCATGCGGTCAAGATCGACCTGCCGCGCAACGTGCCGAATCCCCCGACCGAGCAGCCTGAGTTCCTGGACGTCGAAATCGATTTCGACGGATCAATCCTCTGGAACGGCAGCGTGGTCGACCGCAACACCATGCTCAGCTTCGTGTCCGTCGAAGCCAACAAGGACCCGCAGCCCGAGGTGCACCTGCGCGCCAACCCGCGCGTCCGCTACGAGTATGTGGCCGACGTGCTGTTCGCCATGCAGCGGGGCGGCTTGAAGAAGATCGGCTTCCTGACCCAGCAGGCCGGGGCGCCCCCAGTCGAGTAGGCGTCGTTCGCCGGACGGCCGGCAAGCCGCATTGGAAAAGGGGTCCGGCTGGACCCCTTTTTCGTGTCCGGCAGCCCGGAGCAGTCGCCCGATCCGAGTGACCAGTTAGCTCGGCGTGTCCGCGCCCTCGGACCCGTGACCGAGCAGTTCGCCGCTGGAACTCGTGCCCGGCGGTGTGCCGACGAAGGGCATCTTCTGCTCTTCCGGCATGGGGGCCCGCCGGGTCATGCGGTAGAGCGCGTAGCCGGCCAGCAACAGGTGCATGGCGGCCAACAGCGGTAGGAACGTGTCGCCGCCGGCGACTTCCATGGTCGCGGCAACGACGATGGGTGCGACGAAGGCGCCTGCACCGTTCAGGAGGATCAAGGTGCTGCTGGCGCCGACCCGCTCCTGCGCCGGCACCTGGTCGTTGACGTGAGCCAGGCTCAGCGAATAAAGCGTCAGGCTCA
>JAHEAZ010000001.1:0-111567 GCA_024642505.1 Gammaproteobacteria bacterium
CCAGGCGGCCTGCGGCCGTGCAGTATGGGAAGGGATGGCGCTCCCAGGGGGATTCGAACCCCCGTACCAGCCTTGAGAGGGCTGTGTCCTGGGCCTCTAGACGATGGGAGCGCAGAACGAAAAGCCCCGTGCGGGCCTGCCGGACGGGGCGTGTATTATATAGACCCTCGATTCGACCACAAGCGGACCCCATCCTTTTTGAACGACTCACCCAACCGGACACATGAGCCGGTCATCATCGGGCGCCCTGACCACGCGGTATCGCGCTCCCTCATCGCTTCCAGTGCGCTGAAGGTCCTGTACCGCCTCAAGGATGCCGGCTACCAGGGTTTCCTGGTCGGCGGGTGCGTGCGCGACATCTTGCTCGGCATCACGCCCAAGGACTTCGACGTGGCGACCGACGCCTCGCCCGACGAGGTGCGCAGCCTGTTTCGCAACTGCCGCCTGATCGGTCGCCGTTTCAGGCTGGCGCATGTGCGCTTCGGCGATCACATCGTCGAGGTCGCGACGTTTCGTGCCGAGCACGGGGGTGAGGAGCCCGACGACGAGGGCAGCATCGAGGAAGGCGAGGGCGATGCCGAGATCGAGGCGGAACTGGCTGCCGAGCCGGACGACCGGCGCGTGCTCGACGATCGAGGCAGGCTGCTGCGGGACAATATCTACGGAACGATCGACCAGGACGTCTGGCGCCGGGACTTCACGTGTAACGCCCTCTACTACAATATCCAGGACTTCTCCATCTGGGACTACGCGGGCGGTTTTGCCGACGTCGAGGCCCGTGTCCTGCGCCTGATCGGCGACCCGGAAACGCGCTATCGCGAGGACCCCGTGCGCATGCTGCGGGCCGTCAGGTTCCAGGCCAAGCTTGGTTTTTCGATGGACCCGGCTACCCGGGACCCGATTCCCGGGCTGGCCGGGCTGATCGATGGTGTCCCGCCGGCGCGGCTGCTCGACGAAGCCCAGAAATTGTTTCTTGGCGGCTCGGCGCGGCGCGCCTTCGAGCTTCTGGTCGAATACAGGATGTTCGAGCACATGTTCCCCGCTACGGCGCGGCATCTTGCCGCGGAGCCGGACGGCATGGCGAGCCGGTTGCTGCGTGCGGGCCTCGAATCGACCGATCAACGTGCCGCCGACGGGCGGACGCTGACCCCGATGTTCCTGTTCGCCGTGTTGCTGTTCGGGCCAATCTCGGTGGCAGCCCAGCGGCGTTTTGACCAGGGCGTTCCGGCCAACCTGGCGATTGCCGAAGCCTGCGACGAGGTCGTTTCGACGCAGGTCAGGCGCATCAGCCTGCCAAAGCGTTACTCGATACCCATGCGGGAGATGCTGGCGCTGCAGCCCAGGTTTCACCGCCGATCTGGCCGCAAGGCGCTGGCGTTGCTGACCCACCCGCGATTCCGCGCCGCCTACGACTTCCTGCTGCTGCGCGCCGCGGCCGGAGCAGAGGATCCGGCACTGGCGCGCTGGTGGACGGAAATCCAGGAACTGTCCCACGACGAGCGCATCGAACGGGTCGAGGGGATGCCGATCGAGTCCGGGCAGGGCCAACCGGGCAAGCGCAGGCGACGGCGGGGCGGCCGTGGCCGGCGTAAACCAGCGGCGAATCCGCCGGCCTGACCTCATGTTGCGCTGGCGGCCGGCCTATGTCGCGCTAGGCAGTAACCTCGATGATCCTGCCTCGCAGGTCGAGGCAGCCATCCGGGGGCTGTCGGGGATCCGGGACTCACGGCTCGTCTCCCGCTCGCGCCTGTGGGGCTCGCGCCCGCTGGGTCCGCAGGATCAGCCTGATTTCGTCAATGCGGTTGCGGGGTTCCTGACGCGGCTTGGCGCACGCCAACTGCTCGACGAACTCAAGACGCTCGAGCGCACCATGGGCCGCTCGGATCCTGCGATCCGGTGGGGCCCGAGGAAGATCGACCTGGACCTCCTGCTGCTGGGATCGGAGGAGCGTTCCGAACCGGGGCTGTGCCTCCCGCATCCGGGCGTGCATGAGCGTGATTTCGTCCTGTATCCTCTGGCCGAGTTCGCTCCGGCTCTGTGGATTCCGGGAAGAGGGCGTGTCGAGGCCCTGCTCCAGTGCGTCGAAAACCGGGGCCTTGCGCCCCTGCAGCAGTGAGTAAGGCGTGACCGAACAGACTTCCGAACAGTGGCCGCATCGCCTCGTCGTAGTAGAGGGGCCGATCGGCGTCGGCAAGACTACGCTAGCGCGCAAGCTCGCAGCTGCCGTGGGCGCGGAATCGATCCTCGAACAGGCCGACGAGAACCCGTTTCTCGAGCGCTTCTACAAGAACCCGCGTGCGGGCGCCTTTCCTACCCAGCTCTATTTCCTGTTCCAGCGCGCGCGGCAGCTGCAGGAACTCAGGCAGCAGGATATGTTTGCGCCCTTGAGGATCGCCGATTACCTGCTCGACAAGGACCGTTTGTTTGCGCGTATCACCCTGGACGACGAGGAGTACGCGCTCTATGAGCAGGTCTACGGGCGCATGTCTGTCGACGCCCCGCGACCCGACCTGGTCGTGTTCCTGCAGGCGCCGGTCGACGTGCTGCTCGAGCGGATAGCCCGTCGCGGCATTCGCTACGAGAAGTACATCGAGGCCGGGTACCTGGAGAAGCTGGTCGACGCCTATACTCGCTACTTCCACCAGTACACCGCCTCACCACTGCTGATCGTCAATGCCGCTGCCATCGACCCGGTCAGCGATTCGCGCGACTTCGAGGAGTTGTTCGAGGCGATTCGCCGGACCCAGCGCGGCCGCCATTATTTCAACCCGATCACTTCCTGAGTCCCGCGGCGGTTGATTGCCACGCGATCATCGACGACTTTCTCACGTTCAGAGGCACCAGCCATGTACACGCAACTAGAACAGCGCGGCGCGCCCCGCCCACCGGTCAACATGAGCTCGCTGCATAACATGAAGGCCGCCAATGAGAAGATCGCGTGGCTCACGGCCTACGATGCAAGTTTCGCCATGCTGGTTGACATGGCCGGTGTCGACGTGGTGCTGGTGGGAGATTCGCTCGGTATGGTGATCCAGGGTCATGAAACCACGGTCCCGGTCACCATGGACGACATCGTCTATCACAGCCGCGCGGTTGCCCGCGGCCTGGGACGTCCGTTCCTGGTCGCGGACATGCCGTTCATGAGCTACGCCACTCGCGACCAGGCGCTCGGCAATGCCGTGCGGCTGATGCAGGACGGCGGCGCAAAGATGGTCAAGCTGGAGAGCGGGGCGGGACAGCTTGGGATCGTCGAGTTCCTGGCAAGCCACGATATCCCGCTCTGCGCCCACATCGGGCTGCGCCCGCAGTCCGTGCACAAGGTCGGCGGCTTTCGCGTGCAGGGACGGGAAGCGGAAGCCGCCGAGCAGATGCTTCGTGACGCCAAGGACCTGCAGAATGCGGGTGCGGACATCGTATTGCTCGAGTGCGTGCCAGCAGCGCTCGGCGCCGCGATCACCGAGGCCTTGGACGTCCCGGTGATCGGCATCGGCGCCGGTCCCGATGTCGACGGCCAGGTGCTCGTGCTTTACGACATTCTCGACCTGACGCCGGGGCGCAAGCCGAGATTCACGAGGAACTTCATGGAAGGTGCGTCGAGCCCACTGGCGGCACTCGAGGCCTATGTTCGAGCGGTCAAAGACGGTTCCTACCCGGCCCCCGAGCACTGCTTCTGAGGGCGCGTTGGAGACCCTTCATGCTGTCCACGAGGTCCGCGAGCGGATCGCCGCCTGGCGCCGCCAGGGCCTGATCGTCGGCTTCGTGCCGACGATGGGAAACCTGCACCAGGGACACCTCAGCCTGGTGCAGCTGGCGGGCGAACGTGCGGATCGTGTGATCGTCAGCATATTTGTCAATCCGATGCAGTTCGGGCCGCAGGAAGACTTCGATCGCTATCCGCGGACGCTGGAACGCGACTGCCAGGCACTGGCGCAAGGTGGAGCCCAGCTCGTCTTTGCGCCGGATGCGGCGGAAATCTACCCCGCCGGCATGAACCAGGGCGCCGTCGTTGACGTGCCTTCGCTGGCGGGTGTCCTGGAGGGCCAGTTGCGCCCCGGGCATTTCCCCGGTGTTGCCACGGTAGTGACCAAGCTGTTCAATATCGTCACGCCGGACCTTGCAGTTTTCGGGCGCAAGGACTACCAGCAGCTGCTGCTGGTCCAGAGGCTGGTGCGCGACCTGTGTCTGCCGATCGAGATCATCCCCGGCTCGACCGTACGTGAACCAGACGGTCTCGCGCTGTCCTCCCGCAACCAGTACCTGTCTGCCGGCGAACGCCGCCGGGCGAGCGCACTGCATGACACGCTGGTCGCGGCCCGCCGCCGGATCATCGGCGGCGAGCGGCAGTGGCTCGAGATCGAGGCGTCCGCCCTGGGTGAACTCCGCTCGGCCGGGTTCGATCCGGACTATTTTACGATTCGCAGCGCCAGGAACCTGCAACCACCGGAACCGGGCGACGCTGAACTGGTGTTGCTGGTGGCTGCGCGGCTCGGTCGTACGCGTCTGATTGACAACGTCAGCGTCGAACTGGAGTGAGCCCTGCTCAGTAGCGGTTGACCAGGAAATGGCGATTGCGGGAAACGGGGACTGTCCCGTTTCTGCATGCGACCTGGCTGCCGCTCATCCGCTCAGTCAATGGAATCGGGACTGCTCCCATTACCGTTTGACGCATGCCGCGCAAGCGCTGAGCGGACGTGCTCGCGTACGACATCGTCCGGATGTTCCCCGCGTTCGCGCAGCGCCAGAACGACGGCAGTCGCTCCTGGTGCGTTGCCGAGCGCGATCGCCAGGTTTCTGAGCCAGCGCCCGTAACCCAGCCGGCGCAGGGCGCTGCCCTCGGTCCGTCGCAGGAATTCCGCTTCAGTCCAGCGGAACAGCGTCGCCAGCTCCGCGCCGTCGAGCCCGTTGCGGGCCTTGAATCCCGGGTCCCTGGCCTGCTGCGCAAACTTGTTCCACGGGCACGCCAGCTGGCAGTCGTCACAACCGAATACCCGGTTGCCCATCAGCGCACGGAATTCCTCGGGGATCACGCCGTGGTACTCGATGGTCAGGTAGGAAATGCAGCGGCGCGCGTCGAGCTGGTACGGGGCGGTAATCGCGCCCGTCGGGCAGGCGGGCAGGCAGGCGCTGCAGCTGCCGCAATGATCCGCCTCCGGAGTGTCCACAGGCAGTGGCAGGTCGGTGAACAGTTCACCCAGCACGAACAGCGAGCCCGCGTGCGAGTTAATCAGATTGGTGTGCTTGCCAATCCAGCCCAGCCCGGCGTTGCGGGCGAGCGGTTTTTCAAGCACCGGAGCCGAGTCGACGAAGGCCCGGTAGCCGAACGGACCGATTTCCGACACCAGGGCGTCGGCCAATTTCTGCAGCCGCTTGCGCACGATATGGTGGTAGTCGCGACCGAGCGCATAACGAGCGACGTACGCCTTGCCTGGATCGGCCAGAATCTTCCCGGCTGGCACCGCGTCCGGCGGAAAGCAGTCCATGCGCACGCAGATCACTCGCGCCGTACCGGGAATCAGCTCGGCCGGGCGACTTCGGAGGCGGCCATGCCGGGCCATGAAATTCATCTCGCCGTGCCGGCCCTCGGCGAGCCATTGTTCCAGGCGTACCTCATCCTCGGCGAGATCCACGCCGGTGACGCCGAGCTGCTGGAAGCCCAGGTCCCGGGCGAGTCCCGTCAGGCGCGCCCTGATGGCGGCGAGCTGCTGTATCGAAAAGGCCTGCGTCATTCAACGGCACGGTAACCCAAGCCACGCCAGTATAATCGGGCACATGAACAGGCTGCCCCGCAACGTCTATTCGGCCGGGCAGGTGCGGGCCATGGACCGCCACGCCATCGAGCAGCTCGGCATCGCCGGTTACACGCTCATGACGCGTGCGGGCGAGGCCGCGCTCGATTTGCTCGGCGAAAGCTGGCCGGCGGCGAGGCGATTGGCGGTGGTGTGCGGCGCCGGCAACAACGCCGGCGATGGCTATGTTCTGGCGCGCCTGGCACGCGCCGCCGGCTACACGGTCGTGACCGTGGCGCTCGGGGATGTCGTTCGCCTGAGCGGCGACGCGGCGCGTGCCCATGCCGATTTTTCCGCGGCCGGCGGTGTCGCGGAGTCCTTCGACCCGCAGGCCCTCGCAGGATGTGACGTGGTGGTCGACGCGCTGCTAGGCACCGGCCTCGATCGCGCAGTCAGCGGTGCCTTCGCCGCGTGCATCGAGGCCGTGAACGCCTGTGGCAGGCCAGTGCTGTCGCTGGATGTTCCATCCGGGCTGAATGCCGACGACGGGACGGTGATGGGCTGTGCCGTTCGCGCGACCCGCAACATCACCTTTGTCGGGCTCAAGTCCGGTCTGTTTCTCGGCGCCGCGCCGGATCATGTCGGCGCGTTGTCGTTCGCAGGGCTCGGGGTCGGCGAGTCCGGCGTAGCCGGACCGCCGGTGCTGGTGCGCACGGGCCCCGCTGAGGTCGCGAAAGCGCTGCCTGCGCGCCGACGCGGCTCGCACAAGGGCGACCATGGCAAGGTGCTGGTGGTCGGCGGAGGAGCAGGCATGCCGGGTGCGGTGCGACTGGCGGCAGAAGCCGCATTGCGCGTCGGCGCCGGTTTGGTGACGGTTGCGACCCAGCCGCAGAATCTTGCCGCCATCGTGGGCGGCTGTCCCGAACTTATCTGCCATGGGGTCGAATCGGAGGCGGTCGTGAGGCCGCTGATGGCAGCGTCTGACCTGGTCGCGATAGGGCCCGGGCTTGGCCAGTCGGACTGGTCGCGGGGACTGCTGGAAGCGGCACTGGCTTCCGGCAAGCCGCTGGTGGTCGATGCCGATGCGCTCAACCTGTTGGCGAGGTCGCCATTGCGGGGTTCCAGGTGGATCCTGACGCCGCATCCCGGCGAGGCCGGAAGGCTGCTCGGACGCAGCGCCGCCGCCGTACAGGCGGATCGGCTCGGGGCGGTGAAGGGTCTGGCCGAGCGTTACGGTGGCGTCATATTGCTAAAAGGGGCGGGCAGCCTGGTCATGGCACCGCGCGGGCAAACGTGGGTCTGCGATGCCGGGAATCCGGGGATGGCGGCAGCGGGCATGGGCGACGTGCTGACCGGAATCGTTGCCGGGCTCGCAGCCCAGTGCCAGGACCTCGAACTGGCGGCGGTGGCAGGGGTGTGGGTACACGCTCACGCGGGCGACCTCGCGGCGAGTGCGGGTACGCGCGGCGTGCTGGCTTCCGACCTGCTGCAGCAGTTGCGAGCATGTGTGAATCCGGCCTGACTGTTGCGCTGGCCGACGAGCAGGAGACCTGTCACCTCGGCGCGGCCCTGGCGCGCACCGCTCCTGGCGGAGCGCAAGACTTGCTGGTGACTCTGGCCGGCGAACTCGGGGCCGGCAAGACCACCCTCGCGCGTGCCCTGTTGCGGGCCCTGGGCGTAACGGCCGCGATTCGCAGCCCCACTTACACCCTGGTTGAGCCCTACGAGGTGGGTGGCCGCAAGCTGCTGCACTTCGACCTGTATCGGCTGGCCGGCGCGGACGACCTTGAGGCGCTTGGTTATCGCGACCTGCGGCATGACACATGGATCAGCCTGGTCGAGTGGCCCGAGCGTTGCGGGCTTGCGGTCGGTACGGCGGACCTGGCCTGCGAAATTGATTATTTCGACTCGGGTCGACGAATCAAGATCATGCCGGGAAGCCACGCGGGGCATGACTGGGTTTCACGAGTCCGGGCCTGGCGGGACGGCAATTCTACCCAGATAGGTTCCGTTAAATAAGTCGGGCCCGAGAAATCACGTGTATCTTGCTGAAAGACTTGAAATAAAGTCTTCCCGACAGTACATTGTGCAGCAATCAGGGCTGCACCCACTGGCCGTCATGCGCTCATTTGCCTTCGTGCTGCTCACCGCCCTCGCGGGCAATGCCCTGGCAGCTTCGCCAGTGCAGGTCCGCGACCTGCGGATCTGGGCAAGTCCGGACTCCACGCGGCTCGTTCTCGATCTCAGCGAGCCGGTCCGCTACCAGTTGTTCACGCTGGCAGGGCCCGATCGCGTCGTGATCGACCTCGAGAAGGCGACGCTGGACGAATCGCGCATCCCGATGCCAACGGCGACCGGGGTGGTTCGCGCCGTGCGGACCGGGGCGCAGCCAGGCGGCACCCTGCGGGTGGTACTTGACCTCGGGGGCCGGGCCGAGCCCAGGGGGTTCCTGACTACCCCCAATGAGTCCTATGGCCATCGCCTGGTCGTCGACCTGGTCACCAGCAGCGTGCCGCGGCCGGTTATCGCGCCGCACGCGCCCACCGGCGAGCGAGACCTGGTGGTTGCCGTCGACGCCGGACATGGCGGCGAGGACCCCGGCGCCATCGGCAAGGGTGGCACCCGCGAGAAGGACGTGGCCCTGAAGGTGGCGCGGCTGCTCGCCGACCGCATCAACGGGGAGCCCGGGATGCGTGCGATCCTGACTCGTACCGGCGACTACTTCGTTCCCTTCCGCCAGCGCCTGAAGCGAGCCCGGGACAACCAGGCCGACCTGTTCGTGTCGGTTCACGCGGACGCATTCGTGAATCGTTCGGTGCGCGGATCTTCGGTGTATGTGCTGTCTTCCGGACGGGCGAGCAGCGAGGCGGCTCGGTGGCTCGCGGACCGCGAGAACGCCGCCGACCTCATCGGTGGGGTCTCGCTCGACGACAAGGGTGACGTGCTGGCTTCTGTGTTGCTCGATCTCTCTCAGAATGCCGTCATCAGCGCGAGTCGCGAGGCCGCCGCCAACGTGCTGACCGAACTCGACCGGGTCGGTGACCTGAAGAAGAGCGATGTTCAGCATGCCAGCCTCATCGTACTGACCTCGCCGGATATTCCGTCGATACTGATCGAGACTGCCTACATATCCAATCCAACGGAAGAGAAGCGGCTCCGGGATCCCGTGCACCAGGCCCGTGTTGCCACTGCAATACATTCCGGCCTGAGGCGTTACTTCTATGACAATCCACCTCCAGGCACCCGCGTGGCGCGGCTTGCGGCGCTGGAGCGCGGCAAGCCCCTGCGTCATGTCGTCAGCATCGGGGAGTCGCTGACGGAACTCGCCAGTCGTTACGCGGTCAGTGTGGAGTCGCTGCAGCGCGTGAACAACCTGGCCGGCAACACGTTGATCGCTGGCACGGTGCTCGAGATACCGGCCGCCAGCGGCACCTGACCGCCTCCGGCAAGAGCGGGGAGCGGGCAGGTTGCCCGCTGGTCGGGCACACTTGTCTCGGGCCGGGACCATCCAGCACTCCTATCTCATGCCAATCCGTCAATTGCCAGACAACCTGGTCAACCAGATCGCCGCCGGCGAGGTGGTCGAGCGGCCGGCTTCGGTGGTCAAGGAACTCGTCGAGAATGCGCTGGACGCGGGTGCCTGCCGGGTGGCGGTGGACGTCGAGCGCGGCGGCATAGGCCTGGTCAGGGTCCGGGACGACGGCGGAGGAATCGATGCCGACGAGCTGCCGCTCGCACTTGCGCGCCACGCTACCAGCAAGATTGCCTCGCTCGACGATCTCGCAGGTGTGAGCTCACTCGGTTTCCGGGGCGAAGCGCTGCCGTCGATTGCCTCCGTTTCGCGACTCACCCTGATCTCGGCGGTCCCTGGCGGGGGCGCAGTCGAGGTCGAGGCGGTTGACGGAGTGATCTCCGCCCCGCGTCCGTCAGCGCATCCTGCTGGAACGACGGTCGAGGTTCGTGACTTGTTCTACAATGTGCCAGCGCGTCGCAAGTTCCTGCGTACCGAGTCGACCGAATACCAGCACGTGTTGCGTACGCTCACCCGGCTGGCCATGTCCCGCTTCGATACCGGCTTCACCCTGACCCACAACCGGCGTGAGGTCTTTTCACTATCGCCTGCCGGTGAACGGATCAGCCAGGAAGAGCGAATAGCGCGCCTGGTCGGGGCCGAGTTCATTTCCCATGCCTTGTACATCGAGCACGAGTCTGCCGGGCTCAGGTTGTCCGGCTGGCTTGGCTTGCCGACCTACGCGCGCGGACAGGCAGACCAGCAGTACCTGTTCGTCAACGGGCGCATGGTCCGTGACCGACTGCTCGGCAATGCAGTCCGGCTCGGCTACCAGGATGTGCTGTACGGAGGTCGCCAGGCCGCCTATGTCCTGTACCTCGAACTGGACGGCACACAGGTCGACGTAAACGCCCATCCCCAGAAACTGGAACTCAGGTTCAGAGACGGTCGGCACGTGCACGACTTCGTCTTCCGTAGCGTGGAGCAGGCGCTGGCGGCCACGCGTCCTGATAGCGCCCACGGCGGTTCGGCCAGCACTGCGTCCTTGCTGGGCCCGACCGGCCTGTCTCAGGCGGGGCTAGGGCTCGGCGAGCCACGCCCGCCCGCGGGTGCCGGCGACTGGACCAGACTGGCGCAGAACCTTCCATCGGAGCAAGAGACCGGAGCGGCTGGTGGGGGCGATATGCCTGCGCTCGGTTATGCGCTGGCGCAGCTGCACGGAATCTTCATTATCTCCCAGACTGCGGACGGAATCGTCCTCGTGGACATGCATGCGGCGCACGAGCGGGTCATCTACGAACGGCTCAAAGCGGGACCCGAGTCCGGGCGCGCCGAGCGGCAGGCGCTGCTGGTGCCCGCGGTGATCGCAGTGAACGAGGAGGAAGCAGTCCTTGCCGAGCAGCACGCCGACGAGCTTGCCGAGGCTGGGCTGGTTATCGACCGGCTGGGACCCGAGCGACTCGCCGTTCGCGAGCTGCCAGCGGTGCTGGCAGGCTGCGATGCGGGGGCACTGCTTCGCGATGCGCTGTCGGACCTCGCTGAGCATGGCGCCACCCACAGGATCGTCGAGAAGCAGAACGAGCTGCTCGCGAGCATCGCGTGCCGGGCGGCGGTGCGCGCGCGCCGCAACATGACCTTGGCCGAGATGAACGCCCTGCTGCGCGAGATGGAGAAGACCGATCGCGCGGACCAATGTAATCACGGCCGGCCGACCTGGACGCGGATATCGCTCGAGGAACTTGACCGGCTGTTCTTGCGCGGCCGCTGATCGTGGAAGGTCCGGCCATTCTCCTGATGGGTCCGACCGGCGCCGGCAAGACCAATGTTGCGGTCGAGCTGGCCACCAGACTGCCAGTCGAGATCGTCAGCGTGGATTCCGCAATGGTGTTCCGCGGCCTGGATATTGGCACCGCGAAGCCCGACCTGGCCGTTCGCGCCCGGGCGCCCCATCACCTGGTGGACATCCTCGACCCTGCCGAGCGGTATTCGGCCGGGCGGTTCCTCTGCGATGCGCGGGCGGCGATGGTGGGCATTCGACGCCGCGGGCGCATTCCACTGCTTACCGGCGGGACCATGCTGTACTTCCGCGCCCTCCAGTCCGGGCTGGCCGAACTACCCACGGCGGATCCCGAGCTCCGCCGCCGCATCGACGAACGGGCGGCTGCAATGGGTTGGCCGGCCCTTCACGCGGAGCTTGCGGGGCTGGATCCGGCTGCAGCGGCCGGGATCCAGCCAAACGACCGGCAACGGATCCAGCGCGCCCTGGAGGTCATCGAGCTGACTGGGGAGACGGTCAGCTCACGGCGGCGTGAGAATCTCCGGCGGGCCACCCGGCGAGGTGACCTGAAGCTGATTCTCGCGCCGGGCGACCGCGAGTCGCTGGCAGCGCGCATCGTCGGTCGATTCGCCCGAATGATGGAACTCGGGCTGCTCGACGAGGTTCGAAGTCTCTACCAGCGCGGCGACCTGGGGCCGGGGTTGCCGTCCATTCGAGCAGTGGGGTACCGGCAGCTATGGGATCACCTGGAAGGAAAGTGCGCGCTCGAGGAAGCAGCCAGACTGGCCGTGGTGGCCACGCGGCAGCTCGCCCGCAGGCAGCTGACATGGCTCAGGGCCGAGCCGGAGACGGAATGGTACGACCCCCTTGTTTCGGGCTCGTCGGCCCAAATAATGAGTCGGGTGGAGTCGTGGCTCAACGCACAGGCAGGTCAGGAAGCCCCCCTGTGTTAATATTTCAAGCTTCGCCGGAGACTTTTTGTCCGGCGACACAGGTCACAGCACCAAGGAAGGTTGCCTCATGATCCTCGTGTTGGCACAGAAGAATTCTTAGAAATAACAAGGAGATAACGAGATGGCCAAAGGTCAGTCGCTGCAGGATCCGTTCCTGAACGCCTTGCGCAAGGAACGCATTCCTGTATCCATCTACCTGGTCAACGGCATCAAGCTTCAGGGCCAGATCGACTCGTTCGACCAGTTCGTCGTACTGCTCCGGAATACCGTGAGCCAGATGGTCTACAAGCACGCCATCTCGACCGTCGTCCCGGCTCGCAACGTCCGCCTGCCGTCGCAGGAAGACGGTGAAGTCAAGGAAGGCGAGACGGAGTGACATCGCCCCGGTTGGTCACTGGAGGTCTCGTTGATCGAACGTCCTGACGCCGGCGAGCGCGCGGTGCTCGTCCGGCTGGGTCTGGGCGCGCCGGTCAGCGAGGAAGAAATCCGTGAATTCGAGGCGCTGGCGCGGTCCGCCGGCGCCGTTCCGGTGGCGACTATCACCGGAGCGAGACGGACTCCCGAGCCGCGCTATTTCGTCGGCAGCGGCAAGGCGGAGGAAATCCGTGTGCGGGCCGAGGAAAACGCAGCGGAGGTCATCCTGGTGGACCATCCCCTGGCACCGAGCCAGGAGCGCAACCTGGAACGACTGACCGGCCGGCGTGTGCTTGACCGTGCCGGCCTGATCCTCGACATATTCGCCCAGCGTGCCCGCAGCGCCGAGGGCAAGCTTGAAGTGGAACTGGCGCAACTGAGGCACCTGTCCACCCGGCTGGTGCGCGGCTGGACCCACCTCGAGCGGCAAAAGGGGGGCATTGGCCTGCGCGGGCCCGGCGAGACGCAGCTCGAAACCGACCGGCGCCTGCTCGGCCGCCGCATCCGGACGCTCACTGAGCGACTCGAGGCGCTGGCGCGGCGCCGTGATACCGGCCGAGCGGTCCGCAAGCGGGTGCCCGTGCCGTCCATCGCCCTGGTGGGCTACACCAATGCCGGCAAATCGACGCTGTTCAACCTGCTGACCGGTAGCGACGCCTATGCGGCTGACCAGTTGTTCGCCACGCTCGATCCGACGGTTCGCCGGCTGAGGTTGCCGCATACCCCAGAGATCGTTCTCGCCGACACGGTCGGATTCGTTCGTGACCTGCCGCATGAACTCGTTGCCGCATTCCGTTCCACGCTGCTCGAGGCGCGAGACGCCGACCTGCTGATTCACGTCGTCGACGCTTCCGATCCTGAACTGGTGGAGAGGATGGCGCAGGTCGAGGAAGTGCTGGACGGCATTGGGGCGGCGGCCATTCCCACGCTGACTGTCTTCAACAAAACCGACCGGGTCGGCGCGGCGGCGCGTATCGAGCGCGACACGGACGGCCAGGCGGTGCGCGTCTGGATGAGCGCGGCCACCGGAGAGGGCGCGGAACACGTCCGGACCTGCCTGCACGAGCGCTTTGGTGGACTCGCGCGCCGTTTCATCGTGTCGCTCCGCCCCGCCGAGGGCCGCGCCCGTGCGCGCCTGTACCGGCACGGCCTGGTGCGGCGGGACCTGATTGCGGTTGACGGCGGCTGGAATATCGAGACCGAGGCTTCCCAGGAGGAGCTCGAGTCGATCTGTGAAAGTGAAGGCATCGACTTTGCAAGCCGCGTTTCGCCTTGTTTGCCCGGTGGGGGCTTCGTAGAATCAGCGCCTGCCGTTGCAGCCGTGCCGGCGTGATTTTTACCCTAATTTTGAGCGACCGATATGCCCTGGAACGACTCCGGCAAGAATGAAAATCCCTGGCAGCGCAAGCCGGAGCAAGGTCCACCCGACCTTGACGAGGTCGTGCGCAACCTGCAGAAGCGCTTGAAATCGCTGTTCGGTGGCGGCCCGTCGGGGCCGCGACCCGTTGGTAGCGGGCCGGCGGGCGGCGGGCCGCGAGCGCCAAAGCTGGGCTACCTGGTGCCGATCGTGCTGGCCTTGTGGGGCCTCACCGGCATCTACCAGATCGATGCTGCCGAGCGCGCCATCATCATGCGCTTCGGCAAGTATGTCAGCACCACTCAGCCCGGGCTGCGCTGGCACTTGCCGTGGCCGATCGAGAAAAAACTGGTCATCAACGTCGCGGAATTCCGCAGCTTCGAGGAGCGGACGCGGATGCTCACCCAGGACGAGGCGCTGGTGGGGATCAACCTGGCGGTGCAGTACCGCAGGGTCGATCCATTGCTGTTCGCCTTCAGCGTGCGCGACCCGGAGGCCACACTGCAGGAAGTCAGCGAGAGCGCAATCCGCGAGATCATTGGCCAGAGCAAGCTGGAGTTCGTGCTCGAGAAGGGTCGTCAGGAGATCTCCGCCAAGACCAAGGACCTGATCCAGCGGACGATCGCGTCCTACAAGACTGGTATCGAGGTCATCAGTGTCAACCTGCAGGACGTAATCGTCCCCGAACAGGTTGCTCCGGCCCAGAAGGACGCGATCAAGGCGCGCGAGGACCGCGATCGCGCCAACCTCGCCGCCCAGACCTATGCCAACGACATCCTGCCAAGGGCTCGGGGCCTCGCGGCTGCGCAACTTGAGGGCGCGCGCGCTCACCGCGAGCGGGTCGAGGCCGAGGCCGATGGCCAGACGACGCGCTTTGCCGCGCTGGCCGTTGAGTATGACCGGGCCCCCGAGGTGACGCGCCAGCGCCTGTACCTCGAGACCATGGAGCAGGTGCTGGCCACTTCCTCCAAGGTCATCGTCGACACCAAGGGAACCGGCAACCTGCTCTACCTGCCACTCGACAAACTGCTCGAGCAGCGCGGCCAACCGCGTGGCGGCACCGTGACGATTGAGTCCTCGCCGTCACTGCCGGTCGAGGGCGCCGTCGAACCGGCGAGCCAACCGGACCTGCGCAGCCGGGGAGGGCGTTGATATGAATAATCGCATTCTCGCCCTGCTGATCGCCGGCGCCGCGGTGTTCGTCGTCGCGTCGAACAGCCTGTTCCAGGTCAACGAAACGGAGCTGGCCATGAAGTTCCGCTTTGGCGAGATCGTGCGCGCGGACTACGAGCCGGGTCTGCACGTCATGGTGCCTTTCGTGAACAACGTCCGCACCTTCGATCGCCGCGTGCTGACTCGTAACTATCCGTCCGAGCAGTTCCTGACCAGCGAAGGAAAGATCCTGAACGTCGACTTCTACGTGAAGTGGCGCATCAGCGACGTGGCCCAGTACTACCAGTCGACCAATGGTGACGAGGAGATGGCCGCTCGGCGGTTGGCGGAAATCGTCAAGGACGGTCTCAAGGGCGTGATTGCGCGCCGTACCATCCAGCAGGTCGTGGCGGCACAGCGTGCCGAATTCATCGGTGACATCCTCGATGTCGCAGGCGAGTCCGTGAGGCAGTTGGGCATCACCCTGGTCGACGTGCGGGTAAAGAAGATCGATCTGCCCGACGACGTGCTCGATTCCGTGTTCAACCGCATGCGGCAGGATTTCGCCCGCCAGGCAGCGCAACTGCGCGCAGAAGGTGACGAGCTGGCGCAGACGGTGCGGGCCGCGGCCGATCGTGAGCGCACGGAGCTGCTGGCGGAGGCGACACGCCAGGCGGAGAAGATTCGCGGCGAGGGTGATGCGACAGCAGCGGCCATTTATTCAGGCGTGTACAAGCGCCATCCGGAGTTCTACGCCTTCCACCGCAGCCTCGAGGCCTACCGGAAGTCACTGGGCAAGGCCGACGACGTCATGGTGCTCGCGCCGGATAGCGACTTCTTCCGGTACATGAACAAGCCGGGCCGCTGAGCCGTCGTGCAGATCGACTGGCTCGACCTGGCGACTGCGTTCGCGCTATATCTCGTGATCGAGGGCGTTATGCCTTTCGTGAATCCGCAGGGCACCCGCCGCGTGATGGATCTCTTTTCTCGACTGCCGGACCGGCAACTGCGTATCGCCGGCCTCGCCAGTATGATCACGGGTGTCCTGCTGTTGTGGGTCGTGCGTTCATGAGGCCATGCCCGCCGGCCGCTGCAGGAGTCTGCTGAGATGGGCAGGATTGTCGTCATTATCGGTGCCCAGTGGGGTGACGAGGGCAAGGGCAAGATCGTCGACCTGCTGACTGAGCGCGCAGCGGGTGTAGCGCGATTCCAGGGTGGGCACAACGCTGGTCACACCCTCGTGATCGATGGCAAGAAGACCATCTTGTCGCTGATCCCCTCCGGCATCCTGCGCGAGCACGTGCAATGCTTCATTGGCAACGGCGTGGTGCTGTCGCTGCCGGCCCTGCTGAAAGAAGCGGACATGCTCGCTGACCGCGGCGTGCCAGCCTTCGAACGTCTCAGGATCAGTCCCAATTGCCCGCTAATACTGGCGTCGCACGTGGCGCTCGACCTCGCGCGCGAGCGGGCGCGCGGCGCCAACGCGATTGGCACGACAGGGCGCGGCATTGGCCCGGCTTACGAGGACAAGGTGGCCAGGCGCGCCGTCAGGGTTGCCGACCTGTTCCAGCGCGAGCGCTTCGCGGCCAAGCTGGGCGAGGTGCTCGACTTCCACAACTTCGTGCTGCAGCACTACTTCAAGGAAGCGCCAATCGACTTCCAGAAGGTACTCGAAGAGTCGCTCGTCCAGGCCGAGCGGATCAAACCGCTGGTCGGGGACGTCAGTCTCGAGCTGGCGCGGCTTCGTGACGCGGGTGGCAGTGTGCTGCTGGAGGGCGCCCAAGGTGCGCTACTCGATATCGATCACGGCACCTATCCCTACGTCACCTCTTCCAACACCGTGGCTGGAAACGCAGCGGTGGGCACGGGCCTCGGCCCGCGCGACATCGACTACGTCCTGGGCATCATCAAGGCCTACACGACCCGGGTGGGCGCCGGCCCGTTTCCGACGGAGCTGTTCGACGAGTCGGGGCGGCACCTGTCACGAGTTGGCCAGGAGTTCGGCGCAGTGACCGGCAGGCCGCGGCGCACTGGATGGTTCGATGCGATTGCCCTGAAGCGTTCGGTGCTCAACAACGGCATCTCCGGACTGTGTGTCACCAAGCTGGACGTCCTCGACGGACTCGACACGCTCAGGCTGTGCACCGGTTACCGCTACGCGGATGGCATCCGTGACACCCCACCCCTGCTAGCCGACGACTACGTCAAATGCGAGCCTGTCTACGAGGAAATGCCAGGCTGGTCCGAGTCCACCGTCGGTCTCAGGTCATACGACGAACTTCCCGCCAAGGCCCGCGACTACCTAGCGCGCATGCAGGAACTGGCCGGCGTACCGGTCGACATCGTTTCGACCGGCCCCGACCGGGAGCAGACCATCATCCTGCGCCACCCCTTCGACTAGAAAATGGGACAGTCCCCTTTCTTGGGATGCAGGAAAGCGGACTGTCCCCATCTTTGTGGCTAGTGGCCGCCTGAGAGCAAGCGCTGCATCAGTTCACGTTCGCGTCGCTCGATGACTGCGAGGAACTCGGTCGCTCCGCCCATTCGCTTGAATGCCGCGTAGCCGCGCTCGAGGAAGTCCTGCAGCTGGCCGTAACCGGCTGCATGGGCTGGCCCGCGCGCGATTCGAATGGCGATGCCGACCTCCGGCCGCTGCGCCAATGAGTCCAGCAGCCTGCCGATATCGTCCACCAGGGCGATCTGGCGATCTCGGTCCTCCACCTGTCCGGTCGCCCGGTACGCGACCGCGTAGCTGATCGCATCGGGCTGTCGTTCATCCGTCAGCTGGGCTGCAGTCGCAGCGTCGAGTTCGATCGTCAGTACGTGCAACTCAAATGCCCGCAGCAGGGCATCCAGCGCGGCGGATGGCAGGAAGCGTTTGAGCTTGTCGAGCGCGCGAATAACCTGTTCGTCACGATCACTCAGGTCATGGGGACCGTAAAGGTCCGCCAAGAAGAAGTCCACTGCGTCACGGTAGCGTCCGTTCGCACGAAGCTCGGCATAGGTCGCCGCCAGCCGCCGTGACTGGAAAGAAGCAAGCGCGCGCACCCGCTGCTGCAGGCCCGGCTGACTCGCGGTCCTACCGACGGTCTCGCGGTAACGGGAAACCAGGTCGTCGAGCCGCTGCCTGACTTGCTCGCGATCCATGCCGCTGCTGGAGTCAGGCCCGCTCGGTGACCAGGCGCTGCAGCCGCTTTAGCGTCCGGTCGAGTTCCTGCAGTACCCGCGCATTGGAGCGACGTTGCTGCTCGAGTGAGGCGTGGAAGCTGCGGTGCTCGTCCCGCAGGACTGATCGCCGTAGCCGCAAACCGTGGCGCGCCAGTACCGGCTCCAGCCTGGTCGCATGCCGCCTGAGATCGGCGCGCACCCGCTGGTAGGCGTGGTCCACCAGACGCCGGCGGTCGGCGTAACGGAATACGTTGGCGAAGAACATCTGCGCGTCGTCCCGGTCCGGCTCGAACAACAGGATATCGGCCTCCGGGAAGCGCGAACCATAGCCTGCCATTCCGACCAGCATCCGCGACTGGATCAGCGAGCGGAATGTCTGGCCCAGAACCACGGCGAGGCCGCGGTCAATGAGCTCGCCATCCGGCTTGTGGCGGCCGCCGCGCGAGGCGTCAAAGGCCACCAGTGGGTTAATGCAGAACACCAGGTCTGCGCCGTCGTCGAGCACCAGCGAGGCGTGCATCGTGCGCAGAAGTGCGCCATCGGCGTACACCTGTCCGTCGATCTCCACGGGCGGGTAGAGGCCGGGCAGCGCGGTGCTGGCCTGGATTGCCCTCGATATCGGCACATGGTCCATGCCCGGCGTCCCGAAGCGTGCGGCCTCGCCCGTGTTCAGGTCGGTGGCGACGATATACAGCCGCCGCTTCAATTCACGGAAGTCGTTGGTCCGACCCCGTGTGCTGAATACGTTGCGCAGGAAGTCCTCGAGCGGCGAGCCGTCGAAGATACCGTTGGGCAGTGCCGCGGTGAGCGGGTCGAGGACTTCGGCGAGGTTGCGCGAGAGCGGCGCGCGGGCATAGTAACCAAGCACCTTGAGCGCAAGGCCCGGAATCTTCGCAATGCGACGCCCGAATTCACGGTAGGCCGGGTGCAGGAAAATCCCCGGATGGGCGCGGAACTCCGGCGACTCGTTGGTGATAATCAGCCGCCCGATGTCGAGGGGACTCAAGCCGTTGGCAAGGCCGGCCGCCAGCATCGATCCTGAACTCACGCCGACGTAGCCGGACAGGTTGTTGAGATCGAGTCCCTCGATGCTCTCGGCAATCGCCTGCAACGCGCCAAGCTCGAAGAATGCTCCCACCGGGCCGCCACCGGCCAGGGCGACAGCGATTCGCGCGCCATTGCGGCGAGGTCTGCTTGCCAGTTGCGGAGTCAGCATGGCTGCCTCCTGGCCTGGGTCACGCGATCAAGTCCCACCCGGCGGCACGATGCCGGAGCGCGAACCGGTCCGCTTGACCGCACGCGCCTTGCCGGGCCTCTTGCGGGCCGGTGCCACCTTCTTTGGAACCGGCCTGGCGCGCGCCAGCTTGTCTACGCTGTGGGTGAGCTCGTTGACCTTGCGGGTCAGCGCGGTGATCTCCTCCGCAGTCGGCATTCCGAGCTGGTGTAGGGCCCGCTGGACACGCGTCTGGAAGATCTTCTCCAGATTGTCCCAGGTCTCGGTGGCCTGTCCCTTGACGTCGCCGACACGGCGGTTGACGGATTTCTGTGCGCCCTGGAAGGCCTGCATGACGACCTTCTGGGCCGTATCCAGCGCGCTGCCCTGGAGCTTTGAGCCCTCGCTCACCAGTTCCTCGAAGAACCTGGTGCTTCCCGACTGTGCGCGGGACATGGCGCCCAACCCGGCAGACCAGATCTGGTTGGCGGAATACAGCAGGTTCGTGTCGCGCTTGGCCCGTTCCTTCCGGGACTTGGCTCCGCCAAGCTTGCCTTTCTTCTTCACAGCCATGATCCACTCCTTGCCGCGCGTGGTTCGATACCGTTACCTTGACGCCAAGAATAACCCGTTTCCGGCATCTGCGGCGTCGTCGCGCCTGCGTGATGTCGCGTCAGTATTTGCCGCAGGAGGAAAATCTCATGGCCGGTGCGCAGTGGAGCAAGTTTCCCTACGATCAGAAATCCTGTTCCTACGCCGGGCCTGCGCTCAAGAAGGCCTGGCCTCGCCTTCACGCCGGCGATCTCGAGCCATATCCAGAGCCGGCGGCTCTGGCCAGGCTGGCTGGCGCGAAGGTCGATGGACCGGTCCCGGGCTTCAAGGGTAGTTTCGATGACCTGGCACCGCGCCTGCAGGAGGCCTGGCGCGCTTTCCACCGTGGTGATTTTCAGGAGGCGACCGCTCAGGGAGTGAAGCTGGGACCGCTCGGCGCGTCGGTGGCGAACAAGGCGGCGGCTGTCTACTGCACCTACCTCGAGGACGATGACAAGCGCGCGGTACGCATCCTGACCGATGCCGCGACCCGCGGCGAGGAGGTCTGCCGAAAGCTGCCTCAATATCCGAACGCCTGGTATTTTTATGCGTTTGCGCTCGGCAGGTATGCGCAACGCATCTCGGTCCTCAAAGCGCTTGGAGAGGGCATCGGCGGCAAGGTGCAAAAGGCGCTCGAGACCGTCATCAAACTGGAACCGAAGCATGCCGACGGCCATATCGCGCTCGGAACCTACCATGCGGAGATCATTGACAAGGTGGGTGCGCTCGCCGGGCGACTGACCTACGGTGCCGACCGCGGCAAGGCGATCAAGTATTTCGAGAGGGCGATCCAGCTGAATCCGCAGGTTGCGATCGGCTACATGGAGTATGGCAACGGCCTGCTGCTGCTGGAGGGCGAGAAGAAGCAGGGCGAGGCCGTCAAGCTGTACCGAAAAGCCGCGGCCTGCAAGCCCGCCGACGCGATGGAGAGGCTGGATGTCGAGCAGGCAAAGGTCGAACTGGAGTGACGGGCCCTACGCGACCGCCTGCAGGTAGGGGCCGAGCAGTACCGCGAGCAGGATCGACTCGAATTCGCGACCGAATCTCGCAGCGATGACGCCCGGGTCTGCCACCCGCTTGCGGTCGGTGATCAGCCCGAATTGTACCTTGCCGTTATAGCTCAGGATGCTGATGCCGAGGCCGATGTCGCCCGACTGGGGTACCCAGAACATCAGTTGCGCAATACGGCTGCCGGCGACGTATAGCTGGTGCGCGGGACCGGGCACGTTGGAGGCGACCAGCGTTGCCTTTTGCGAAAGCAGGTTGATGGCGACATTCTCGAAGGGTTCTCCCAGCATCCCCAGCGCGGCCATGAGTCCGAGCATCAGCACCGGCTGGTAACTGCCCTTCAGTCCCGACATGCCCTGGCGAACCGCCTCGACTCGCTCCAGCGGATTACGGATGCCGATCGGCAGGTCCAGGAACACCAGTCCGAACTGGTTACCCAGGCCGTCATCGTGGTGTGCGTCTCGCAGGTTGACCGGAACGGTCGCCCGGATGCTGAGCCCGGCCGTGTCCTCGCCCCGATCGCGCAGGTAGCCGCCCAGCGCACCGGCCGCCGCGGCCAACAATACGTCGTTGATGGTGCAGTCCAGAGCTCGTGCGACCACGCGCACCTCCTCGAGCGGCAGGGGTTCAGCCCAGGCGGCCAGCTTCCTCGCGCCCAGTTTTCCCTTGAACCGTGTCGGCGGATCATCGGCAAGGGCCGCGACACGAATCAGCTCCGCCGCCGCCCCGATCGCATGGCGTGCCATGTCGTTGGCATGGTCAGGGTGGCGGGCCATGTCGATGATCTTGCCGAGCCAGTCGGCTCCTCCCGTGACCGCGGTCCTGACCAGGGCGGCGCCGGGAATGGGTAGCTGGCCGATGAGCCCCAGGGCCCGCCCAGGGTGGATCGCCGACCTGTGCCCTGCAGCCGTCGGCATCTGGGTGATCGGGTCAGGTTGTCGCTCGGTGTCAGTCAGCGACAGGAAAACCCGGGTCAAGGCGATGCCATCGGCGTAACAGTGATGAATGCGCATGATCACCGCTGCACCGCCAGCGTAGTTGTCCACCAACTGGAATTGCCACAGCGGCCGGCGCGGATCGAGCTTGACACCTGCCAGGTCGGACACCAGTGCTTCCAGCTCGACCTTACCTGCCGGCGCGGGCAGGGCTACCCGGCGCACATGCGAGTCGAGATCAAAGTCGTGGTCGGGCACCCAGGCGGCTGAAACCACGTCGTCCACCGGCCGGTAGCGGAAGCGTTCGAACTTGAGGAAGCGCTCCGCGATGACCTGCCTGAAGCGCGCAAAATCCAGCGGTTCGTCGAGGATCCATACCCCGACGATCATCATCAGGTTGGTGGCTCGGTCCATGCGCAGCCACGCGGTGTCCACCGCGGACATGCGCTCTCTTTCGGCTGACATATCAAGCTCTGGGGCGGGATGGGCTATGCTTACCAGGTAACTATAACCGGTTCGGCCAGCAGGGGGAGCGCTCCCCCTGCTGGCCCGTGTTCAGCCGAGGCGCTGGGCCAGGAAGGGGTCCCGGCGGGGAGTTGTATATGAGCTATTTCGTCACCGGCGCAACCGGATTCATCGGTCATCACCTGGTCGCGCGGCTGCTCGAGCGCGGCGGTATGGTCTATGTGCTGGTCCGGCCGCAATCGAAGGCCAAGTTCGAGGCGCTGAAGTCGGTGTGGGGCCGGCGCGCGCGCAGGGTGATTCCGATTGCCGGCGACCTGGCCGAGCCTAACCTGGGTGTGTCTGCCGCCGATCGCAAGCGCCTGAAGGGCAAGATCAGCCACATGTTCCACCTCGCCGCGGTCTACGACCTCAAGGCTGGCGCTGAGGAGCAGGACGAAGCGAACGTCCTTGGTACCGATCATGCGCTGCAGTTTGCCGCGAACGTCAAGGCGGGCTGCTTCCACCTCGCAAGCTCGATCGCAGCGGCCGGCCAGTACCGCGGTACCTTCCGCGAGGACATGTTTGAGGAAGCCACCGGGCTGGACCACCCGTACTTCCGCACCAAGCACGAATCCGAGGCGCTGGTACGCAAGCGCTGCAAGGTGCCGTGGCGCGTCTATCGGCCGGGAATCGTCGTTGGGCACTCGGAGACCGGCGAGATCGACAAGGTCGACGGACCCTACTACTTCTTCAAGATGATCCAGAAGCTCCGGCAGACGCTGCCTGCCTGGTTCCCGCTGATCGGCTTCGAGGGCGGCTACATCAACATGGTGCCGGTGAACTTCGTCGCCGACGCCATGGACCACCTCGCGCACCTCGACGGACATGACGGAGAGTGCTTCCATCTCACCGATCCGCGTCAGCGCCGCGTGGGCGAGGTGCTCAACCTGTTCGCCAAGTCCGGGCACGCGCCGACCATGGCTTTCCGGCTCGACCCCAAGCTGTTCGAGTTCATTCCGGGCGGCGTGACCAAGTCGATGACCCACTACAAGCCGCTGCAGCAGATGATCGACACCATCCTGCGCGACCTGCAGATGCCGAAAGACGTGCTCAGGTTCTCCAATTGGCAAACGCGGTTCGACTCGACCCAGACCCAGAGGCTGCTCGACGAGGCCGGCATCCGCGTGCCGCAGCTCGAGGACTACGCCTGGCGGCTGTGGGACTACTGGGAGCGCCACCTCGACCCGGACCTGTCCCTCGACCGCAGTCTCGCCGGCGCGGTGCGCGGCAAGGTGGTGATGATCACGGGCGGGTCGTCGGGCATCGGTCTGGCGGCGGCTGAGCGCTGCGTGGTGGCCGGCGCCAGGGTGATCATCGTGGCGCGCGACCCCGAGAAGCTTGAGTTGGCACGAGCCCAGCTGGCCGACCTGGGCGAGGTGCACGTCTATGCCTGCGACATTGCGGACCTCGGGGCCTGCGATGAATTTGCCAGCAAGGTGCTGGACAAATTCGGTGGCGTCGATGTACTGGTCAACAATGCGGGCCGGTCGATCCGCCGCTCGATCGACCTTTCCTACGACCGCTTCCACGACTTCGAGCGGACCATGCAGCTCAACTACTTCGCTGCGATCCGCCTGACCATGAACCTGTTGCCCTCGATGCTGGCGCGGGGTAGTGGCCACGTGGTCAATATCTCGTCGATCGGCGTCCTTTCCAACGCACCGAGATTTGCCGGCTACGTATCGTCGAAGGCGGCACTGGAGGCCTGGACCCGATGCGCCGCCGCGGAACTCGCCGACCGCGGCGTCACTTTCACGATCATCAACATGCCGCTGGTACGTACGCCGATGATCGCGCCGACCAAGATCTACGACCAGATGCCGGTGGCGACACCTGACGAGGCTGCGGACATGGTTGCCGAGGCTATTATCGACCGCCCGAAGCGGATCGCGACGCGCCTCGGGCTGTTTTCGGAGATGCTGCATCTGGCCGCGCCGCGGGTGTCGGAGGTGATGATGAATACCGCGTACAAGATGTTCCCGGATTCGGCCGCAGCCAAGGGCGAGGCCAAGGACAAGCCGAAGGACTCGAAGCCGACGCCGGAGGCGGCCATCTTCGCTTCGCTGCTGCGCGGAGTGCACTGGTAGGCAGTTTCCGCCCGAGGATGCCAACCGCGCCCTGAGCAGCCATTCAACTGCGTATTTGCCGTGGCGCATTATTGACGGTCCGGGCATACATTGCCGCCCGTTCGGCCAGCCACGGGTGCTTGCCACGTCTTGTGAGGTTCAAATGATTCGATTGATCGTGCCGTCGGTGGTGACTTTGATTCTGTGCAACACCGTTGCCGCGCTTGCGGACGATTCTGCAGCGGCGCAGTCCGCCGGGCAGGAACCTGCGCAGGTGCGACTGGGGGAGGTTGTAGTGACTGCGCAGAAGCGCAGCGAAAGCCTGCAGCGCACCCCAGCTGCCATTACTGCGCTCGCCGGTGACACGCTGATGGCAGCGGGTGTAACCGATATCCGCGCAGCACAGAACCTGGTGCCGTCGGTACGCTTCCAGGCGGAGAACGCGTCTACGGAGATCTACATCCGCGGCGTAGGATCGACGCTCGACCTTCCGAATATAGAGCCGCCGACCGCATTCAACTTCAACGGCAGCTACGTTCCGCGTGAGGGAACCAGCGTCGGCTTGTTCGACCTGGCCGCAATCGAGGTGTTGCCCGGCCCCCAGGGAACCCTGTATGGCCGCAGCGCGCTCGGCGGTGCCGTCAACGTGACCTTCAACCGACCGTCGCAGGAGCCGGGCGCGCTGGCGCTGCTGGAGTCCGGAAACTATTCCTTGTTTCACGTGACGGCGGCGCAAAACCTGCCGGCTACCGAGCGGTTTGCGATGCGCGTCGCCGGCGACTACATCAGCCATGACGGATACCAGCGGACTGGTGCGGATTCCAAGGAAGACTACGCCCTGCGTCTGTCCGGACTGTACGAGCCGAGCGACGACGTTTCGGTCTACGTCTGGGCCCACGGCGGCAGCAAGAATGGCCGTTCACCCAACCTAGTACGCCGGGGCTATAACGACGGTAACTTCGACGGCGACCCGACGGCCTTCGACACCAGCGATCCATGGAACGACATCATTACGGCGACGGAGCCGGATGCGGGTCGCCAGGACTACGACAACCTCGTTGTCGGGGCGCAGCTGGACTGGAGCTTCGGCGACGCAACCCTCACCTACATTCCGTCGTACTTTTACCTCGACTGGGCCGCGGACTACTGGCTCGAGAACCTGCCCGCCTTCCTATCGGCGCATTACAACCAGTTCACCCACGAGCTACGCCTGGCAGGCACGGCAGGCGAGCGCTGGCAGTGGCTTGCCGGCCTGTATGCCTATCGGGTGACCAACGACGGCCGTTTCATCGTCAACGGCTTCCCGCTGGCGGACATCGATCGCAACCGGCTCGAGGGCGTGGCGGCCTTCGGCGAGGCGACCTACGCCGCTTCAGAGCGGCTGCGCCTGACCATCGGTGGTCGTTTCAGTAGCGACAACCGCGAGGGTGCGGGCACGACTGCATTCGGCCAGCCGTATACGGCGGATCAGGATTTTGATCGTGCCGACTGGAAACTGGGAGTGGAATTCGACCTCAACCAGGGCTCGATGTTGTATTCGACCATCCAGACCGGCTACCAGCCGGGGACTTACAACCTCTTTCCGGCCACTTCCACCCAGGACAACCTGGTCGACGAAGCCACCCTCATCGCGTACACCGCAGGGATCAAGAGCCGCTTCCTCGACGAACGGCTGCAGATCAACGACGAAGCCTTCTACTATGATTACCGCGACCTGCTGGTGCAGTCGTTCAACCTGAATACAGCCCTGCTGACGACCTTCAACGCGGAGAAGGTCGAGATCTACGGCAACCAGCTAGACCTGCTTTTCCAGGCGACCGAAGACGACCTCCTGGAGCTGTCAATCGGCTACCTGCACGCCCGCAACAAAAAGTTCGTGGTACCCTCCGACATAGACATCGGCTCCGCCGACCGCGATTTCGCGGGATATTCGCTGCAGTACGCGCCGGACTGGACCGCATCGGCGGCCTACCACCACGACTTCCGACTCGCCGGAGGCTACCTGAGGGCGCGGGTCGAGACCCGATATGAGAGCTCATTCTGGGGCACCTTTGCCCACAACCGTGGCACCCAGCAGGAGAGCTATACGAAGTCGAATGCGGCGCTGACGTATTACACCGACGACGGGCGCTGGAGCGTCGGCCTGTGGGTCAGAAACATCGAAGACGAGGCGGTCCTCGCGGCCACGACCACTGGCCAGTTCGGCCCGTATGCGGATGCCTTCATCGAGCCGCCGCGTACCTATGGGCTCAGGCTCACATTCGGCCTGTAGCCGGCCGCCGCCGTCTGCCAGGCGGGGGTCGCCGCTGTACGGTGTGTTCGGATGCCTCCGGCAAGCCCAGCTGGGCCCCGCCGAGGGGGGAGGCGATTTCGCCGCGGGGTTGGCTTCAAGCCGGATGATGGGTTCAAATGGTGCCCAGGAGAGGACTCGAACCTCCACGCCTCGCGGCACTAATACCTGAAACTAGCGCGTCTACCAATTCCGCCACCTGGGCACAGGTTGCGTCCGGGGCTCGTCCCCGGTGAGGGCAGCGCAATCTACGCAGGCGGGCCGCCGTTGTCAAATCAGGACTTTCAATGAAAAAGCGTTCAAGTTGGCAGGATCGTGATCCTCGTTTCCGCGAGGAGTCAGGGCGCTATGAACAGCCTATCCCGAGCCGGCAATTCATCGTTCAAGCGCTGTCCGAGGCTGGCCAGCCACTCGGCTTCGATGGCCTCTGTGGCTACCTCGGAGTCAAGGACCGAGCCGTCCGGCAGGCACTGACCAAGCGCCTCGGCGCAATGGTGCGCGACGGGCAGCTGCTGCTGAACCGTGCCGAGGAATACTGCTTGCTGGAGCGGCTGCAGCTGGTCGTCGGCACGGTCAGCGGTCACAAGGACGGGTTCGGCTTCCTTCGGCCGGAGGACGGGGGTGATGACGTCTTCCTCGCCTATAGGCAGATGCGGCAGGTCATGCATGGCGACCGGGTCGCGGTGCGGGTTGCCGGCGAGGACGCACGCGGGCGCAAGGAAGGCACCCTGGTCGAGGTGCTCGAGCGGCGTACCCGCGAGGTAGCCGGCAAGTTCACTTTCGAGTCGGGCGTCGGCTTCATCACGCCGGACAATCGCAGGATCAGCCACCGCATCGTGATACCGGCGAGCGCGCGAGGCGGGGCCGAGTCCGGCGATCTCGTCGTAGCGGAGATTGTCGAGCCGCCGACCGCGCGTGCCGATCCTATCGGTCGTGTTACCCGAATCCTGCCGGAGGCCGGAGCCGCGGGCACGGCGATCGAGCTTGCCATCGCCTCTCATGGACTGTCGCACGAGTTTCCGGCAGCCGCATTGCGGGAAGCCCGGCGCTTTGGCAAGTCGGTGCCCGACACCCTTGAGGGCGGGCGCATCGACCTGCGCAACATCCCGTTGATCACGATTGACGGCGAAGACGCCCGCGATTTTGATGACGCGGTCTTTGCGGAGACAACCCGCAGTGGTTTCCGTCTGTTGGTGGCGATTGCCGACGTGAGTCATTACGTGACGCCCGGCACGGCGCTCGATGCAGAAGCCCGTGAGCGGGCGACGTCGGTCTACTTCCCTGGCCGCGTAATTCCCATGCTGCCCGAGCAGCTTTCGAACCAGCTGTGTTCGCTGATGCCGGACGTAGAGCGACTGTGCATGGTCTGTGACATGAGCGTCACCGGCGAAGGCAGGATCTCGCGGTCGCGCTTCTATTCGGGCCTGATGCGATCGTGTGCTCGCCTTACCTACACCCGTGTTGCCGCGGCTCTGGTAGAGCGGGATGTCGCGACGCGCCTGGAACTGGCACCCGCGATGCCTGTGCTCGAGACACTACATGAGGTCTACCGCGCGTTGCGCCGCCACCGCGAGGCCCGTGGCGCGCTCGACTTCGAGGCACCGGAGGTCAAGGTGCTCGTGGACGCAGGCGGCCAGGTCACCGACATTCGCGCATTTCCGCGCAACGATGCACACCGCCTGATAGAGGAATGCATGATCGCGGCCAATGTCGAGGCGGCGAAGTTCCTGAAGAAACACAAGATGCCGGCACTGTTCCGCATCCATGGCGTGCCGGAAGAAGAGCGCATCGTGGACCTCAAGCGCTTTCTCGCCATGCGCGGGGTTCACCTTGAGACAGGCCAGGAACTCGAGCCGGCACGACTGCAGAAAGTCCTGCAACAGGTCGCGGACCGGCCCGACGCGGCGGTGCTCGAGAATGCAATTATCCGCTCGTTGCCTCAGGCGCTATACCAGCCGCTGAACATTGGCCATTTCGGTCTCGCGCTGAGTGAGTACGTGCATTTCACCTCGCCAATCCGGCGATATCCCGACCTGCTGGTTCATCGCGCGATCCGTCATGCGATCGCCGGCGGTACCGCTGGCGACTTCGAACACTCCACCCATGAAATGGAACAGCTGGGACAGGAATGCTCTCTCAGGGAGCGCAAGGCCGACGAGGCCGCCCGCTCGGTAGTGGCCTTCCTCAAGTGTGAGTTCATGAAGGACCGGATAGGCGAGGAGTTCGACGCGGTTGCGACCGGGGTAACGGACTTTGGTGTGTTCGTCCAGTTGAAGGAATGGCAGGTAGACGGGCTGGTTCACGTCACCTCCCTGCCTCGCGACTACTTTCGCTTCCATGAAGACGACCGCATGCTGGTTGGAGAGCGGACTGGCCAGCGTTACGGCATTGGTGACGAACTTCGGGTGCGGCTGGTGCGTGTGGACTCGGCGGATCGCAAGATCGACTTTGAGCTGATCGACAAGCTTGGCGCTGCATTCCATCCGCGGCGCGCCAAGCGGGGGGGCAGGCGCAAGTGAGTGGGGCCGGCATCGTCTACGGTTTCCACGCCGTGCGCGTGTTGCTCGAACGCTTCCCAGAGCGGGTGCGCCAGGTCTGGCTGCAGAAAGGAAGGGAGGACTCGCGCACGACTGGCATACGCTCGCTGGCGGAAGGGCGGCGCGTCCGTGTCGGATCGCGATCCATTGCTGAGCTTGAGCGGCTGGCCGGCGAGGGTGTTCATCAGGGGGTGGTGGCGGAGATCGAACCCGCACCACTGCCAACCGAGGACGATCTCGATGGCATGGTGCAGGCGTCCGGGAACGATGTCCTGCTGCTGGTACTCGATGGCGTCCAGGATCCCCACAATCTGGGCGCCTGCCTGCGCAGCGCGGATTCGGCTGGCGCGATCGCGGTCGTCGCGCCCAGGGACCGTGCCGCCAGCCTGACGCCAGCGGCGCGGAAGGTTGCCGCAGGGGCTGCCGAGACCGTCCCGTTCATCCAGGTTACCAACCTCGTCAGGACCCTCAGGCACCTGAAGGAACTAGGCGTCTGGATAGTTGGGACCGAGGGGGACGCAGGCAAGGATCTGTACGAGGCCGATCTACGGGGGCCGCTGGCCATTGTGATGGGTGCGGAGGGGCGAGGCATGCGGCGACTGACCCGGGAAGCCTGCGATTTCACGGTCCGCCTACCCATGCGTGGGGTCGTGGAGTCCCTCAACGTCTCGGTCGCCACCGGAGTCGTGCTCTACGAGGTGCTGCGACAGCGTCGATGACTGGTTCGGGGATCAACCGCGCGGCTTTGGCCGAGGCGGCGATGATTCGGGCCGGGCCTCAGGATGCGGGCTGCCCCCCCTTTTTTCGCCCCGAAAGCCGCCGGTTGCCTGAAGGGGAACCTCCGTCCTGGCCGCGCGCCGCCTTGGCACCGTGACGCACTGTTCGGGCGCGGGAGGGCCGGTTCCCGGAGCGCGCGAGTTTCTACCTTTCCGAGCGAGCGCAGGATGGACGGGCCCGACCAGCGCCCGCCCTTCAGGAGCGCGGCACCTATACGGTTGCGGAATGCCAGGGATTCCGCTACCTTACGCACCCTTTCTGCGCGCCCGGCGGGCGCGTTTCTCCTTGCCTTACCGCGTTGCGTCTCGCGGGAGGCAAACCCGTAAGGAGGTAACAAAGATGCGTCATTACGAGATAGTGTTTCTCGTCCATCCCGATCAGAGCGAACAGGTGCCGGCCATGGTCGAGCGCTACCGCGGCATGATTACCGCGGGTGGTGGCCAGGTGCATCGACTCGAGGACTGGGGCCGGCGGCAGCTGGCTTTCCCAATCAAGAAGATCCACAAGGCCCATTACGTGATGATGAACGTCGAGTGCGACGGCAAGGTACTCGAAGAGATCATCGATGCGTTCCGGTTCAGCGATGCCGTACTCCGTCACCTGGTTATCAAGATGGACCAGGCGGTCACCGAACCTTCGCCGATGGCGAAGGCCTCGGAAGAAAAGGAGCGCGATGATCGCGGCGATCGTGATGATCGCGGGGATCGTTATGATCGTGGCGACCGTGGCGACCGTGGCGACCGTGGCGACCGTGGCGACCGCCGTGATCGCGAAGTCGGTGGCGAGTCGCGTGGCGAGCAGGACTCTGCCGTCAGCGGCGATTGATCAAAGGACAGGAACATGTCACGTTTTTTCCGTCGTAAGAAGTTCTGCAAGTTCACGGCCGAGGGCACCGACCAGATCGATTACAAGGACCTGGCGACCCTCAAGGGCTACATCACCGAAACCGGCAAGATCGTGCCCAGCCGTATTACCGGAACACGTTCGTTCTACCAGCGTCAGTTGGCGGTGGCGATCAAGCGTGCCCGGTTCCTTGCGCTGCTGCCCTATACCGACCAGCACTGACGCGGCCCGGCCGCGTCACGGCTCGCCTGTGACGCCATGAAGAAACTAGCCGAGTGGCTGACAGCACAGCCCGCGCGCGGGTTGATCGCCGCGGCAGTGCTGGCCGTCCTGTCGCTGTTGGCGTTGCCGATTCTGGCGTGGGTGCCTGCAGGACTGGTGGTGCTGGTGCTGCTGGCAAATGGCTCCATGGCGGGAGGATTGGCTGCGCTTGTTGCGGCACTGCCCATCGCCTGGGGCTTCTCGCCGGTGCTGGGGCTGACCGGGTCGCTGATCATCGCTGGGGCAGTTCTCCTGCCGGCCTACGCCGCGGGCAGGTTGCTGAACTCGACCCGCAGCCTGAGTTTCGTGTTCCAGGCGGCGACGCTCGCTGCCTGTGCTCTGGTACTGCTGGTCCGGTTGCTGCTCGGCGATCCGACCGGGGTCTTGATGCCGCTGCTGGACTATGTACGTCCGGCGCTGGAAGAGACCGCCCGGGTCCTGTCCGAGATGGGCGTCGAGCGAACCCCGGAAGAAATCGGGGAAGCGACGGCGCGGGTAGCCTGGGCGACGGGCGCATGGATGTTGTTGCTGCATACGATGCTGTCGCTGTTTGCTGGCCTGTGGGCCTTCGGGATGCTCCGCGAGCATGGCCTGTTTGGCCGGGAATTTCGCGCGTTACGGCTGGGTACTTTGGTGGCGTGGCTGACGGCGGTGGCGCTGGCTGTCAGCTTTGCGACCCAACTGGCCGTCGGGCAAGCCTGGCAGCCGGCGGAAGACCTGTTGTTCGTGCTGGCCTGCGCGTTTCTCCTGCAGGCGCTGGCAGTCGTGCACGGACTACGGCAGCAACAGGCGATCGGCTCGGCGCCGGTCGCGCTGGCCTACGTCGCAGTACTGCTGCTGCCGATGGCCATGGTAGGACTGGGTTTTGCGGATACCTGGGTTCGTTTTCGGGACCGATTCGGGGCACGCTCCGGGCCGGCGCAAGGTTGAAGCGCGGCGCTTTCCGTCTTCCGGAAGCGATCGCGAATGAAACAATCACCATAGAGACAGAGACGGTGCAATCATGGAAGTAATCCTCCTGCAGAAGGTTGCCAACCTTGGCAACATCGGCGACCGGGTCACGGTCAAGTCGGGATTTGGACGCAATTACCTGCTACCGAGCGGCAAGGCGACCGTTGCGACCCCCGAGCATATAGCCGCATTCGAGGCACGCCGCGTCGAGCTCGAGGCCAAGGCGGCTGGTGATCTGGTCGGCGCGCAGGCGCGTGCGGCCATTCTCGAGGGCTTCACCCTGACGATGACGGCCAAGGCCGGCAACGAAGGAAAGCTGTTCGGGTCGATCGGCACTGCCGACATCGCCGAGGCCTGCAAGGCTGCTGGCCAGGAAATTGAGCGTTCCGAAGTTCGCCTGCCGGGCGGGCCGCTGCGCATGGTGGGTGAGCACGTCGTCACCCTGCACCTGCACGCTGACGTGGATGTCAGCCTGCCTGTGACTATCGTCGCCGAGGAGTAAACTCGGTCCACAAGCGGGCCGCTGGGGCCCGCACAGGTCCAGTTATGGCAGTGGCTCCAACCCGGCCCCGTAGTGTCGATCGTGGCGGCACCGACGCGATCCGCATGCCGCCTCACTCTGTCGAGGCGGAGCAGGCGGTGCTGGGTGGCCTCATGCTGGACTCGAATGCATGGGATGCCGTCGCCGATATCGTTTCGGCAGCCGACTTCTATCGGCGCGATCACCGGCTGATCTTTGAGGCGGTAGCCGAGGTAGTCGAGCGTCGTGGTCCCTGTGATGCAGTGACGGTTTCGGAACACCTGGAGCGCAAGGGGCTGTCCGATGAGACCGGCGGCCTTGCCTACCTTGGCACACTGGCTCGAGATACGCCCAGCGCGGCCAATGTACGTAGCTATGCCGAGATCGTCCGGGAGCGCGCGATCCTCAGGCAGCTGATCGCGGCGGGTGGAGAGATCGCTTCTTCGGCGCTCGAGAGCAGTGGCCGCACGGCGACCGAGCTTGTCGACGAGGCCGAGCGGCGCGTATTCGAGATTGCGGAACGCGGCACCCGCTCCCGAACCGGCTTCCAGTCCGTGAAGGAAATCCTGCCGGCGACGGTAGACAGGCTCGACTCCCTGCATCAGAACCCGGGTCAGCTGACCGGCGTCGCAACTGGCTTCACGGACCTGGACCGCATGACCACGGGCCTGCAACCAGGAGACCTGGTCGTCATTGCCGGCCGCCCGTCGATGGGCAAGACGACGCTGGCGGTGAATATCGCCGAGAACGCCGCGATCGGAAAAGGCGTTCCGACGGCGGTATTCTCGATGGAGATGTCGGCCGAACAACTGACGCTGCGAATGATTTCCTCGCTGGGCCGGGTCAACCAGGGGCATTTGCGCACCGGTCGGTGTTCGGACGAGGACTGGTCGCGGATCAACGGCGCCATCGCGCAGCTGTCCGAGGCGCCGCTGTTCGTGGACGAGACGCCGGCACTTACTCCCACCGAAATCCGGGCCCGAGCGCGACGGCTCAAGCGCGAGAAGGGGCTCGGTCTCATCGTGGTGGACTACCTGCAGCTCATGCAGGTGTCTGGCACCAAGGAGAATCGTGCGACGGAGATTTCGGAGATTTCGCGGGGCCTCAAGGCACTTGGCAAGGAGCTTCAGGTGCCGGTGATCGCACTATCCCAGCTCAACCGAAGCGTCGAGCAGCGCACCGAGAAAAGGCCGGTAATGTCGGACCTGCGGGAATCGGGTGCTATCGAACAGGACGCGGACGTGATCATGATGATCTACCGCGAGGAAGTGTACGAGCCAAACACGACCCGCAAGGGCATCGCCGACATCATCATCGCCAAGCAACGTAACGGCCCGGTCGGGGAGGTGCACCTTACTTTCCTGGGTGAATACACGCGCTTCGAGAACCTGGTGGCTGAGTCCTACGGCGAAGGCGTGTTCTGAGCGCGGCATGACGCCTGTCATCCGCGCGATCGTTGATACCGCCGCGCTACGCCACAATCTCGGACGCGTGCGGCACCTCGCACCCCGCTCCAGGGTGCTTGCTGTCATCAAGGCCAATGCCTACGGACACGGAATCGTGCCGACCGCGGTTGCCCTGGCGGGCGCCGACGGATTCGCGGTAGCGCGACTCGAGGAGGGCATCGCCCTGCGCGCCGCCGGGCTGAGGCATCGTGTCGTGTTGCTGGAAGGTGTCTTCAGTGCCGAACAGCTGCGCCAGGCAGCCGATCATGACTTCGAGATCATGGTGCACGAACCGGAGCAGCTCGCACTACTGGAGGCACATCGCGGCGATCGGCCGTTCCGCGTGTGGTTCAAGATCGATACCGGCATGAACAGACTCGGCTTCAAGCCGCCGCAAGTGGCGGCCGCGCTTTCGCGCCTGGGTGCCTGCGATGCCGTCGCCAAGCCGCTGACCTTGGTTACGCACCTGGCCAGCGCTGACGCCCGGGACGGCGCCAGCACGAATGCGCAACTGGCCTTGTTCGACCGGCTTGTGGAGGGCATTCCTGGTGAGCGCAGCATCGCAAACTCGGCCGGCCTGATCGGTTTCGAGCATGCCCGGGCTGACTGGGTCAGGCCGGGATTGATGCTCTATGGCGTATCGCCACTACAGGATCGCGATGCCGGATCGCTCGGGCTCCGCCCGGCAATGACGTTGGTGACGTGTGTAATTGCGGTCAAACAGGTCGATGCGGGTGAACTGGTTGGATACGGTGGCGACTGGACTGCCACGCGACCGACGCGGTTGGCAATTGCCGCCGCCGGTTATGGCGACGGCTACCCCAGGAATACAGCTTCCGGAACGGCGGTGCTGATCGGCGCTCACCGCGCGTCGCTGGTAGGCCGTGTATCGATGGACATGATTGCCATCGACGCAACTGATTTACCTCGGGTCACGGTGGGCGATCCGGTGATCCTGTGGGGTCCGGGCGTGCCGGTCGAGGACGTCGCACGCGCCGCCGGGACGATACCCTACGAACTCATCTGCGGCGTGAGCCAGCGGGTGCACCTCGACGTACGCTGAACCTCATGACGGCAGGTGGGGCCGGGTTTTCCGTCTGGACCGTGCCGCGCAATTGTTTGTACCCTCGAATCCGGCACAAAAGGAGTTCCGACATGGCCGCCGAGCTGGGCTTCGAAGCGAACCTACCCCTTTCATTTGACGCGGCGATCGTGCGCGTGACCGAGGCACTCAAGAACGAGGGATTCGGGGTGCTGACCCGCATCGACGTTCACGATACCCTGAAGCAGAAGATCGGGGCGGATTTCCGGCCCTATGTGATCCTCGGCGCCTGCAATCCGCAACTCGCGCACAAGGCTCTGTCCGCGCGCGGCGAGGTCGGGATGATGCTGCCCTGCAATGTTACTGTCGAGGCAGCGAGTGCCGACACGAGCCTGGTACGGATCGCTGACCCGGAGATGATGATGACGATCGGGGACCTCGGCTCGGATGCCGTCCTGCAACAGGTTGGCGGCGAGGCGCGCGCCCGTCTCTTGAGGGTGGTGGAGTCGCTGCGGGCGTCCTGACCGAGCTAGCCCTCGAAAAACCCCATTTTCACGCCAGCGAGCGTGATCACATCGTTGTCCAGCAGCCGCCGTGCCTGGGGCCCGGTCGGCTCACCGTTGACCAGGGGGAACTCACCAGGCTTGGCGCTCTCGACATGCACGATCGAGTAGCCATCGGCGCGACGCGCAATCGCGGCCACCTGGATGCCCGGCCTGCCCAGGGTAGTCAGGGCCTTGGTCAATTCGAGTTCGCGTCCGGCGAACTGACCCGAAAGGACCTGAAGCTTGGCGGTCGCAATCGGCTGGCGCTGCGCGGCCGCGGCGGGTGCGGCGGCAGGAGCCCCAGGTGCAGGGGTGACGGCCGCCCGCAGTCGCTCCTCGCTGACCTGCCCGGGACCGATCACCATCGTCTTCTCGAACTCGTCCTGGTCGTCGTCCTCGACCTGGCTGTCGACAAAACGCATGTGGTGGTGGCCGATCGTGATTACGTCACCATGCTGCAGTGCGTGCTTCTTGATCAGCTTGCCGTTGACGTACGTGCCGTTGGTGCTGTTCAGGTCCTCAAGAAATGAGTCGTTGAGGATGTTGATGATCAGGGCGTGGTGACCACTGACGGCGGCGTTGTCCACGCGCACGTCGTTGTCAGGCAGGCGGCCCAGCGTGTACCGCTCTTTCGTCATGTTGTACTCAGCGAGTACTGAACCATCGAGACTCAGAATCAAGCGCGCCATAACGATCCTCGTCGCCGGTTAGCCGAACCAGCCCAATATTCTGTCAAGTATGCCTTTTCTGGCAGGGAACGGCTCGGTCACCTGGGTGAGCATGACCGAAATGTTATCCCGGCCCCCGTTGTCGTTTGCAAGCTGCACCAGTTGCTTAGCAACGGTGTCAAGATTAGCACTGAAGGTGCTGATAGTTAAGTGAATATCCTCATCTTCAACCATATCAGTCAAGCCGTCGGAGCAGAGCACGAGAAAATCGCCCTTGTGGACAGGCTGCTCGGTTATCTCTACATCGACGGTAGGCTCGACGCCGAGTGCACGGGTCACATAGTTCTTGTTCGTTACCCGCTGCGCCTCTTCCGGGGTGTAGAAACCCCGATCGACCAACTCCTGCAGCAGCGAATGGTCCATGGTGACCTGTTCAAACCGGTCGGCCCTGAGTCGGTACATCCGTGAGTCGCCAACGTGCGCGATGATCACCCGGTTGTCGTGCAGGAGCCCGGCGACTACGGTGGTCCCCATGCCCTCGCACTGCTCCTGGGTCTTTGAAGTCTGGTGGATGATCTTGTTCGCCCGCGAAATGGCGTCGCGGAGAATAATCGCCGGGCGGCTTAGACCGGAGGCCTTGTCCGTGCCCGAAAGGTCCTGCACGGCGAAGGCTTCGCGCACCAGGTTCATGATTGTCTTCACGGCGATGCCGCTGGCCACCTCGCCGGCGTTGTAGCCGCCCATGCCATCCGCCAGAACGAACAGGCCGATCTCGGGGTCCCAGGCGATGGCATCTTCGTTGTGCTCGCGTACCCTGCCGGTGTCCGTCACGCCGACCGCGCGAATCTTGCCCTTAAGGGAAATATAGCGGTTCATGTCAGCGCAGCGCCGGGTCGATGCTTCGACCGCAGTCGTGCAATGCCAGCGACAATTCGGACGCCGAGCCGAACCTGGCGTCCGGGTCCTTTTGCAGCGCACGCTCCAGCGCCTCCCCCAGCGTGTCGGGAAGGTCGGGGCGGATGCTCCTTAGCGGTGGGGGAGCGAGCGTTGCGATCGACTTCATCAGGCCCGGCATAGAATCCGCGCGAAACGGCAGCATTCCGGTCAGCAACTGGAACAGCGAAACGCCCAGCGAGAACTGGTCCGAGCTGCCGGTCACCCGGCGGCCGTCCAGCTGTTCCGGCGCCATGTACGACGGAGAACCGAGAACGATCCCGGTCCGGGTTGCGTGACTGTCGGCAAAGCGTGCCACCCCAAAATCCATGATGCGTATGCGCCGGCTGTGCTGGTCAAATACGATATTGGCAGGCTTGACGTCGCGATGCACCACCCCGCGCTGGTGCGCGTAGTGCAAGGCGGCTGCGACCCGGGCGCACATCTCGGTTGCCATTCGTGGCGGCAGCAGCCGCCCTTCATAGGTGTGGGTGGCGAGACTGACGCCCTCGACCAACTCCATCGCCAGGTAGACCCTGCCATCATGTTCGCCCGCCTCGTAGGTGCTGACGATGTCAGGGTGCTGCAGGGTCGAAGTGGCTTCGGCCTCCCGCAAAAGCCGTAGCTTGGCCTCCTCCAGCCTGTCCTCAGGCCAGTCCTCACCGAGCGAGAGGATCTTCAGTGCCACGACCCGCTCATCCCGATCGTCACGGGCCCTATAGACCGCGGCCATGGCTCCGCGTCCGAGTTCGCGCTCGACGTGGTAATGAGCGAAGGCTTGTCCCGGCTTGAGCGAGACGCGGGACCGCAGGCCCGTCCCGCCATTGGCGAGTGCGACCTCCAGCGGCTGTCGGAGCTCGGGCATAAGGCCGGAAAAGGCCTCCTGCGTGGAGCCTGGGCTGCTGTCAGGCGCGCCACGGAGCCAACGGCCCAGATACGACTCCGCCGTCATGAGAGCGAGTTCACGGACTTGACTTTCATCCGCGGATCATAAACGGCCAGAGATCCAGCCGGAACCTTTCATGCGTGTATTTCAAGGTCTTGCGTGCGAATTCTTGAACCACGCCGCAGTCTGGGAAGCCCCCGTGCTAGCATCCGGCGTCCCCCGGAAGCCCGCTCCACTGATGGCCAAGCTGCGTACAGTTTTCGTCTGCTCCAGTTGTGGCAACGAGTCACCGCGATGGCAGGGTCAATGCCCTTCCTGCGCCGAGTGGAACACGTTAAGCGCCTACCACCCGCCGGCCGCATCACGGCGATCCGGAATCGAGCGCCCGGCCTTGGCGGACGCAGCTCCGCGTGGCCTCGCCGAAATCGTTTCCGAGGATGCTCCCAGGTTGCCCACCGGCCTGGGCGAGTTCGATCGCGTCCTGGGTGGCGGACTGGTCACTGGGTCGGTGGCCCTGATCGGCGGCGAGCCGGGAATCGGCAAGTCGACCTTGCTGCTGCAGGCCGGAGCGGCACTGGCGTCAGCGACCCCGGTCCTCTACGCGACGGGCGAGGAGTCCGTGCGCCAGGTCGGCCTTCGTGCGCAACGACTCGGTATCGCTGGCGCGCCGCTTAAGCTGCTGGCGGAGACCTCGGTCGAGCAGGTGCTCGCACAGGCCGCAGCGGCGTCGGCCAGGGTGCTGGTAATCGATTCGATCCAGACCATGACCGCGGAGTCTGTTGAATCGGCTGCGGGCTCGGTTGCGCAACTGCGCGAATCCGCCGCCAGGCTCGTTGGGTACGCCAAGCGGACCGGCACGGCAGTGCTGTTGATTGGCCACGTCACCAAGGAGGGAGTCATTGCCGGTCCCCGGGTCCTCGAGCACATGGTCGACTGCGTGCTGTACTTCGAAAGCGACTCGGGCAGCCGCTACCGCGTCATTCGCGCGGTCAAGAACCGGTTTGGAGCCGCCAACGAAATCGGCGTCTTTGCCATGGGCGAGCAGGGCCTCAAGGAAGTGCGCAATCCTTCCGCCATCTTTCTGTCGCGCCACGAGGAGCCGGTGGCGGGGTCGGTGGTGACGGTCGCGCGCGAGGGAACCCGCCAGATGCTGATCGAGGTGCAGGCGCTCGTGGACCCTAGCCACGCCACCAATCCACGTCGGGTTGCGGTCGGACTCGAGGGTAACCGGGTCGCCATGCTGCTGGCGGTGCTGCATCGGCACGCCGGCGTCGCCCTGCACGGTCACGATGTGTTCGTGAACGTGGTCGGCGGCGTGCGGCTAGGTGAGACCGCGGCTGACCTGCCGGTGCTGGCATCCGCGCTCTCGAGCCTCGAGGGCAAGGCGCTCGCGCAGGACCTCGTCTGCTTTGGTGAAGTCGGGCTTGCGGGCGAGATTCGGCCAGTGCCGTTCGGTGAGGAACGGTTGCGCGAAGCCGCCAAGCACGGGTTCCGCAGGGCCGTGGTGCCACGAGCCAATCTGCCGCGCGCGGGCATCGAGGGGATGGACGTCATTGGCGTCGGACGCCTGGTCGAGGCGGTCGGAGCGCTCAGGTAGGCCGGCGCCTGCAGGCTCAGACCGGCTCAGTGGCTAATCGCGGGCCATACCCGCGCGGTCCGGACCGTATTGTCGGCGATCTGCAGCACCTCGACCGTGTGATCTCCCAGCTTGAGGCTGGTACCTGCCTCGGGGATGGTCTCGAGGTGCTCGACAATCAGTCCCGAAATGGTGCGCGGTCCGTCGGTTGGCAGGTCCCAGCCGAGCATTCGGTTCACCGTCCGTACCGCCGCTCCGCCGGCGATCACGTAGCTCCCGTCATCCTGCGGCAGTACGTCGCGACTCAGTGAGCCCGGCTGTGTCGTGAATTCTCCGACGATCTCCTCGAGGATGTCTTCGAGGGTGACCAGTCCCAGTACGTCGCCATACTCGTCGACCACGAAGCCGATGCGGCGCCTGAGTTTTCGAAACGCGATCAGTTGCTGCTGCAGCGTGGTGCCCTCCGGGACGAACAATGCATCGCGCTGGGTCGCTATTTCGCGCAGCCGCTCGCGGCTGAGACGGTTAGCCGCCAGTTCATTGGCGATACGTTTCATGTGTACGACGCCAATGACGCGTTCCAGGTCGCCGTCGTATAGTGGCAGCCGCGTATGCGGCGTACGGATCAGAAGGTCGAGGATCTGATCCCAGTCCGACCTCAGGTCGACGCCGATGACGTCGCTACGCGGAACCATGATGTCCTCGACGGTGGACTGCTCGAGGCTCAGCAGCGCCTGGACCATCTGCTGGCGATCTTCGGGTGCTGTTGCCAGCAGATCGGCCATGTCCTCCAGGGCGCCCGCGACCGATGCATCGTTCGGCTCGCGCTCGTTGCGATTGGCCGACATGAGCCTGGCGATCGGTCTGAGCACGATTGACCATCCCGCGGCCAGCCACGGTGCCCTGGCGCCGAAAAGGCGCAGTCGGCCCTGCTGCTCCACCAGATGCAGCAGGCCCAGTGCCGCTGCTGCCACGACACCCGGCAGCGCCTCGCCGGCGGCGCCATAGCCTGCGGCAAGCAACAAGATTGCAACGAGCAGCAACAGGCGAATTGACGCACCGGCGCGACGCATACGGGTGGCGTCCGTTGCACCGCCCAGCCGCGGCGCCCAGTGCCTGGCCGCAGCAGGGGCGACGCCACGAGAGAGCCCCGTCAGCGCCGCCTCGAGCAACGCCAGCAGCGACGCCAGGCTGGCGACCAGCACTGCCGCGGCAGCGGGACTGAAGGGCAGGCTACTCAAATCGGGGGGATCGTGTGGCCACGTACCCCGCATTCCAGCAAGCGCTGCGTGCTGGAGTCAAGGCGGCGATTGTCTCAGCCCCAGTGCCGGTCGAGCAGGACCTCGAGGATGAACTTGGTCAGGAAGTAGGACATGGCCAGCACCACGAAGCCCGACAGCACCAGGCGCCGCGCCTTGCGGCCGCGCCAGCCGAAACGGTAGCGCCCGACCAGCAGCACACCGAAAATGGCCCAAGCGACCAGTGCCAGAGTCACCTTGTGTACCAGGCGCTGGCCGAACAGGTCCGTGATGAACAGCGCGCCGATCAGCAGGGTCGCCGACAGGGCGACGAAACCAAGGGTCAGTACGGTAAATACTGCGTGCTCCATGCTCTCCATCGCCGGCAACGCCGCGAGCCACTTGGCCGGACGACGGCTGCGGAGGTTGGCTTCCTGGGCTGCCAGCACGATGGCGAGGACCGCGGCTGTGGCCAGCAGGCCAAAGGCCAGAGCCGAGAGTGTGATATGCGCCGACAGCGGCCAGCCCGGGTCGGTGACCTCGCGGATCGTCGACATGCTGCCGGTGCCCAGGGAGAGGGCGCCTGCTGTAGCCAGCAGGATGGCGGCTGGCGCACGGAAGTTGCTGCGAAACGCGAGCAGGGCGCCGATTGCCCCGACCACCAGGCCGAATAGGGAGAGGCTGTCGGCGATGTCAAGCGCAAAGCCGGTCTCGGCGCGAATCGTAGTGGAAAGCCAGCCGAGGTGCGCGAGCACCGACAGGGCCGCCAGGTAGGCGCCAGCCGCGGCGACACGGCCGGGGCCGCGCCAGGCGGTCCACGCCGCGAAGCCCGCGGCCACGAGGTAGAGTCCGATGACGACTGATCCGTACACGCTGATTCCGCCGAGGACGTTCGCGGCAATTGTACGGCAACGCCGGCCCGGTACGCAGGGCCTATAATCGCGGACCCCACGGGCGGGCCAGTTACCCGGGGCCGACCGAAATCCGACTTGAGGGCACCGCTGGGATGTTTGAGACACTGACCGACCGCCTTTCCAGCACCGTCAACGCGATGCGTGGGCGTGGTCGTCTGACCGACGAAAACATTGCCGACAGCTTAAGGCAGGTGCGCATGGCGCTGCTTGAAGCGGACGTCGCGGTGCCGGTGGTCAAGGCCTTCACCGACGCGGTCAGGTCGCGCGCGCTGGGGGCGGAGGTTGCCCGGAGCGTTACTCCGGGACAGGTCTTCGTCAAGATCATCCACGACGAGCTGGTTCGGGTCATGGGGGAGCCGGCCCAGGGACTGAATCTGCGCGCCCAGCCGCCGGTCGTCGTGCTCCTGGCCGGTCTCCAGGGCGCTGGCAAGACGACGACCGCCGCCAAGCTGGCCCGCCACCTGTCCGAAACGAAGAAGAAACGGGTTCTGCTGGCCAGTACCGACGTGCATCGGCCTGCTGCCATGACGCAGCTCGAGCGGCTCGCAGACCAGGTGGGCGCGGACTACTTCGCCGCAGAGGACACCACGCCCCCCGTCGATATCGCGCGCTCTGCGGTTCAGCACGCCCGACGGCACGGCCACGACGTTGTGATCGTCGACACGGCCGGTCGGCTGCACGTCGATGCAGCGATGATGGAGGAGGTACGCGCAGTCGATGCCGCGATCGAGCCGTTGGAGCGGCTCTTCGTCGTGGACAGCATGGCGGGCCAGGACGCCGTAAATGCTGCGCGTGCCTTCAACGAGGCACTTACGCTCACTGGCGTCATCCTGACCAAGGCGGACGGCGACGCCCGTGGCGGTGCGGCGCTGTCGGTCCGTCATGTCACTGGCAAGCCCATCCTTTTCCTCGGTGTGGGCGAGAAAACCGAGGCGCTAGAGACGTTCCACCCCGAGCGGGTGGCCTCGCGGATCCTGGGCATGGGGGACGTCGTCTCCCTCGTGGAACAGGTCCAGTCCCAGGTCGATCAGGACAAGGCAAAAAAGCTCGCCGACAAGCTGAGTAAGGGCGGGTTCGACCTGGTCGACCTTCGTGAGCAGCTCGAGCAGCTTCAGGGCATGGGGGGGCTGGCCGGGATAATGGACAAACTGCCAGCTGGGATGCTGCCCGCTGGTGGGGTTGCACAAGTGGATGAACGGCAGATCCGGCGCCAGATGGCGATTATCGACTCCATGACCCCCAGGGAGCGGCGCCGGCCGGGGATCCTGGACGGGTCGCGCAAGCGCCGCATTGCCGCCGGATCGGGTGTGCAGGTCCAGGAGGTAAACCGCCTGCTCAAGCAGTTCACCGAGATGGAACGGATGATGAAGAAATTGAAGGGTGGCGGTATCCGCAAGCTGATGCGTGGCCTCGGCGGACGGTTTCCCGGTGGGGCGCAAGGTGGATTTCCCCGGCCGCGCTGATCCAGGACGGCCGTCAACCGTAACTATTTAACTTTTGGCCAATTTTGGGTAGCATGTGCGGCTCTTTGGCGGGCGGCTAGATCCGGCCAGCCAACTGTGCGCACCCGGGGGTGCGCGTGGCCTTAAGATTCCTGAGGACAGATTCGATGGTGACGATTCGATTGACGCGTCGTGGCGGTCGCAATGCGCCGTTCTATCACGTCGTCGTCGCGGACAGCCGAAAGCGGCAGGGCGGCCCGGTGCTCGAGCAGGTCGGATATTTCAACCCGGTAGCTCGTAAGCTGGACAGGAAGATCGAGCTCGATCTCGCTCGCATCGATCACTGGACGGGTACGGGCGCGCAGATGTCTGATCGCGTACGCGCACTCGTGACGGCTTACCGCAAGCAGGTTGTGAACGCCTGACGTCGTAATGACTAGCCGGCCCATGACGGGTGATCCGTCGGGACCGGTCGGGCCGGTCGTTGTGCTTGGCAGGCTGGCTGGCCCATTTGGAGTAAGAGGCTGGGTGAAGGTGAAGTCCTACACCGAGCCGGCAGAGGGCATTCTCCGGTACCGCGAGTGGCGCGTGGTCGTGCCGGGCGCAGGTCCGAGAATACTGAGGCCCGTCGAAGGCCGGCGGCATGGAGACCTGGTCGTGGCGCGGCTCGACGGCGTCAGCGACCGGAACGCGGCGGCGGCGTTGGTTCACGGAGAAATCAGTGTGCCTCGCAGCGAATTGCCGCCGGCGGGCGATCGCCAGTACTACCTGGCGGACCTCGAGGGGCTTGAGGTGGTCACGACCGAGGGACACAAGTTGGGTCGGCTCGATCACTTCGTCGAGACGCGCGCCAACCCGGTGATGGTCGTGCTGGGTGAGCGGGAGCGTTGGTTGCCGCTGGTGCCGAGTTGCTTGAAGCGGGTCGATCTCGAAGCAGGACGCATCGTGGTCGATTGGGATCCGGACTTCTAGGTTGGCGGCGTTGCGCTTTGAAGTGGTAACGCTGTTCCCGGGCCTGATCCAGGCCTACCTCGAAGTCGGGGTCGTGGGACGAGCGGTTTCCCGTGGCCTGTTGCGGGTCGAAACGGAGGACCCACGATCCCACACGCTTGATGTGCATCGTACGGTGGACGATCGGCCGTACGGTGGTGGGCCCGGAATGGTGATGAAGCCGGAGCCGCTGGCAGCCGCGATCAGGGCTGCCAGGGCCAGGTCGCCCGAGGGTAGCTGGGTGGTCGGGTTGAGCGCGCGGGGCGGACCTTTCGACCAGGCGGTCGCGAGGCGCTTCGCAGAGCTTCCCGGGCTCGTGCTGGTGGCGGGTCGCTACGAGGGGGTGGACCAGCGCGTTCTGGACTCCCTGGTGGACGAAGAGCTGTCGATCGGCGACTACGTGCTGTCTGGCGGCGAGCTGCCGGCGCTGGTTGTGATGGATGTCGTGGCCAGGCTTGTTCCCGGCGTGCTGGGTGACGAGGCCTCCGCCCGGCAAGACTCGTTTTCGGACGGGTTGCTGGACTGGCCGCATTACACGCGGCCGGAGGAATGGGAAGGATTGCGGGTCCCCGAGGTGCTGCAGGGCGGGCATCATGAGGAGATCCGGCGCTGGCGTCTCAAGCAGGCGCTGGGGCGAACATGGCAGGGACGGCCAGCGCTGTTTGGGCAGCGCCGCTTGAATGACGAGGAGCGCAGGCTTCTCGAGGAGTATTGCGCCGAGGTGGGAGTCGAGCCGCCCGGTAGCGTGGATTGATTCGACAGCGGGAAAAGAGCCATGAGCAAGATCGTTCAGGACATCGAGGCGCGGGCGGCGACCCGCGAATTACCGGCCTTCGGACCGGGGGACACCGTCGTCGTGCAGGTCAAGGTCAAGGAAGGGGATCGCGAGCGTGTCCAGGCCTATGAAGGCGTGGTGATCGCGCGCAAGAATCGGGGCCTCAACAGTTCATTCACCGTGCGCAAGATTTCGCATGGCGAGGGCGTCGAGCGCGTCTTCCAGGCGCACAGCCCGGCGCTGGTGGACGTCAAGGTGAAGCGTCGTGGCAACGTTCGCCGTGCCAAGCTCTACTACCTCCGCGATCGTTCGGGCAGGTCCGCCCGAATTGAGGAGAAGATCGGCTGACGAGCTGATCTGCCGTTCAGATTCCTGTGGATCGGGGCCCGTGAGGGCCCCGAGTTCTTTTTGCGACAGTAGCTGCACTGCGTCGGGGTTCCCGCCCCGGTAGACTATCGGCGAGCCGCAGCTGCGACAGCTTCAAGGACGGTCCAATATGGTTGTCTTCCGCGCGATCCGAGCGTTCCTCAGGGGCCTATGGCACTTCCTCGACGGTGCCAGGAAGGTCATGCACTTCATACTGCTGCTGTTCCTTTTCGGCATTCTGCTCGCCGCCACGCGCTCGTCACTGCCGTTCCTGCCAAGTGACGCCGCACTGGTCCTGTCTCCCGAGGGACGCATTGTCGACGAGTTGTCGGGCGATCCACTCGATCGAGCCTGGCGCGACGTGAGCGGTGAAGGCCGGCCCGAGACACGACTTCAGGACCTGCTCGACGTGATCGAGGCTGCGGCCGATGACGAGCGGATCAGCGCCATGGTGCTGGATCTGGGTGCTCTTGAGCGCGCCGGTCTGCCGGCACTGCAGGACCTGGCTCGCGCCATCGATGCCTTCCGCGACTCGGGCAAGAAGGTGTTTGCCTGGGGTGTTTGGTTCGATCAGCGACAATACTTCCTGGCGGCGCACGCCGACGAGGTCTATCTTGATCCCCACGGTACGGTCATCATCGAAGGCTTTGGTTATTTCCGCCAGTACCTGAAGGGTACCGCTGACAAGCTGAGCGTGGACGTCCATGTATTCAAGGTCGGCACGCACAAGTCGGCGCCCGACACCTTCACCCGCAGCGACATGTCGCCCGAGGATCGCGAGGAAGCCGGCGTCTGGGTGAACTCGCTATGGGACGCGTGGAAATCTGGCGTGGCCCAGGCGCGCGGGGTCGAACCGCAGGCCCTGCAGGATTACGCTGACAATGCCGGGCCCGGCGTCCGCGAGGTAGACGGCGACCTCGCGCAGTATGCGTTCGCCCGCGGCCTGGTGGACGGGCTCAAGACACGCGAACAGTTCGATGAAATCGTCAGCGAGGAGGCGGGTGTAGACGAGGCCGAGCACAGTTACCCCTCGGTGGACTGGCGACCCTACTTCACGGTGCTGCGTTCGGAGCGCGCACTGCACAAGAGCGAGGATCAGAACGTCGGCGTCGTGGTGGCGTCGGGAGAGATACTTGACGGCAAGCAGCCGCCGGGCACTGTGGGCGGGGCGACACTGTCCGAATTGCTGCGTGAATTGCGCTACGACGATTCCATTGGCGCGGTGGTACTGCGCATCGATAGCCCCGGCGGCAGCATGTTCGCTTCGGAAATGATTCGCCGCGAAATCGACGCCCTGCAGGAGGCCGGCAAGCCGGTCGTGGCATCCATGTCGTCGATCGCTGCCTCGGGTGGCTACTATATCGCGGCGCCGGCGGACAGGATCTTTGCCGCGCCGACGACCATTACTGGCTCGATCGGCGTCTACGCCATGTTCCCCACCTTCGAGAGGACGCTCGCCAGAATCGGCGTCACCTCCGACGGACTCGGCACGACCGATTTGGCAGGTGCTGGCCGGATCGACCGGGACCTCAATCCGCAGCTGGCGATGGTGCTGCAGTCAAGCATCGAACACTACTACCGACAGTTCGTGGGGATGGTCGCCGCCGAGCGCGAGCGGCCCTTCGAGGAGATCGACAGTATTGCGCAGGGAAGGGTCTGGTCGGGCGCCGACGCGAAGACCGCCGGGTTGGTGGATGAGTTTGGCAGTCTGCAGGACGCAATCGAAGCCGCCGCCAAGCTGGGCCAGCTTCCCGAAGAACACGGCGTGAAGTGGATGACTCCCGAGCTCACCTGGCAGGAGGCGCTGGCACTTCGGCTGCGCGTCTTGGCCGCGGACACGCTCAGCTGGACGGGTTTCAAGCTGACGCTGCCCCGCTGGCCGGTGCCCGACTCTGTCGTCACGGAAGTCGAGCAGCTGCTGGAACTTGGCAAGGGAGGTCGGCCGCTTTATTGGTGTCCCTGCCGGGTCGATTGAGTCTCAGGCAGCCCAGTCAAGGATGACCTTTCCGGAGCGGCCACTGTTCATGATCTCGAAGGCACGCTGGTAGTCTTCGATGGCAAAGCGATGCGTGATGATCGGGCTGATGTCTAGCCCGCTTTGCAGCATCGCCGCCATCTTGTACCAGGTCTCGAACATCTCGCGGCCATAGATGCCCTTGATGACGAGTCCCTTGAAGATTACTTCGTTCCAGTCGATGGCAACGTCGCTCGGCGGAATGCCTAGCAGCGCAACGCGGCCGCCGTGGTGCATGGACTTGAGCAGGTCGCGGAAAGCTGTCGGGTTACCGGACATCTCCAATCCGACGTCGAAACCTTCCTCCATGCCCAGGCCCTGCATTGCGCCGGACACGGACTCGCGTGAGACATTAAGTGCGCGAGTGGCGCCCATCTTGCGGGCCAGGTCCAGCCGGTAGTCGTTCACGTCGGTAATAACCACATGGCGTGCACCGACGTGGCGCGCGATGGCCACCGCCATGATGCCGATCGGACCGGCGCCAGTGATCAGCACGTCCTCGCCGACCAGGTCGAACGATAGCGCCGCATGGGTCGCGTTGCCGAGTGGGTCGAGAATCGATGCGATTTCGTCGGTGATCGAGGCTGGCAGCTTGAATACGTTGGAGGCCGGCAGGACCATGAACTCGGCAAAACAACCTGGGCGGTTGACGCCTACACCGGTCGTGTTCCGGCACAGGTGACGGCGGCCGGCTCGGCAATTTCTGCAGTGGCCGCAGGTGATGTGGCCCTCGCCGGAGACACGGTCGCCGGGTACGAAACCGACCACCTCGCTGCCTACTTCCACGATTTCGCCGCAGTACTCATGCCCGACCTGCATAGGCACCGGGATCGTCTTCTGTGCCCAGGCGTCCCAGTTGTAGATATGGATGTCGGTTCCGCAGATGGCGGTCTTCTTCATGCGGATCAGTACGTCGTTGTGCCCGACCCGGGGCGGGTCGATGTCGCGCATCCAGATGCCCGGCGCGCTCTCTGCCTTGACCAATGCCTTCATTGCGACCTCAACGGATGACGCCGAGCTCGCGCCCGGCGGTTGCAAATGCCTCAAGCGCGCGGTCGAGCTGCTCGCGTGTGTGCCCCGAGCTCATCTGCGTACGGATACGTGCCTTGCCGAGCGGCACCACGGGGAAGGAAAAGCCGATCACGTATACGCCCAGTTCGAGCAGCCGCTCGGCCATGCGCACCGCCAGCGGCGCTTCGCCCAGCATGACAGGGATGATCGGGTGCTCGCCCGGCACCAGGCTAAAGCCCAGCGCCTGCATGCATTCGCGGAAGTAACTGGTGTTTTCCCACAGCCGCGAGCGCAGCTCCGGCATCGTGTCGAGCAGGTCCAGCACCCTGAGCGTCGTCGCGGCCACCATCGGAGCGATCGAATTGGAGAACAGATAGGGGCGTGAGCGCTGCCGCAGCCACTCAACGACCTCGCGTCGACCTGAAGTGTAACCGCCGCTTGCTCCACCGAGCGCCTTGCCGAGGGTGCCAGTGAGAATGTCGACCCGTTTCAGGACATCGTAGTGCTCATGCGTTCCGCGACCCTGCGCGCCCATGAATCCGGTGGCGTGTGAGTCGTCGACGACGACGATCGCGGCATACCTTTCGGCGAGGTCGCAGATCTCCGCGAGCGGGGCTATCGTGCCGTCCATGGAAAAGACGCCGTCGGTGACGATCAACCGGCTGCGGGCATCGAGTGACTGCTTCAGGCAATCCTCCAGCTTGCCCATGTCGCGGTTGTCGTAGCGCAGGCGTCGCGCCTTCGACAGGCGGATGCCGTCGATGATGCTGGCGTGGTTCAGCGCGTCCGAGATGATGGCGTCGTTCTCCGCCGTCAGGGTCTCGAACAAGCCGCCATTAGCATCGAAGCAGGACGAGTACAGGATCGTGTCGTCGGTCCCGAGAAAGGCCGAGAGTTTCTCCTCCAGGTCGCGGTGCACGGTCTGGGTGCCGCAGATGAAGCGCACCGACGCCATGCCATAGCCGTAGCGGTCGATTGCACGGTGGGCTGCCTCGCGCAACAGCGGGTGATTGGCCAGACCGAGGTAGTTATTGGCGCATAGGTTGATGACCTCGCGACCGTCCTCCAGGCGGACTACGGCCTGTTGACCCGAGGCTATGACGCGTTCGCGCTTGTACAATCCTTGCGCGCCAAGTTCGGCGCCCTGTGCGGCAAGTCGATCGAGAAATGAAGGATCCACTTGAGCTATCCCATTCATGCAAAGCGTGATTATAGTGGGCGGGGAGCGGCCTGTCGGCTGGATAACGCGGCATGACCATCGATGACGACAACGGCGGTGGCGAACTCAGGGTGGACAAGTGGCTCTGGTGCGCACGCTTCTTCCGGACCCGCGCGCTGGCGGCCGCGGCTGTCGCCGGCGGCAAGGTGCACGTCAACCGGGAGCGCGTGAAGCCCGCGCGGGTCATCCGGCCGGGGGATCAGCTCGAGGTTACGGTCGGATTCGACGTGGTCAGCATAGCCGTTCGTTCCATACCCAGGCGCCGCGGGCCGGCGACTGAAGCAAGGCTGTGCTACCGGGAAACGCCGGCCAGTATTGAGCGTCGCGAGCGCATTCGCGAGCAGCGCCGACTTGCGACGATGGCGGCGCCGCAGACGGAGGGTCGACCCGACAAGCGTACCAGGCGCGAGCTGCTTCGCTTCCAGCGCGACCAGGGCAAGAGTTGACTTAACATCAGTGCGACCGGGACTGTGACCTGCATCACATTCTGCCGGGGCGACGACTCGTACCGTTGGCGGACGGGGCCAGGCCGCGGGGAGCGAGCGATGAACGACAGGAAGGATCCGAAGGGACGGTTCCCGGGAAATTCGCCAGCACAAGACGCGGAACGCGCGCCGGGGGCCGACACCATGGGCTGGGAGGCCCGGGCGCTCGCACAGATCCGGCCGCACGTCCGCGAGCTATCCGGACCTGCAGGGGTCCAGGCCGGCTGGGAGACGGACACCATTACGCGCCTCGAGGACTACTTCGACCGCGGCGACGTTTGAGCTGGCTCTTCCTGGCAGGGCATACTGCCCGCCGGTTACCGGCGGAAGATCCCACTTGCCCAGAATCATCCCTGCTCCCACCGTAATACCCTCGGCCGGTACGCGGCCCAAGCGCATCGAGGAATTCGTCGGCCGCGTCAATACGTCGACCGCCGCAATCAGCATTGCGCGCATGACCAGCCCGCCGGGCTGGGTCGAGCCCGGGCAGCGCCCGGAGTTCGACGAGTACACGCTGGTGCTGCACGGAAGACTGCGCGTCGAGGCCGAAGGCGGAACGCTGGACGTGACGGCCGGGCAGGCCTTGTACGTGTCGGCCGGCGAGTGGGTTCGCTATTCGACACCGGACGGCGCGAGCTATGTCGCGATCTGCCTGCCGGCGTTTTCCCCAGGCACGGTACACCGGGACGAGTAGGGCAGGGCATGTCCTCCATATTGTCGCGCCCGACGCGCCTGTTCATCCTCCTGTCGGGACTGTTCGTCACGAACGCACTGATGGCCGAGTTCATCGGCGTCAAGATTTTCGCACTCGAGGATACGTTGGGGCTGCCGCCCTTCGACTGGCGGCTGTTCGGACAATCCGGCTCGCTCTCGTTCACTGCCGGCGTAATGCTATGGCCGGTCGTGTTCATCATGACCGATATCATCAATGAGTACTTCGGAGTGCGCGGCGTCCGGTTCATTTCGTGGCTGGCAGTTGGGTTCATCACCTACGCTTTCCTGTTCGCTTACCTTGCAATTGGACTGGTCCCCGCCTCGTGGTGGGTCGGCGTGGCGAGCCAGCGCGGGGTGCCGGACATGCAGGCCGCCTTCGCAGCCACGTTCGGCCAGGGTTTATGGACGATTGGAGGCTCGGTTACCGCGTTCCTGATCGGTCAGTTGATCGACGTGGCGATCTTTCACCGGATAAGGACTCTGACCGGCGAGCGCTGGATCTGGTTGCGTGCGACCGCCTCGACGGCAGTTTCGCAACTCGTCGACAGCTTCGTGGTGCTCTATATCGCCTTCGTGCTGGGCCCGCAACAATGGCCGATCGACCTGTTCCTGGCGGTTGGCACGGTGAACTACTGCTACAAGATGTCGATGGCCATCCTGCTGATTCCGCTCATCTACCTGGGGCGGCGCGCGATCGAGCAGTATCTCGGTGCCGCCGATGCCGAGAGGCTGAAGACTGAAGCGGCGGCGTGATAAGCGGGGACAGTTTACCTATTTGCCGATACGTGAAGCGTAGCCTGAAGCGGGAACCCCACGGCAAATAGGTAAACTGTCCCCGGATTCAGTGCAGCAGCGCCATCATCTGCCTGCGATAGTGGTGGACCAGTTCGTCGCGACCCTCCAGCAGCTGAAATGCCGCCAGCAGGTTCTTGCGCACCGCCCCGTCACTGAAGTTCCGGTCACTACGCAGAATTTGCATCCAGCGATCCAGCGCCTGTTCGACCTGACCTGAACCGAATTCACGGGTCGCGAGCTGATTCATCGACCTGAGATCGGACGGATCTCCCTCGATCTTGCGCGCCAGTTCAAGAGCTGCGGGCGCATCCACGAGGGACCGCGCCAGCTGCAGCCGGGCCTCGACGACTTTCAATCGCGGCGATTCGATCGCGTGGACTGGAAGACCCGCGAACAACTGGTCCGCCTCGGTCGTCCGGCCAGCGAGGGTCAGCGCCTCGATCAGCTCGACTCGAAGCCCGTCGTTCTGCGGGTCATCCTGCAAGGCCTTCTCCAGCAGCAGGACCGCCTCCGGCGCGCGCTCCTCGGAGAGCAGCTGGATGGCCTCGGCACGAGCCTGGTCCGACGGCCGCTCGAGGTATCGTTCCACCATCGCGCGAATGGCGCCGTCCGGCTGCACCCCTATGATCTCGTCCACTGCCTTGCCATGACGGAACAGCCGCAACGTGGGCAGGCTGCGAATTCCATGTTGCGCTGCCAGCTCTGCATGCGCCTCAGTATCGACCTTGGCCAAGCGCGCGCGACCAGCGTAGTCGGCCGCGATGCGTTCCAGCGTGGGCGCGAGCATCTTGCAAGGTCCGCACCACTCCGCCCAGAAGTCGACCAGCACCGGCATCTGGTGCGATGTCTCGATGACTTCGGCCTGAAAGGTCTGCGCGGTCGATTCGATAACGATTTCGCTCATGATATCCATCCGGATGATTCCGTCGTTCCCCAGCCTACATGGGTTCAGTTTCAGCCGAATCAAGGAATCCCGTGCCTGCCCCCGGCCACGAACGGGTGGTTAACCGGTCGCAGTGCCGATAGACTATCGCGCCCAAAAATCACCAGAAGGATTCATTGACATGTACTGGACGAAGGGACTCGCGCTTGCGCTGGCGCTGGCAGTGGCCAGCCCGGCACAGGCGGACTGGGCTGGCAAGGGCGAGCTTGGCGGCGTGCTTGCGCGCGGCAATACCGAGACGGAGACGATCAACGGCAAGGTCGACATGACCAAGGAGACCGGCCACTGGAAGCATGTCGCCGGTTTCTCGATCCTGCGTACGGTCAACGACGGCATCACGTCGGCCAATCGCTGGGAGTTGCGCGGCGAGTCGGACTACAAGCTGACGGATCGCAGCTACGTGTTCGGGGCGCTTCGCTACGAGGACGACCAGTTCACTGACTACAGCTACCAGGCGACCGCTACGCTTGGTTATGGCTACAAGCTCATCGATAACGAGGCGACCAAGCTAGACGGCAAGATCGGTGCTGGCTACCGGAGTTCCGAGCTGCGAACCTCGGGCAAGAAGCAGGACGATGCCATCATTCGTGGCGTCCTGGACTATTCCCACACCCTGACCGAGACCACCAAGATCATCGACAAATTCCTGGTGGAGGCCGGATCGGAGAATACCTTCCTGCAGAATATCCTCAGCCTAGAGGTCAAGATGAACGCCTCCCTGGCGCTCGGGCTGAGCTACGAGGTCCGGTACAACACGGACGTACTGCCGGGCACCGACAAGACCGATCAGGTGCTGACGGCCAACCTTGTGTTCGGCTTTGGCGGATGATGTGGGGCGGTCGGGACCGTCGATGTCTCGTCCGCTGACGCCCGCACTGGCCGTCGACCTGGTAATCGAGTTGGTCGACCAGCCGGACCGTCCGATCGTATTGATCGAACGACTAAATCCGCCGCCTGGATTCGCCCTGCCAGGCGGTTTCGTCGACCTCGGAGAACGGGTCGAGGACGCGGCGCGCCGTGAGGCGTTGGAGGAGACCGGGCTGGAGGTTGAGTTGAAATCCCTGCTCGGTGTCTATTCCGATCCGGCGAGGGACGCGCGCGGCCACACTGTCAGCATTGTCTACCTGGCTGAGGCCAGCGGCCAGCCGCGAGCAGGCGACGATGCCGCACGGATCCTGGTGACCGCCCACAACACCCTGCCGCAGCTGGCCTTCGATCACGCGAAGATCCTTGCCGACTACGCCCGCTCACGCCGCACCAGGTGAGCGACTGACGACGGTTCTGTCGATGTCTATTCGCGACGCCCGAGCGCGCGGCCGGCACGAGACGTATCCGCCTTGACAGGTGGCAGGGCGAATGCGTGCGTCGACTTGACCTCTTCCATGACGAAGTAAGTGTGCGTCTGCTCGACGCCCGGCAGTGCCGCGATGCGTTCACCGAGAATGCGACGGTAGGCCTCCATGTCCGCTACGCGCAGCTTGACCAGGTAGTCGAAGCCGCCGGCCACCATGTGGCATTCCTGCACCTCGGCGAGGCTGGTCATGGCTTCCTTGAAGCGTTCGAACACATCGGGTGTCGTCCTGTCGAGGCGGATTTCGACGAAGGCCAGCAGGTGCGCACCGAGCTTGTGCGGATCGAGATGCGCCGCGTAGTCCTGGATGTAGCCATGCCTTTCCAGCCTGCGAACACGCTCGACGCAAGGCGTTGGGCTCAGGTGTACGCGTCGCGCCAATTCGGCGAAGGAAATCCGCCCTTCCTTCTGGAGAATGCCAAGAATCCTGTGATCCAGTTGATCCATCTATAAAAATCCGCCAATGATCTATAAAAAAGCTGATAAAAGACCAGAAAAAAGGTGAACAAGTGGCATGGATGGGCAAGTTTAGCTGAATCAACTATAAAGATAACTGGGATAATTCACTGTGGCGGGAATGTCTCCCGCAAGGCAGCCAGACCAGGCGGGGGGACCAGACGTGAGCGAATTCCTCTGGCCGGCAGATTCTGCGGGCGAGACATCGATCGGACCAGCCATCAATCGGTGGTTCCTGGCCGACGAAACGACGGTAATCCAAGAATTGCTGCCGCTGGCACGGCTCGACGATGCCGGCAGCCGCCGCGTACTGGGCGAGGCCATCGGCCTGGTCGACGCGGTCCGCGCTGAGCGAGGTGGTTCGGCCGGGATCGAGGCCTTCCTCCAGCAGTACGACCTCGGATCACGCGAGGGCGTGATCTTGATGTGCATCGCCGAGGCGTTGCTGCGCATCCCCGATGCAGACACCGCCGACAAACTGATCGCAGACAAGATTGCCTCGGGCAACTGGTCGGAATACCTGGGGGAGGCCGACTCGTTGTTCGTCAATGCCTCGACCTGGGGCCTGATGCTGACGGGCAGGATCGTCCGCCCCGAGCCGGCTGATCTGGAGAGCCCGTCGTCCTTCCTGGCGCGTCTGGTCGGACGTATCGGCGAACCGATGGTGCGCGGCGCATTCCGGCAGGCGATGCGGATCATGGGCCACCAGTTCGTGATGGGCCGCAACATGGGCGAGGCGTTGAGGCGTGCCGCGGCAGGTGACAACACTCGCTATCGCTACACCTTCGACATGCTGGGCGAGTCCGCCTTGACCTCTAGGGATGCTGACCGGTACTTCGAGGCCTACTCCTCGGCGATCCAGAAGGTCAGCTCGATCGCCCGGGCTGGATTGCCACCGGAAGCCTGGCCTTCCATCTCGGTCAAGCTGTCCGCCCTGCATGCTCGTTACGAATTCTCAAACCGCACGGACGTCTTGAAGATCCTCGGGCCGCGACTCGAGGCGCTGGCGCTCGCTTCCATGAAAGCCGGCGTTGCCTTCACGGTGGACGCGGAGGAGGTCGACCGGCTTGAAATTTCACTCGAGCTGTTCGACCGGCTTCTGGCAGCTCCAGTACTCGACGGTTGGGGAGGGCTGGGCCTGGCGGTCCAGTCCTACCAGAAGCGGGGTCTCGACGTGCTGCGCTGGCTCGGCCGGCGGGCGGACGAGACAGGTCGCATGGTCAACGTGCGCCTCGTCAAGGGCGCGTATTGGGATGCCGAGATCAAGCGCGCCCAGGAGCGTGGCCTGCCCGGTTACCCCGTATTCACCCGCAAGCCCAATACCGACGTGTCCTTCCTCGCCTGCGCCCGGCTTCTGCTGGAGGGAACGGAACGGCTCTATCCGCAGTTCGCCTCGCACAATGCGCACTCGGTGGCCTGGGTCATGCAGGTCGCCGAGGCGAACGGTCGGCACTTCGAGTTCCAGCGCCTGCACGGCATGGGTGAAGAGCTCTACGACCAGCTGAAGGACCCCGCGGGCCAGCCGGTGCCGTGCCGCGTATATGCGCCGGTGGGTTCGCACGAGGACCTGCTGCCCTATCTCGTCAGGCGGCTGCTCGAGAACGGCGCCAACACGTCGTTCGTCAACCGCATCGTGGATGAGCGTGTACCGTCGGCCGAGGTCGTCAGTGATCCGGTGGCCGAGGTGGAACGCCTGGGCTCCATCCCTCATCCGCGGATACCTCTCCCCGTTCGCATGTTTGGTGACGAGCGCGTCAACTCGATGGGCGTCAACCTCGCCGACGGCGCGGAGCAGACTCGGCTCGCCAAGGAGTGCAGCACGGCGTCGACAAATTCATGGCGTGCTGCGCCAATCGTCGGCGGACGCGAGCGTGACGGCACGCGGCGGCCGGTACGGAATCCAGCCCACCGCGAGGACATCGTCGGCGAGGTCACTAGCGCCTCCGCTGAGCTCGCGGACGAGGCACTTGGACTTGCGGTGAAGGCGCAGCCTGCCTGGGACCGTCGGCCCGCAGCGGATCGGGCCGCCATCCTTGAACGGGCTGCGGATGCCTTCGAGGCGGGGCGCGGTGAGCTCATCGCGCTGTGCGTCCGCGAAGCTGGCAAGACCATCCCGGACAGTATCGCGGAGCTGCGCGAAGCGGTGGACTTCCTCCGCTATTACGCTGCCCGTGCGCGGCGAGACTTTGGCGAGGTGCTGCTGATGCCCGGCCCGACGGGCGAGAGCAACCGGCTGGAGCTGCACGGGCGCGGCGTCTTCGCCTGCATCAGCCCCTGGAACTTCCCGCTCGCGATCTTCACCGGCCAGGTGGCGGCGGCGCTTGCGGCTGGCAACGCGGTCATCGCCAAGCCCGCGGAACAGACAGCGCTGGTGGCGGCCGCCGCCATCCGCCTGTTGCTGGCCGCCGGCGTGCCAGGCGACGTCCTGCATTTCCTGCCTGGCAAGGGCTCCGTCATCGGCCCGCGCCTGACGTCGGACCCGCGACTTGACGGGGTCGCGTTTACCGGTTCAACCGAGACCGGACGCCTGATCAACCGGACACTGGCTGGTCGCGACGCGCCGCTGGCTGCGGTAATCGCCGAGACCGGCGGGCAGAACGCGATGATCGTTGACAGCTCGGCGCTGCTCGAGCAGGTGGTGCATGACGCCATCACATCGGCCTTCAATGCTGCGGGTCAGCGCTGCTCCGCGCTGCGCGTGATGTTCGTCCAGGAAGATGTCGCCGACCGCGTGCTGGATCTGTTGGGCGGCGCGATGGAACTGCTTCGGCTTGGGGATCCGGGACTGCTCGAGACTGACATCGGTCCGGTCATCGACGCCGCGGCCCAGGAGCAGCTTGAGGCCCACGCGCGGCGGATCGTGCAGGGTTCACGCTGGCACCACCGCGTCTCGTTGGGACCTGAGCACGCGCATGGTTGCTTCGTTGCGCCTCTGGCCGTAGAGATCGAGGGTATCGAGGTGCTCGAGCAGGAAGTCTTCGGCCCGATCCTGCACGTGGTGCGCTACCGGTCGGATGAGCTCGACGCGGTCATAGACGCCATCAACCAGACCGGCTATGGCCTGACGCTGGGCGTTCATTCCCGGATTGACGGCGTCGCCCGTCGCATCGCCGCGCGGGCCCGTGTCGGTAACGTCTATGTCAACCGCAACATGATCGGTGCGGTGGTCGGCGTGCAGCCTTTCGGCGGATGTGGCCTGTCCGGAACCGGACCCAAGGCCGGCGGACCGCACTACCTGCACCGGTTTGCAACCGAGCGCACTGTTACAACCAACACTTCCGCCGTCGGCGGCAATACGGTGCTGCTGTCGATCGAGGAATAGTCGCCGGTCGCGACTGCCAATCTTGCGGATTCATTTTCCGTCGTCTGGGTCGGACCGCCGCAGCTTTGCCGCGGGCAGCCGGCCCGCCTCGCGCAGGCCCCTGCGCAACAGGAAGTCGATCTGGGCATTCAGGCTGCGCAGGTCGTCATCCGCCCAGCGGCGTAGCGCAGCCAGGATCTCCGGGTCGATGCGCAGCAGGAAAGCCTCGCGCTTGGCCACTCGCTGGTCTCCAGGGGCGGAGGGCTCGAGTGCCCCCGCTGGCACTCAGTTGTAGAGGGTACCCGTGTTTACCACAGGCTGCGTATGGCGGTCGCTGCACAGTACGACCAGCAGGTTAGATACCATCGCCGCGCGTCGCTCGTCGTCGAGTTCGACGATCTTGTCCCGCGCGAGGTGGTCGAGCGCCATCTGCACCATCCCGACGGCTCCCTCGACGATCTTGGACCGCGCCGCAACCACCGCTGCAGCCTGCTGACGCTGCAGCATCGCGGCCGCTATCTCCGGCGCATAGGCGAGGTGGCTGATACGGGCCTCGATTACGTCCACGCCGGCCTTGTCCAGCCGTTCCTGGATATCCCGTTGCAGCTGCTCGCAGATCACAGCGGTGCTGCCGCGCAACGAGACCTCGTGCTCCTCGCTGTCATAGGGATGGCGGGTCGCCATGTTGCGCAGTGCCGCCTCGGTCTGTACTGCGACGAAGTCCTCGTAGTCGTCCACTTCGAACAGAGCCTCGGCAGTATTGACCACGCGCCAGACGACGACGGCTGAGATCTCGATCGGGTTGCCGTCGCGGTCGTTGACCTTGGAAGGCCGGCCAAGGGTGCGGGTGCGTTCCTGGACAACCTTGCCAGCTGCATCCTTCTTCTCTGGAGTGCTGATGGAGCCAGTCTCGAAATTGCGGATTCGCAGCGAGATCTTTTTCTTGGTAAAGAAGGGATTGACCCAGTAGAAACCCGACTCGAGTGCCGAGCCCTTGTATTGGCCGAACAGCAACAGGACCCGCGCCTGATTGGGGGCAATTGCCATGTAGCCGGCGAGCGACACGATTCCGGACAGGATCAGCAGCACCCCGGCTACGATGGACCAGCCGGATCCCTCGCCCATGCTGAGCGCATGCAGCGCCACGATTGTCTGCCAGGGGCCCCCGACCAGCAGGGCAAGGGTAACGAGCAATGGCAGCCAGCCCGACAGTGGTCGATAGGTCTTTTCACTAACCATTGACTTCTCCTTCAACTTGGCATGATATGATTTCACAATGATATCATATTGAAATCGCCCGGCAAGGTGGAACCCGCATGGTCCCGGATAGCGACCGATGCGACGACCTCAGCGCGTGTTCTTGGGGAAGTCGTGAAAATCCAGGCGGGCACTACCATCCTGCAGCCGGTTCCAGTCCTCAAGCGGAACCAACAGGCTGGTCACGGCGCAAGTCGGCATGTCGCCAAGTGAGTCATCGCCGACCAGCCGGATGGCCAGGTCCGAGAGCCCCGGATTGTGCCCGAACAGCATGACGTGTCGGGCCCGCTTGCCCAGGCGGTGCAGGACATTGAGCAACTCACCGCACGAGGCGAGGTAGGCATCGTCGGCGAAGCGGATTCGTTCCGGCGGGTACCCGAAGGCCGTGGCAAAGACGGCGGCAGTAGCGCGTGCGCGTGCGGCCGGGCTCGAGATCATGAGCGTCGGAACAAGACCGCTCGCAACCAGACGCGCAGCCATTTCGGGTGCGTCACGCTCGCCGCGTGGGTTCAGCGGCCGGTCGAAATCCGTCATAGAGGCGTCCGTCCAGTCGGACTTGGCGTGACGGACCAGGGTTAGCCGTTTCCCGTCGCGACGGATCACATCATGCCGGTCTCGAGGCGCGCGGCCTCGGACATCATCGACTGGTTCCATGGCGGCTCAAACACGATTTCGACGCGGGCATCGCGGATGGTTGGAACCGCCTCGATCTTGTCCTTGATGTCCTGGGCAAGGAATTCCCCCATGCCGCAGCCTGGAGCAGTCAGCGTCATCTTTACCTCCACGTTGCGGGATCCGTCCTTGTTGGGTACGACCTGGCACTCGTAGATCAGGCCGAGGTCGACCACGTTGATCGGTATTTCGGGGTCGAAGCACGTCTTCATCTGCTCCCAGACCAGGTTGCGCACGTCCTCGTCAGTCGCGCCGGGCGGCAGTTCGGGTTTCTTGAAAGGCTCCTTGCCAATGGCATCCGCATCGTCGCCGGCAATGCGGAACAGGTTCCCCTCGACATAGATCGTGAAGCTGCCGCCGAGCGCCTGCGTGATGTAGCCCACGCTACCCGTACGCAGCTTGACCTCGATGCCGGCAGGGATGATCACCGCCTGGACGTCACGTTGTACGACGATCGGCTCGTTTTCGTGTCGGCGCATGATCGATCTACTCCGTCGTCACCGGTGCCGCGTCCCGTGCGAGCGCCGCATTGAGCGTATGCCAGCAGAGGCTCGCGCACTTCACGCGGGCCGGAAACTCCCGCACCCCTGAAAGCGCGGCCAGCTTGCCGAGGTCGGCAGGCACGGGCGCGTCGTGGCGCGTCAGCATGTCGTGTACTTCGCCAAACAGGTGACGGACCTCGGCCAGCGACTTTCCCTTGACCGCCTCGGTCATGAGCGACGCCGAGGCGGTCGAGATAGCGCAGCCCTTGCCCTCGAAACGGATGTCCCTAATGAGATCAGATTCAACATCAATAAAAATGTGTAACCTATCGCCACATAGAGGATTATTTCCTTCCGAATCGCGATTGAATTGCTCCAGCCGACCGAAATTCCGGGGCTTCTTGTTGTGATCGACGATGACGTCGCGGTACAGGTCGGCGAGGTCCATCACCCCAACATCTCCCTGGCATGCCCCAGCGACGCGACCAATGCATCGATCTCGGCGCGGGTGTTGTAGAAGGCGAACGAGGCCCTGGCGGTGGCTGGTACCCCGAAGAAATCCATGACCGGCATGGCGCAGTGGTGCCCGGTGCGGATGGCGATGCCCTCGGCATCGAGAATCGTACCGAGGTCGTGAGGGTGTATGCCCTCGACCACAAACGAGACCAGGCTCGCCTTCTCCGGGGCCGTGCCGATGATCAAAAGCCCCGGAATGGCGCCAAGACGTTCGGTCGCATAGGCAAGCAGGTCGGCCTCGTGTCGGGCGATGCGTTCGAGGCCGATGCCCTCCACGTAGTCGACAGCCGCGCCGAGGCCGATCGCACCGGCGATATTCGGGGTTCCGGCCTCGAACTTGTAGGGCAGGGCGTTGTAGGTCGTGCGCTCGAACGATACGGTCAGGATCATGTCGCCACCGCCTTGCCACGGCGGCATGGCCGACAGCTCGGCCTCGCGGCCGTACAGGACACCGATTCCGGTCGGGCCGTAGAGCTTGTGGCCGGAAAAGGCGTAGAAGTCGCAACCGATGGACTGCATGTCGACCCGCTGGTGTGGCACCGCCTGCGCGCCGTCTACGAGCGTGGTTATGCCGCGCTCGCGGGCAGCTGCGATGAACTGTTCCACAGGCAAGACCGTGCCCAGCGCATTCGAAACGTGTGCGATGGCCACCATCCGGGTCCGCGGCCCGAGCATGGCCAGGTAGGCGTCGAAGTCGACGACGCCGCGTTGGTCGATCGGCACGACCTTCAGTGCGGCGCCAGTCTGCTCGCAAAGCTGCTGCCAGGGAACGATGTTGGCGTGGTGTTCCAGCCAGGTGATGACGATCTCGTCGCCAGGCACGAGCCTGGGCCGGCCCCAGGACTGCGCCACGAGGTTGATCGCCTCGGTCGTCCCGCGAACAAATACGATTTCCCGGGGTGATGCCGCATTCAGGAAGCGGCGGATCTTTTCGCGCGCCCCCTCGAAAAGGTCAGTCGCTTCCTGTGACAGGGTGTGAACGCCGCGGTGGACGTTTGCGTGGTGCTGTTGGTAATAGTCACTCTCGGCCTCGATGACCGCGCGCGGCCGTTGGGCCGAGGCACCATTGTCAAGGTAGGCCAGCGGTCGCCCGCGGATTTGTCGCGACAGGATCGGGAAATCCTGGCGAATGCGCGTCAGGTCGAGCGGCGCCAGGGTGCTGGGGTCGGCCGCCATCAGACGAACTCCTTGATGACGTCTCGATCTGGCAGCCGTCCTACCACCAGCTCCTCGATATGGCGCCGGAGTTCGGGCAGGGCAACGCGCGCGACCACGTCCTCGCAAAAGGCGAATGTCAGCAGGCCGCGGGCCGTCTCGGGGTCGATGCCGCGCGAGAGCAGGTAGAACAACTGGTTGGTGTCCAGCGAGCCGGTCGTCGCACCGTGGCTGCACTTGACGTCGTCGGTGAGGATCTCCAGCTGGGGACGCGCGTTGATTTCCGCCAGCGGTGACAGTATGAGGTTTCGGCTCGACTGGCGGGAGTCAGCCTTGCTCGCGCCTGCTCCGACCACGATGCGACCGTTGAACGAGCCGCGGCCGCGGCCGGTGGCCACGCCACGCACCAGTTCGTTGGAGCGAGTATGCGGCGCGACGTGCTCGATGACCGTGTACAGGTCGGCGAGCCGCGATACGTCAACCATGAACAAGCCATGAAGCTCGCATGCGGCGCCGGGCCCCTCCAGTCGGACACAGATGTTGCTGCGCAGGATCCGTCCACCGAGCATGAACAGCTGCTGGCGGTAAAGGCTGTCCCGCGCCTGTCCGGCCTGGATGGTTTCCACATGAACGGAATTCTCGCCCTGCTGGAACAGGCGCAAGTGTTCTACCGATGCGCCTTCGGCCAACGTGACTTCGCAGGCCACGTTGGACAGCGACGCGGCCTCGCTGCTGCTGATGAAGTGCTCGATCAACTGCAGCCGGCTGGCGCTGCCGGCCTCGACCAGAACTCGCGCGTGTGACGCCTCCCTGCCGGTGTCGATGTGCACGACGTACAGGGGTCCAGACGGCGTCGCCCCGTCGGGTACGCGGATTACGATGCCATCGTCGACAAAAGCCTCCGCCAGCAGGGCAAAGCGGTCGTCAGCGTCGTCGCCGGGCACTCGCAGCGCACGTGAGAGGGATTCGGGATCCCTCTCGATGACGGCGGCGAGGCTCTCAGCGGTCAGCCCGGAGTCGCCACCTATCGCCGACAGATCGTCGGCGAACCGCCCGTCGATGAGGACGACGGTATTGGCTGGCGCCAATCCGGAAAGTGCTCCGGCGAGCAGCTCGCCAGGGGCTCGCGAGCGGTCGGACAAGCCGAAATTGCGGCGGTCGATCTCGGCCCAGTCGAGGTACTTCCAGTTCTCGTCGCGCCGGTCGGGCAAGCCACGCGCGAGCAGGCGGTCCAGGGCCACTCTCCGCCGCCGATCCCACGCGGCTCCGCCGCGCAGCCGACCGCGCGCCGCCAGGTGGGCCTGCTCGATGCGCTCGAGTGTCGAACCACGGTTAGCCACGCTCATGCTGCGGCCGCCTCCTGGCGCACCCAATCGTAGCCGCGCCGCTCCAGTTCGCGCGCCAGGTCCTTGTCGCCGGACTTGATGATCCTGCCTGAGGCGAGCACATGCACACGGTCGGGAACGATGTAATCGAGCAGGCGCTGGTAATGCGTGACCATGACGATGGCGCGCTCGTCGTGCCGCAGGCTGTTCACCCCGTTGGCGACGACCTTGAGTGCGTCGATGTCGAGTCCAGAATCAGTTTCGTCGAGGAGTGCGAGGATGGGCTCCAGGACCGTCATCTGCAGCACCTCGTTGCGTTTCTTTTCGCCGCCGGAGAACCCCTCGTTGACGCCCCGGTTCAGGAAGCTCTCATCCATTTGCATGAGCTTCATCTTTTCGCGCACCAGGCCGAGGAACTCGAAGGCATCAACCTCGGGCTGGCCGCGATGCTTGCGAAGCGCATTTAGCGCGGCCTTAAGCAGGTAGACGTTGTTGACGCCGGGGATTTCAACAGGATACTGGAATGCCAGGAACACACCGGCGCGTGCCCGCTCCTCGGTCGGCAGGTCGAGCAGGTTGCGGCCGAGGTAGGTGACCTTGCCCGACACGACTTCGTAGTCGGGGCGACCGGCGAGCACGCCTGCGAGCGTGCTCTTGCCGGAGCCGTTCGGACCCATGATGGCGTGCACCTCGCCGGCGCGGATTTCGAGCGAGATGCCGTTCAGGATCTTGTGCGAGCCGACCTTGGCATGAAGGTCCTCGACGCTAAGGATGATTTCGCCCTTGGCAGGCATGGTTTGGTCTCCGTTTGTCCGTCAGCCGACCGAGCCTTCCAGGCTTACGGCCAGCAGGTTCTGGGCCTCCACCGCGAACTCCATCGGGAGTTCCTTGAAGACCGTCTTGCAAAAGCCGTTCACGATCATGTTGACCGCGTCTTCGGCCGAGATACCGCGCTGCAGGCAGTAGAACAGCTGATCGTCCGAGATCTTCGAGGTCGTTGCCTCGTGCTCGACGACTGCCGTCGGGTTCTGTATTTCCATGTAGGGAAAGGTGTGGGCGCCGCACTGGTCGCCCATCAGGAGCGAGTCGCACTGGGTGTAGTTCCGTGCCCCGTCCGCGCCGGGCAGCACCTTGACCAGCCCCCGATAGGCGTTCTGGCCATGGCCGGCCGAGATGCCCTTCGAGACGATCGTGCTCCTGGTGTTGCGGCCCATGTGGATCATCTTGGTGCCGGTGTCGGCCTGCTGGTAGTTGTTAGCGAGCGCTACCGAGTAGAACTCACCCACCGAGTTGTCGCCGCGCAGGATGCAACTCGGGTACTTCCAGGTGATTGCCGAGCCGGTTTCGACCTGGGTCCAGGAGATCTTCGAGTTGCGGCCGCGGCAATCGCCCCGCTTGGTCACGAAGTTGTAGATGCCGCCACGGCCGTTCTCGTCGCCCGGGTACCAGTTCTGGACGGTCGAGTACTTGATCTCTGCGTCGTCGAGCGCCACCAGTTCTACTACTGCCGCATGCAGCTGGTTCTCGTCGCGCATGGGCGCGGTGCAGCCCTCGAGATAACTGACATGTGAGCCCTCGTCGGCGACGATCAGGGTTCGCTCGAACTGGCCGGTGTTGAGCGCATTGATGCGGAAGTAGGTGGACAGCTCCATCGGGCAGCGCACGCCCTTGGGTACGTATACGAAGGATCCGTCGGAAAACACCGCCGAATTGAGCGCGGCATAGAAATTGTCGCGGATGGGGACGACGGTGCCAAGGTAGCGCTCGATCAGCTCCGGGTGGTTCAGTACCGCCTCCGAGAACGAGCTGAAGATTACCCCGGCGTCGGCCAGACGACCCTTGAAGGTCGTGGCCACGGAGACGCTGTCGAACACCGCGTCCACCGCGACGCCGGCGAGGCGCGCACGCTCGTGCAAGGGAATGCCGAGCTTGTCGTAGGTCTCGAGCAGCTTCGGGTCGACCTCGTCGAGGCTCTTTGGACCGTCGGTACTCTTCTTGGGTGCGGAGTAGTAGGAGATCGACTGGAAGTCCACCGGCGGGTAGTGCACGCGGGCCCACTTTGGCTCCTTCATGCGCTGCCATTGCCGGAAGGCCTTCAGGCGCCAGTCGAGCATGAACTGCGGTTCGCGCTTGATCGCCGAGATCAGGCGCACCACATCCTCGTCAAGCCCCGGCGGCAGGGTCTCGCTTTCGATGTCCGTCACGAAACCGTGACGGTACTTGCGGGCGACGATCGCCTGGATGTCCTGCTCGCTGCTTGCCATCTATCCTCCGGGAATTCGTGCCGGCATCGTCCTAGGCCCTTGTCAGCGGCTGCCAGCCACCGCCCAGCGCAGACCGCAGGTCGGGGGTCTTGACCGTCGCGTCGTGCGCGATCAGCGACGTCAGCCGGACTTCCTGAAGCGAGCGACGGATTGCCAGGCTGACCTGTTGCCAGCTGTGGCCGACGCTGCAGCTCGCCTCGATGTCGCAATTGCCGTGGTCGCTCGCACACTCGGTAAGGGCCACCGGACCCTCGACCGCATCGATGATCTCGGCGGCGCTGATTTCATGCGGGGGACGGGCCAGCTGGTAGCCGCCGCGTGATCCGCGAGTTGAACGTACCAGGGTTGCGCGCTGCAATTCCTTGAGCAGCTTGCTGACGGTGGGCAGGCCGATCCCGGTGCGCTCCGCCAGTTCGGGTGCGCTGAGCAGCTCGGCGGGCCGTTCCGAGAGTGCCCCGAGGATGACCGTCGCATAGTCGGTGAGTTTGCTGATCCGCAGCATGTCGGCCAGGGCTCCATTTTTAAACAGGACAATTTTAGTCCTATTAGTTAGAATTGTGTAGTGCCCGGGTGGGGGCGGCATCAGCCATTTGCTAAAATCTGCTGATCCGCAGGCGCTGCGGACCACCGCAGCCCGGCACAATGCACTCCGTGGAGGAAGCAGACGATGAATACGCCCGAACTGGAAAGGATTGCCCGCGCCATGGTCGCCCCGGGAAAAGGCATCCTGGCAGCGGATGAGTCGACGGGCACGATCAAGAAGCGCTTCGACAAGATCAAGGTCCAGTCCACCGAGGAAAGTCGCCGTGCCTACCGCGACATGCTGTTCACGGCGCCCGGCGCCGCGGACTTTGTTTCCGGCGTGATCCTCTACGACGAGACCCTGCGGCAGAAGTGCGCGGATGGCACACCATTCCCTGCTTACCTGACGAGCCTGGGCATCGTGCCGGGAATCAAGGTCGACGCCGGCGCCAAGCCACTGGCGGGTTTTCCGGGCGAGACCGTCACCGAAGGCCTCGACGGCCTGCGTGAGCGCCTGCAGGAATACCACGGTCTCGGCGCGCGCTTCGCCAAGTGGCGTGCGGTCATTGACGTCGGCGACGGCATCCCCAGCCGCTTTGCCATCAAGGCCAATGCCCACGCGCTGGCACGCTATGCGGCCCTGTGCCAGGAAGCAGGCATCGTGCCGATCGTCGAGCCCGAGGTGCTGATGGACGGCGATCACACGATCGAGCGCTGCGAGCAGGTAACCTCGACGACGCTGCAGACCGTGTTTGACGTCCTGTACGCGCATCGCGTGCACCTCGAGGGCATCGTGCTCAAGCCGAACATGGTCATTGCCGGCAAGAAGTGCGCGGCGCAGGCCAGCCCGGGGCAGGTCGCCGAGGCTACGGTGCGTTGCCTCAAGCGGCACGTGCCGGCGGCCGTGCCCGGCATCGCCTTCCTGTCCGGCGGGCAGAGCGAAGCGCAAGCAACCGAGCACCTCAGCCTGATGAACGCCCTGGGGTCGTTGCCGTGGGAACTGACCTTCAGCTACGGACGCGCGCTGCAGGCGACCGCGCTGGAGACCTGGGCCGGCAAGGACGCCAACGTCGCGGCTGCGCAGCGCCAGTTCCACAAGCGCGCTCGGCTGAACGGTCTGGCACGGACCGGTGATTACAAACCGGCCATGGAGAAGGAAGCAGCCTGAGGCTGCTTCCTTAAATACCGCGGTGACACAAGCGCAGCGTCTCGACGCTGCCCATGACCCCTGCATCGTACGGATTCGCGGGCTGCGCTATGGCATCGGTGGTCGCACCCTGTTCGACGACCTCGACCTCGAGGTCGCGCGCGGCGAAGTCACCGCTTTCATGGGGCCGAGCGGCACCGGCAAGACGACGCTGTTGAGGCTGATAACCGGCCAGGTCAGGCCGGATGCCGGCGAAGTTCTGGTAGACGGTCAGGACGTCGCCGGGCTAGGTCGTGCCGGGTTGTACGCGCTGCGCCGGCGCATGGGGATGCTGTTCCAGAATGGGGCGCTGCTGACCGATCTTGACGTCCACGAAAACGTCGCCTTCCCGTTGCGCGAGCACACGCGCCTTCCGGATAGCCTGATCCGTAGCATCGTACTGACCAAGTTGCACGCGGTTGGCCTGCGCGGCGCTGCCGGACTGATGCCCTATGAGCTTTCCGGCGGCATGGCGCGGAGGGTGGCCCTGGCACGGGCAATCGTCATGGATCCGGAGATCCTGATCTACGACGAGCCGTTCGTCGGCCTCGATCCCATCTCGCTGGGTGTTGTGCTGCGGTTGATCCGTGAACTCAACGATGCGCTGGGGATCACCAGCATCGTGGTGTCACACGACGTACGCGAAATTACCGCGGTAGCGGATTCGGCCTACCTGTTGTCGGGCGGGCGCGTGCTCGCATCGGGCAAGCCCTCGGGTCTGGCGGACAGCGACTCGGCGGAGGTCCAGCAGTTCATGCGTGGCCTGCCGGACGGCCCGGTTCCCTTCCACTACCCGGCCCCCGATTACGCCGAGCAGCTCTTCGGACATCTCTCGCCGTGAAGCCACTGATCCGGGAGCTCGCTGATCGCGCGCTCGAATCCACCCTGGCGATCGGACGCTACGCCTTGTTTACCGGCCGGTTACTGGCGGAGACTCCGCGCGCGCTGCTGCGCTTCCGCCTGGTTGTTGGACAGGTCCACAATGCCGGCGCGCTGTCGCTGGTGATCATCATGCTGAGCGGGCTGTTCGTCGGTATGGTGCTGGGACTTCAGGGATTCGACCTGCTGGAGCGCTTTGGCTCCGAGGATTCTCTCGGAACTGCGGCGGCGCTCGGGCTGGTCAAGGAACTCGGGCCGGTCGTGACGGCGCTGCTGTTCGCCGGCCGCGCCGGTACGGCACTGGCCTCTGAACTCGGGCTGATGCGCGCCACCGACCAGTTGTCAGCAATGGAGATGATGGCGGTGGATCCTGTCCGCCGCGTCGTCATGCCGCGGTTCCTCGGTGGCATCATCGCGATGCCGCTGCTGGCAGCAATATTCAGCATGATCGGCATATTCGGTGCGCAACTGGTTGGTGTGCAGATGATGGGCGTCGACCCCGGCCAGTTCTGGTCGCAGATGCGTGGCGCCGTGGAACACGACGACATCATGGAAGGGGTCATCAAGAGCTGCGTGTTCGGCGTCGCCTGCAGCGCCATCGCCGTCTACGAAGGGTTCCATGCGATGCCGACCGCCGAGGGCGTCGGTCGCGCCACGACCCGGACCGTAGTCATTTCATCGGTGGTCGTGCTGTTGCTCGACTACATGCTTACCGCGGTGATGCTGTGACCCGTACCGCTTTCAAGGAGTAGGCCATGCGTGCGACGCGAGCCATCGAACTGGGGACCGGACTATTCGTGCTGCTGGGATTCGCGGCACTGTTCTTTCTCGTTACCCAGATCACCAACCGCGAGATCGGCTTCGGCGACGGTGGCTACCGCCTGACGGCGGGGTTCGAACAGATCGGCGGGCTCAAGGAGGGCGCGCCGGTTTCGATGTCCGGTGTCACCATCGGCCGGGTCGAATCCATCGGTTATGACTTCACGGACTACCGGGCCAAGGTGGTGCTGCGAATCGACCGGTATTATGACCGGATTCCGCAAGACAGCGACGCCAGCATCTTCACGGCGGGGCTGCTCGGCGGACAATACGTGGGAATTGGCCCCGGTGGTTCGGAAACCTTTTTCAAGGACGGCGATCAAATCGAATTTACGCAATCTGCCATTGTGCTGGAAAGCCTGATCAGCAAGTTCCTGTTCTCCAAGGCGGCCGAGCAGGGCGCTGCGGTCAGCGCCGAGGGTGCCAAGTGATGTTTCGACGTATCGCGTTGTCTTCGGTTCTGGCCCTTGCGCTGCCACTGGGAGCGGCTGCCCAGCAGGCGGCCGTGCCCGGCCCGGATCCGCAGCAGCTCATTCAGCTGACTGCGCAAAAGGTTCTCGATGCCCTGGATTCCGACCGCGACGACTACCGTGATGATCCGAAGAAGGTCAATGCATTGGTCGACGAGGTCGTGCTGCCGCATTTTGACACCGATTACTCGGCGCAACTCGTGCTCGGCAAGCACTGGCGCACGGCGACGACCGGCCAGAAGAAGCGTTTTGTCGACGCCTTCTACCATTCATTGCTCAACAAGTACGGTGCCGCACTGGCAAGCTTTACCGGCGACAACCTGATCATGCTGCCGTTCCGCGGTGATCTGTCGAGCGGCAGGGCAACGGTCAAGACGGAGGTCAAGACGACCGATGGCAGCCGGGTGCCGGTCAATTACTCGATGCGCGCCACGCCCGAGGGCTGGAAAGCCTGGGACATCACCATCGAGGGCATCTCCTACGTCAAGAATTTCCGGACCGATTTTGGTTCCGAAATCGAGCAGCGGGGTCTTGACGCGGTCATCGCGCGGCTGGAATCGGAGGCCGGTGCGGATCATGGCGCCGGCTGACACCGTGGGTCCGCGCTGCCGGCTCGCCCCATCCGGCGGCGGTCGTTATGCCCTGGTTGGGGGCCTGGATCTTGAATCGGCTGCCGGTGTCCTGGCGTCTGGCGAGGCCGAGTTTGCGGCCCATCCGCAGGTCGAGATCGATCTTTCCGGAGTCACGGGTGCCGACAGTTCGGCGCTTGCGGTGCTGATCGAGTGGACGCGCAGCGCCAAGAGGAACGGGCGCAATATCGCGTTTACTGGCATGCCGGCGCGGCTCGGCAAAATCGCCCGCATCAGCGGCGTATATGACCTGCTGCCAATCACGGACTGACCGGCTGCCTCACTTGCCCGTTGGTGCCTGTTCCGGCTCGGCGACCGACTCTTCTTTGAGCCATGCATCCTCGTCGAGGTCCGGTTCGGGCACGTCGCCGTCACGTACCTCGTACTCGCGGCGGTCGAGGAAGGCATTCCTGATCAGCGCATAGGGGTCGAACGCGCCTTCCAGTGCCTGTTCTGCGGGGATCAACCTTGCGCGCCGGTCGATGATGGAGATTCCGGTGAATGCAAAGCCTATCTTGTTGTCGCCAATGTAGTGCCGGGCGTCGGTCAGGTAGTCGACGTATATCGAGGGTGTGTCCCGCAGCGTCGATGGGCCCAGCAGCGGCAGCATCAGGTACGGTCCGGATGGCACGCCCCAGCGGCCGAGGGTCTGCCCGAAGTCCTCGTCGTTACGCGGCAAGTTGGCCTTCGAGGCCGGGTCAAAAATGCCGGCCAGTCCGAAGGTGCTGTTGATCACCAGCCGGGTTGTGTCAGACACGGCGTCCATGAGCTTCAATTGCAGAACATCGTTGATGATGGTCGTGGGGTAAGCCAGGTTGGTGAGGAAATTCGTTACGCCAGTACGGATCGGCTGCGGCAGGAATCGCCGGTAGCCCTTGGCGACCGGCTTGAGCACGGCGCGATCGAGAGCGTCGTTAAAGGCGTAGGTGGAACGATTTACTCGCTCCCAGGGGTCGGCGGCACTGGGTGCCGATTGGGTGGTCGCGCAGCCCGCCAGGGGCAGGCAGAAAGCGAGCGCCAGCAGGCAGGAGTGTCTGTTCATCGGGCGGACTTGCACCAGTGACGCCAGGCAAACCGGAGCCGGCGGGGTGCCAATTCTAACCTGAGCCCGTGCCGGAATCGTCCGGAGTGGCGGGGCTCGCGACTTCCCGTGCCTTGCGGCCCTTGGGCAGATACTCCTTGAGCTCCTCGATTCGCGCCTCGAAACGCTGACGCTGCACAGCGTTCAGATCCGGCACCGCCAGGGCGAGGTGCAACTGGTCGATGGCCATCTGCAGATCTCCGCCCATCACGTGGTATTCGGACATGTAGTAGTAGGCGTCGCCGGTGTCGCCCGCGGCACTGGCGACCAGGGCGATGTAGCGGGCCTGGTCCGGGGTCGGCGGCACGTTGTTGAACAGGTCGAGCAAGACCTGGTGGGCCAGGCCCGCCTGGCCGAGGTACATCAGTGTCTGCGCGTAGCGTACGGTCACGGGCACGTTGCGGGGAAACAGCTCGAGGGCACGCTCGAGCGTCTTGCGGGAGCCCTCTCCATCGCCGTGGGCCAGTTGTGCTACGCCCAGGCCGGTGTGGTAGAGGGTTACATCCGGTCGCCGCTCGACGAGGTCCTTGAGCAGGCCCACGGCCTCGGCCGCGGACGCCGCATCGGTCTCGGCCAGGAGCGCCATGGCCCGGCCATAGCGCCGCTGGTCACTGGATGGCAGGTCGGCGTTTGCGGCATCGGCGTACAGCTCGCGGAAGTTCGTCTCAGGAGGCATGTTCTGGATCCTGAGCCGCTCGCGTATCAGGCCGTAGCTGGTGCTGTCCTCGACGCTGCGCCGGCCCAATTGCTCGGCCCGATCCCGTGTCTCGGCGATTCGCTCGGTGGTTACCGGGTGACTCCGCAGCAGCTCAGGGATCATGGCGCCGGCGCTGCCCGATCGCTGCTGCATCGTCCAGAAGAAGGACGGCATGCCGGTCGGGTCGAATCCCGAATTTGCCAGGAACGTCATCCCAACCCGGTCTGCCTCGGCCTCATTGGTCCTGGTGAAGCCTATCTGCTGCTGGATCGCCAGACCCTGGGCCGCGGTGATCGTGCCCATCAGCGCATCCGGCGGCATGCCAGTCGTGGCGCCGATGAGGATGGCGGCCAGCACGGCCGCAGCCGACGCCATATTGGTACGGCCTGCATTCTGCACCGAGCGGGCGATGTGGCGTTGGGTGACGTGCGCGATTTCGTGGGCGAGCACCCCGGCAAGCTCGCTCTCGCTGGCCGTGGCCGTCAGCAACCCTGCGTTGACGCCGATGAACCCGCCCGGCAATGCGAAGGCGTTGATCCCGGGATCCTTGACCACGAAGAAATGGAAGCGGTAACCACCCTCATGGGCGTGGCTCGCGAGAGCCGAGCCGACCGACTGGATGTACTCGGCGACTTCAGGGTCCTCGACGATCTGCCCGGTGTCCCTGAGCCCCTTTACGATCATCCGGCCGATCTTGTACTCGTCGTCCAGGGTGATGGTGGTGCTGGCCGGATTGCCGATATCGGGGAGGTCGCCGCGGCTATCCTGGCCAAGCGCCGTCGGAGCAGCGGCCAGGGCGATGGCGATGAGAATGACGCTGCTTAGTCGTTGCATCGGGCTGCGGCGGTCCGTAAGGATTGAGACTCCGACAATCGGGCCACAGCGAAGTTCGCTACCAACAATTCTCAGAGCGCCTCGGCGGCGAAATCGGCCAGGCGCGAGCGTTCGCCACGCATGAGCGTGATGTGACCGGCGTGCGGCCAGCCGCAAAAGCGATTGACCACGTAGGTCAGCCCGGAGGTCGTCTCGGTCAGGTACGGCGTGTCGATCTGCGCAATGTTGCCCAGGCATACCAGCTTGGTGCCGGGACCGGCCCGCGTCACGAGCGCGCGCATCTGCTTGGGCGTGAGGTTCTGGGCCTCGTCGAGGATCAGGTAACGATTCAGGAAGGTTCGTCCGCGCATGAAGTTCAGCGAGCGGATCTTGATGCGGTTGCGCAGCAAATCCTGGGTTGCCGCGCGCCCCCAGCTGCCGCCCTCGTGACCCTGCGTAAGGACTTCGAGGTTGTCCATCAGGGCACCCATCCAGGGCTCCATCTTCTCTTCCTCCGTACCGGGTAGGAAGCCGATGTCCTCGCCCAGCGGTATGGTGACCCTGGTCATCAGGATCTCGCCGAAGGAATTGGTCTCCAGCGTCTGCAGCAAGCCGGCGGCCAGCGTCAGCAGCGTCTTGCCGGTGCCGGCCGGTCCGAGCACCGTAACGAAGTCGATGTTCGGGTCCAGCAGCAGGTTCAATGCCAGGTTCTGCTCGCGATTACGGGCTGTTATTCCCCAGACGGCATGGCGGGCATTGCGATAGTCGTGGGTGAGTTCCAGCGTGGCCGAATCGGCCACGACCGAGCGGACTATCGCCTCGAAACCGTCCTCGCCCGACTCGCAGACGAACTGGTTGACCTTCCAGTCTTGAACCAACGGACCCTGTACCCGGTAGTAGGTGCGTGCCTGCTCCTGCCACGACTGCATCTCGCTGCCATGGGTCTCCCAGAAGTCGGCGGGTAACTCGGTCACGCCCCGGAACAGCAGGTCCGCGTCCTCGATGGTCCGGTCGCTGTAGTAATCCTCGGCATGTACGCCGAGGATGGCGGCCTTGATGCGCAGGTTGATGTCCTTGGACACCAGTGTCACGCGGGACTCGGGGATTTCGCGCTGCAGCGCCAGCGTATAGCCCAGGATCGAGTTATCCGCGCCGTGTCCCGGCAGCGTGTCCGGCAGGCCCGTGTCGAGCTGCCGCGTCTGGAAGAAAAGCCGGCCGGACGGCGGTCGCTTGCCGTGATTGCCCGATCGCCCGGACGGCAATTCCAGTCCACGATCGATCTGGTCCTTGGTCGCCTGTGCCATCAACTCGTCAAGGAAGCGGCTGACCTGGCGGACGTTTCGCGCGGACTCGGATAGTCCCTTCTTGCCCGCATCCAGCTCCTCGAGCACGATCATCGGGATGTAGATGTCGTGTTCCTCGAAGCGAAAGATCGCCGCAGGGTCGTGCATGACGACGTTGGTGTCCAGCACGAATGCCCGGCGCTCTGCCAGGCTCGGGATGGCGGTCAAGGCAGCGGCCGCCTCAAAGGGACTTCACGGCGTCGAGTACCGCCTCGGCGTGGCCATCGACCTTGACCTTGCGCCACTCCTGGCGCAGTACGCCGTCGGCATCGATCAGGAAGGTGCTGCGTTCGATTCCCATTACCTTCTTGCCGTACATGTTCTTTTCCTTCCACACCCCGAATAGCATGGCCACCTTGCGGTCTTCATCGGATCCGAGTGCGAAAGGAAACTTCATCTTGGCCTTGAACTTCTCGTGCGAGGCAAGCGAATCGGCAGAGATCCCCAGGATCACGGCGCCCGCCCGGCGGAACTTCGGGTACAGGTCACGGAATGCCTCGCCCTCGCGGGTGCACCCGGGCGTGTTGTCCCGGGGGTAGAAGTAGACAACCAGATTGCTACCCAGCGCATCGCGTGAGCGGAACGTCCCGCCGGTAGCCGGCAGGGAAAACGGCGGGGACTTCTTGCCCTGTGTGAGCTGTGCCATTCGCAGTACTGCCTCCTGTCGAAATTCCGGTCAGGACTTGACCGGCTCGAGAATAGCGTCGATGTTGAGGTTGTCGCACATGTCCATGAATTCCTCGCGCAAGGCCCCGAGGTGAATAGTCGACGGTACGTTGACGATCATGTAGACGCCGAACATCGGCGCGCCAGTGTGCGGCGCGGGGTAGCTCCGGGTATTCATCTCGGAGATGTCGATCCCACGCGATGAAAAAAAGCCCGACAGCGCGGATACGATACCTGCCTGGTCAAGGCACACGACGTCGACGGAGTAGGGGACCTGATCCTCGCGCACCGGCCTCGGGTCGGTCCGTCGAATTTGCAGCGTGACGCCGGCGCCTTCTGCAAGTTTCTTCAACTCGGTCTCGATCCGTGCCACCGAGTGCCAGTTTCCCGCGACCAGCATGAGAACGGCGAACTCGGCGCCCAGCGCGGTCATGCGGCTCTCGCTGATGTTTCCGCCGCAGTCGGCGATCACCTTGCTGAGTTCGTGGACCAGGCCGACGCGGTCGTTGCCGATGGCGGAAATCGCGATGTATTGCTTCATTATGGGGACGCGGGGAACAGGGCCAGCAGTTTACCGGGATCGGGCCTCGCTGGAAACGCCGGGAAGTCGTCCTTGCGCCGGCAGGTGGCCCGAAAGTACGATCCGGGGTCATTCGGGCCGATACGTCAGATACCCATGTTCCGCGGCAGCATCGTAGCGCTTGTCACCCCCATGGCTGAGTCCGGCGAGGTCGACTACGCCGCATTCGAGTCTCTGCTGGACTGGCATGCCGAGCAGGGGACGGACGGCGTCGTGGTGCTGGGTACGACCGGGGAATCGCCCACCATTACAACGGCGGAGAGCGACGAATTACTGCGCCGGGCGGTCCGCAGGTTGGGCGGCCGACTACCAGTAATCGCCGGCACCGGGACCAACTCGACCGCTACGACGGTCGAAAGGACCCGCCGGGCCTGTGAGCACGGCGTGGACGGGGTGCTGATCGTTACCCCGTACTACAACAAACCCGGGCAGGAAGGCCTGGTCCAGCACTTTTCCGCTGCGGCGGATGCCAGCAGCGTGCCGGTAATCCTGTACAACGTCCCGTCCCGTACTGCCTGTGATCTGCTGCCGCCGGCGGTGGAAAGGCTATCGGAGCATCCGCGGATTGTTGGCGTCAAGGAGGCCACGGGACTTCTGACCAGGGTCCGGGAAATCCTCGAGCGGTGTGGAGACGATTTCCTGATTTTCTCGGGGGACGATGCGAGCTGCCGGGAGCTCATGCTGGCAGGAGCGCAGGGTGTGATTTCGGTCACCGCGAATGCTGCGCCGCGCCTGATGCATGAACTTTGCGACGCGGCGCTGGAAGGAGATGCTTCGGGTGCACTGCTGGTCGACCAGCGGCTGGAGTTGCTGCACCGGGACCTGTTTGTCGAGGCGAATCCGATCCCGGTCAAGTGGTCGGTGGCCAGGTTGGGGCTCATTCCACCTGGAATCCGGTTACCATTGACCCCTTTGGAGACGCGGCACCACGCGGTCGTCCTGGCCGCGATGAAGCATGCCGAGATCATCTGACGAGGAATCGATGCGAATCGTTGTTTTGGTCGCCTTGCTGGCGCTGGCCGGTTGCGGCGCGTTCCGGCCGACATTTGAAAGCTGCGCCGAGACGCCCGTGTACGCCGGCGCGAAGGAACTGCCACCGCTGCGGGTGCCTGAGGGCATCGACGCGCCGGACACTGGCAACGCGCTGAAGGTGCCGGCCGTGGTGGTCGCCGAGAAGCCGCTCGACGGGCGGTGCATCGATATTCCGCCGAGTTACGGCGCCCCGCGGCCCCCAGCCGGCAGCTGAGTCGTCAGGTTGCCGCCCGCCCGGGTGTCGGGTAGGCTTCCCGCCCCTTCCGACAGGCGGCCGGCTGCTGGCAAGCGATCCAGACGTCTGCGAGGGGCGTTGCCTTCGGGTCGACGTTGCGAATTGGAGAGGTGGCCGAGTGGTCGAAGGCGCTGGACTGGAATTCCAGTAATATCTAACAAGGTATTCGTGGGTTCGAATCCCACCCTCTCCGCCAGTCAATGAAGAAGGGCCCCAGCGGGGCCTTTCTTCATTGACCAGTGAGGGAGCGTGGACGAACCCACTGCGGTTCGACCGGCGGTCACGGAGTGGCCGCACATACGCAAGAGTTTCGTGCTTCCCGGCGGTTGACGCTACCCGACCCCCACCTTACGATGCCAACGATCGAGGGTCCGCGCGGAGTCGGCGGGCGAAAGTCGAATTCGATCTCCTTGGTCACAATGGTGGCTCGCGTTGGTTCCTCCGCGACGATCAGCCGTGAATCCCGCCAGGCCCGGAAGGGAGCAACGGTAGCGGTTAAATCGGGTGCCGGAGGGGTGCTGGCGCGGGCCGCCGCCTCGATTCGTCATAGCCGCAAAGGAAGTCCCGACACCGCATGAGCTATCTGGTCCTCGCGCGCAAGTGGCGTCCCCGACGCTTCGATGAACTGGTGGGACAGGAACACGTCCTGCGCGCGCTGGTCAACGCGCTGGATTCTGGCCGCGTTCACCACGCTTTCCTGTTCACCGGGACGCGCGGCGTTGGCAAGACGACCATTGCACGCATCCTGGCCAAGTCGCTCAATTGCGAAAAAGGCGTTACGTCGACGCCCTGCGGTGAATGCGATTCCTGTCGCGAGATAGACGAGGGTCGGTTCGTCGATCTGATCGAGGTCGACGCGGCCTCGCGTACCAAGGTCGATGACACTCGCGAGCTGCTGGACAACGTCCAGTATGCTCCGACGCGTGGACGCTACAAGGTGTACCTGATCGACGAGGTGCACATGTTGTCGAATCATTCCTTCAACGCGTTGCTCAAGACCCTGGAGGAGCCCCCGCCGCACGTCAAGTTCCTGCTGGCGACCACTGACCCACAGAAGCTGCCGGTGACGGTGCTGTCGCGCTGTCTGCAGTTCAACCTGAAGCGCCTCGCGCCATCGCTGATCGGTGAGCGGCTCAAGTACATCCTCGAGGCAGAGAAGGTCGACTACGAGCCAGCTGCGATCGGGCTGCTGGCGCGGGCTGCCGACGGCAGCCTGCGTGACGGACTGTCACTACTCGACCAGATGCTGGCTTTTGGCGCTGGCAAGGTGGGGGAGGCCGACGCGAGACTGATGCTCGGTACGATCGATCGCCAGTACGTCTTCCAGCTGCTTGAACGGCTGGCTGAGCGCGACGCGGCCGGCTTGATGGCCTCCGTCGCGGCGATGGACGAGCACGGGCCCGACTATGGGCAGGTGCTCGACGAGCTGGCGAGCCTGTTGCAGAAGGTGGCCCTGAAGCAGGCGGTCGAGGACTTGCCTGCAGATGAGATCTGGGGCATCACCGAGTTGGCGGATTTCGCCACAGCAATTTCCCCGGAAGACCTGCAACTCTACTACCAGATGGCGATCCTGGGCCGGCGCGACCTGCCGCTGGCGCCGGACCCCCGAGGCGGGTTCGAAATGGTGCTGCTGCGGATGCTCGCCTTCCGGCCGGCGGCGTCGCCAGATGGCCAGGAGCCGCCGGCGCCGAAAGCCACGACAGCGGGTCACGTCCCCACACGACCAGCGCGATTGCGACCCGCATCCCCAAAGAAGCAGCGTTCAGCGGCAACGACCATCGACCTGACCGATTGGCGCGCGGTAGTGAGCCAGCTCGGGTTGCAGGCAGCGGCGCGCCAGCTGGCGTCGCACCTGAGTTTCGTGGCGCTTGACGGCGACATCCTACGCCTGACGCTCGATGCGCGGGGGCAGGCCCTGCACACGCGCCAACTGGAGGAGCGGGTCGCCCAGGCGGTTTCGCAACTGCTAGGACGGTCCGTGCATCTCGATCTGGAAGTCGCCCAGGGTGCAATCGAGACGCCGGCGAGGGCGGAGGAACGCGAACAGCAGTCCCGCCTCGAACAGGCGCGGCTTGCGCTCGAAAGCGACCCCACCGTGAAGGCGCTCAAGGACCGGTTCGGCGCCGTGGTGCAGCCGGACTCCATCAAGCCGCTGGGCTAGGGCCTGTATCTGGCCCTGGATTGAAGACAGCGATACGGAGCAGGAAATGAAGCAGAACATTGGAGCGCTCATGCGCCAGGCTCAGCAGCTACAGGAAAACATGCAGAAGGCCCAGGCAGAGCTGGCTAACCTGGAGGTTGTTGGCGAGGCCGGCGGCGGCATGGTCAGGGTCACCATGACCGGTCGTAACGAGGTTCGCAGGGTGCAGATCGAGCCTTCGGTCGCGTCCTCGGGCGATACCGAGATGCTCGAGGACCTGATCGCGGCCGCCTGCAACGACGCGGTGCGCAAGGCTGGCGACGCGGCGCAGGAGAAGATGTCGGGGATGATGGGTGGGATGCCGTTACCGCCCGGGCTGAAGATGCCCTTCTGACAAGGCCAAGACGTCTTGAAGTACTCGCCAACCCTCGGGCAGCTGATCGACGCGCTGCGGATCCTGCCTGGCGTGGGACCGAAGTCGGCGCAACGCATGGCCTTCTATCTGCTGGAGCGCAACCGTGATGGCGCCCGGACGCTGGCGCGGGCACTCGATGAAGCTGCGACCACAGTCAGGCATTGCAAGCGCTGCCGGATGCTCACCGACGGCGAGCTCTGTGTCGTCTGTGCGGCGCCACGACGTGACGACGGCCTGTTGTGCGTCGTCGAGTCGCCCGCAGACGTCGCTGCAGTAGAGCAATCAGGTGGTTACCGCGGGCGCTATTTCGTGCTCATGGGCCACCTGTCCCCGCTCGATGGAATCGGGCCGGCGGAACTCGGAATATCGCTGCTCGAGTCCATTCTGGATGAAGGCGCAGTGCGCGAGGTCATTGTCGCCACCAACCCAACGGTAGAGGGCGAGGCGACCGCACATTTCCTTGGCGACCTGGTCAATCGCCGTGGCATACGCGCGTCCCGTATTGCGCATGGGGTGCCGGTAGGCGGCGAGCTGGAATACGTTGACGGCGGCACGCTGGCTCATGCGCTCGCAGGACGGCAGGCTATTTCCTGAAGCGGGGACCGGTCCGTTCCTTCAGTCGCGTTCGTCCGGTCGATTTCAGGCGCTGTTCGACTTCCATGGCTATCTTCAGCAGCTGCCGGTAGCTGGCCAGCCGGCGCGGAGAGATCCGCCCACAACGGACCAGCGGCTCGACCGCACAGCCTGGCTCTCCCATGTGCCGGCAGTCTGGAAACTTGCAGGCTTGCCCGGCAGCGGCCAATTCCCTGAATCCGGTCGCGACGTCGCGCGGCGCCGGCAGGGGTGGGGCATAGTCGCGTACTCCTGGGGAGTCGATCAGGTCGCCGCCTCCCGGCAGGTGGTACAGGGCCGACGCTGTAGTAGTGTGCCGGCCTTCTTCGCTTGCGCGCGAAATCTCCTGGACCGTGGCTTCAACTCCCGGGACCAGCAGGTTGATCAGCGAGCTCTTGCCGACGCCTGACTGGCCCACCAGAACGCTGACCCGGTCCCGCAACTGCGAGCCCAGCGATTCAATGCCGCGTGTGGAACGCTTCGAGGTGACGATGGTGGGGTAGTCGAGTGCACGGTAGGTCGCTAGCTCCGCTTCCAGGCCAGGCTCGGACGCCTCCGGCAGGTCGGACTTATTGAGCACCACTACAGCCGTCAGATCCGCCCACTCCGCCGCTGCGAGGTAGCGATCGCAGATCGAGAAGTCCGCGGCCGGGACCGGCGCGACCACGGCGACCAACTGGTCGAGGTTAGCGACGATGACTTCGCCGGTTCCATTCGAGCTTATCCGCGCAAGCTCGGTGGACCGTGGCTCGACGCCGACAACCATTCCGGTCGCGCCTTCCGCATCGGCGCGTACCCAGGTGACACGATCACCGCAGACCACCTGCAGGCGCCGTCCGAACAACCGGCAGGCGTGGCTGTTGCCTCCGGTATCCTCGACGACGACGCGCCGGCCGTGAGCCGACACGATGCGACCCGGCAGTTCGTGCCGCGGGCCATTGTGGCCACCCTTCATCGTGGTCGCGGCACGCGGGTCATCGCGGGCCGGCGGTCCGCTGCCTGGTCATCGGCAGTATGGTGGCGGGGATCCATGGAGGCTGACTGTCGCGACTGTAGCCTCTGCTAAGATGCGGGGCAACATGAGCACCGGCGACAATCTGGTCTGGATCGACCTCGAGATGACTGGTCTGGACCCGGATTCAGACCGCATCATCGAGATTGCTACCATCGTGACCAATCGGGATCTCGATGTCCTCGCAGAGGGGCCGGTGATAGCCATTCACCAGCCCGAAGCCGTGCTGGAGTCGATGGATGACTGGAACCGTACGACCCACGGGGCCTCGGGTCTGTTGCAGCGCGTGCGTAGCAGCGCTTCGTCGGAGCGCGAGGCCGAGATGGCGACGCTCGAGTTCCTGGCATGTCACCTCGGGCGCGGGGTGTCGCCAATGTGCGGCAACAGCATCTGCCAGGACCGACGCTTCCTCGCACGGCGGATGCCCGAGCTCGAACGGTTTTTCCACTACCGTAACCTTGACGTGAGCAGCCTCAAGGAGCTGGCACGGCGCTGGGCCCCCGACGTCCTGGCGGGATTCACCAAGAAGTCCGCGCACCTGGCACTCGACGATATCCGCGATTCGATCGCGGAACTCAGGTACTACCGCCGCAACCTGATGGCCGAGCCGTTTCGCGGCCCACAATGAACTGGTGATGCGACCCCCGCATGGAGGGTGAGACTGCACCGACCAACATGCTGGAAGGCGGGTGCCATTGTGGCTCGGTGCGATTTCGTGTACGTGCCGGCCCAGACCTCGCGGTGCTCGACTGCAACTGCTCGATTTGCGCCCGGAGCGGCTACCTGCACCTGATCGTGCGGCAGGAAGACTTCGAGTTGCTGCGCGGCAAGGCGGAACTGGTGGAGTATCGGTTCAATACCGGCACTGCACGGCACCTGTTTTGCGGTGTCTGTGGAATCAAGTCCTTTTACCTGCCCCGTTCGCACCCCGAAGGGATCAGTGTCAATGCCCGCTGCCTCGACCCGGGCGCGGTGCGAAGCATGACCATCAGGTCCTTTGACGGTCGCAACTGGGAACGCGCACGGTCAGTGCTTGGTGTCTGACTGACCGCCATCCTGTGCTCAGTCGACTGACTTGCCCGCCAGGAACATCCAGGTCTCTACGACGGTGTCAGGGTTGAGCGAGATGCTGTCTATGCCCTGATCAACCAGCCAGCGGGCAAATTCCGGGTGATCCGACGGACCCTGACCACAGATGCCGACGTACTTTCCAGCCTTGCGGCAGGTGCTGATGGCCATCGACAGCAGTGCCTTGACCGCGTCGTCGCGCTCGTCGAACAGCGACGCTATGATCCCGGAATCGCGATCGAGGCCCAGCGTCAGTTGGGTCATGTCGTTCGAGCCGATGGACATGCCGTCGAAATGCTCGAGGTACTGGTCGGCCAGTAGCGAATTGGTCGGCAACTCGCACATCATGATGACCTTGAGCCCGGCGACGCCACGCTGGAGACCGTTGCTGGCCAGCAGCTCGACCACCTTGCGCCCCTCCTCGACGGTGCGGACGAACGGCACCATCACCTGGACGTTGTTCAGGCCCATTGCGTCACGCACTTTCTTCAGGGCGCGACACTCGAGTTCGAAGCAGGGGCGGAAGCTCTCGTCTACGTAGCGTGAAGCTCCCCGGAAACCCAGCATCGGATTTTCTTCGTGAGGCTCATACTGCTGGCCGCCGATCAGATTGGCATATTCGTTTGACTTGAAGTCGGACAGCCTGACGATGACGGGCTCCGGCGCGAACGCGGCGGCAATGCTGGCAATGCCTTCGGCCAGCTTGTCGACGTAGAAACCGACTGGGTCGTCGTAGCCGGTCATCTGGCGCCGGATCTGGCTTTGCAGGCCGGGCTCGAGGCGGTCGAACTCCAGCAGCGCCCGGGGATGCACGCCAATGGTACGGTTGATGATGAACTCCAGCCGCGCGAGTCCCACGCCGTTGTGCGGAATTGACGCGAAGTCGAAGGCGCGGTCCGGATTGCCGACGTTCATCATGATCTTGACGGGCGCTGCTGGCAGCGAATCCAGCTCAATCTGCTGCTGCTCGTAGTCGAGCTGGCCCTCGAAAATGAGTCCGGTGTCGCCCTCGGCGCAGGAAACGGTGACCGGCTGCCCCTCGGTCAGTACGCTGGTGGCGTCGCCGCAGCCGACGACTGCCGGAATGCCAAGTTCACGCGCGATGATCGCAGCATGGCAGGTCCGGCCGCCGCGATTGGTGACGATGGCCGCGGCGCGCTTCATGACCGGCTCCCAGTCAGGGTCGGTCATGTCGCTCACCAGTACATCACCCGGCTGCACCCGCGACATTTCCTTGACGTTGCGGATGACACGGGCCGGCCCTGCGCCGATGCGCTGGCCGATGGCGCGCCCGCTAGCAAGAACGCGCGAGCGGCCCTTAAGCTTGAATCGCTGGATGGTTCGCCCGCCGCGGCTCTGCACTGTCTCCGGTCGAGCCTGCAGGATGTAGATCTCGCCCGTCGCTCCGTCCTTGCCCCACTCGATGTCCATCGGGCAGCGGTAGTGCTTCTCGATAACCATCGCCTGCCGGGCCAGTTCCTCCACGTCGTCATCGCTAATGCAGAAACGCGAGCGATCGGTCACCGGCACGTCGACAGTTTCCACGCGCCGCGATCCGGAGCGATCGCTCGCATAGATCATCTTGCTGGCCTTGGCGCCAAGGCTGCGGCGAATGATGGGGTAGTGGCCCTGCTCAAGGCCCTTCTTGTATACGTAGAACTCATCCGGATTGACGGCCCCCTGCACGACCATCTCGCCCAGGCCGTAGGAAGCGGTTATGAAGATCACGCCGCGGAAGCCGGATTCGGTGTCCAGGGTGAACATGACGCCGCTGGCTCCGAGGTCGCTCCTGACCATGTGTTGCACGCCGACCGAAATGGCGACCTGAGCATGGTCGAACCCCTGATGGACCCGATAGGCGATCGCGCGGTCGTTGAACAGGCTGGCGTAGACCTCGTGCATCGAACGCAGCACCTGGTCATGACCGCGCACGTTCAGGAACGTCTCCTGCTGGCCCGCGAACGAGGCGCCAGGCAGGTCCTCGGCGGTCGCTGATGAACGCACCGCGACGGCGATGTCCTTGCCGTCGTCCATGCGCTTCCACGCCGTGGCGATTTCCTCCTGCAGGCGCGGGTGGAAAGGCGTGTCCAGTACCCAGCTACGAATCCTCGCGCCGGTCTCGGCAAGCCGTTCGACGTCATCGACATCGAGGCCGTCGAGCTCGGCGCGGATACGTTCGGCGAGTTCACCCTGGGCCAGAAACTCGCGGTATGCCTGGGCCGTCGTGGCAAAGCCACCCGGGACACGGACACCGAGCTTGACCAGGTTGCTGATCATCTCGCCGATCGAGGCGTTCTTCCCGCCGACCGTCTCGACGTCGCCCATGCCCAGTTGTTCAAAGGGAATGATGTATGCGCTCAAGGCTGGTCCTCGGTATCGGTGGTTCCTGTTACGATCGCAGCCCAGGCGCACCAGTGACCATAGGGATCAACGGCTCGGGCGGGTAGGTTTATCGTGGACAACAAGCGAACCGTCTTCTTTGTCTCGGACCAGACCGGCGTAACCGCCGAAACGATGGGCCACAGCCTGCTTACGCAGTTCGACGGGCTGGATTTCAGGCCAGTCACTTTGCCATTCATATCCACGGTTGACAAGGCGGAGGAAGCCGTAGGGAAGATCAACGCTACGGCGCTCCAGGGCGACTCTCGGCCGATCGTTTTTTCGACCCTTGTCAATGATGACGTTCGCAAGGTAGTGATGCGTGCCAACTGTCTTTACCTTGATTTCTTTGACGCTTTCCTTGGCCCCATGGAGCAGGAACTAGGCCAGGTCTCCTCGCATGCACTGGGGCGTGCTCACGGCATGACCGACCTTGCCGCCTATACGGCGCGCATCAACGCCACCAGCTTCGCACTGGCCAATGACGACGGCACCCACACCCGCGAATACGAACGGGCTGACGTCATCCTGATTGGCGTTTCAAGGTCCGGTAAGACTCCTACCTGCCTATACATGGCGCTGCAATACGGTATTTACGCGGCCAACTACCCGTTGATCGAGGATGACCTTGAGTCGCGGCGCCTGCCGGCCGTGGTCGAGACCTACCGCAGCAAGCTGTTCGGCCTGACGATCCGGCCGGATCGCCTGCACCAGATCCGCCAGGAACGCCGGCCCGACAGCCGCTACGCGTCGATGTCCCAGTGTAATTTTGAACTCCGCGCGGCGGAGCAGCTGTTCGATCGTTTCGGCATCCCCTATCTCGACACGACCGATTGCTCGATCGAGGAAATCGCCAGCAGGGTACTCGAGCGAAAGAACATCGCGCGGCGAACAAGGCCGTGACATTTTCGTGACCTGCGGCACATTTCAGCAGTCCGGAGCCGGCCAGGCCCTGTGATATAGTCAAATCATGATTACGGACTACCTTTGCGCTGTCTCTTGGCGTGCCCGGCCGAGGTCGTTCGTCAGTCTCATGACGCTTTACGAGAGCAACTACATCAGGCTTGGTTGGCTGGTCGACGATCCGCGCAGGCTGGCGGACCGTGCCGTGTCCGAGGTGCGCGACGACTGTCCCCTTGAGCTTTCAGTTGTGGAGCGCGCGCCGTACACAACTACCGTCACGCTCTCCTACCTTTTCGACGAGTCGGGTGCCACGATCCGCGACCCGGGCCTCGAACTGCGTATCTACCATGACGCCCGCCTGACCGAGGTGACCGCCGTCGGCCGTCCTCACGCCGGCTTGCGGCACGTACACTCACGGCTGCCGCGTTCCGCCGACGGCCGCTGGTCGGTAAACGTACTGCTCAACAAGTGGCTGGAGTACTGCGTCGAGCGGGGACACCGCTTTGCGCCGGCAGCCGGCTGAGAACTCCATCTTCCGGTTTCGCCAGACATGAACCTGTCGGAGAAATGGCCTGGCCTCCGGTTGCCGATCGTGGCGCGCAACGACGTCGTCGAGGACGAGCGGCTGCTCAAGCTGTTCTGGAACCGGGCGGAGCTCAAGAAGGAGCTGCAGGGACTCGACGACGAGTTGCACAACCTGCGCAACCGCATCAAGCAACAGGAAGGCGCAAACTCCCGTCTGCAGGAGCAATTCGAGCAGCTGGAGGTCATGCTCGGCACGCCCGAACGAGGCCCCGATGCGCTCGTTCACTTTGCCCTGCGCAACCTCTGGCGCGAATGTCGCGCGCAACTCGAGGCGTTTGCTTCCGACCTGCGCCGGCAACGCCAGGAACACGAGCGCAAGAGGCAGCTGGCGCAGTTCCAGAACGACCGCAAGGATCGTCTAGAACTTGCCGACGAGAGGCTGCGCGAGTCGCATGCCGTGGTGGAGAGCGAGCGTGCCAGGCTGCAGGAAGGCGAGCGGCAGCTGGAACGTCTCAAGGCATTCTGGCGCTACTTCAGGCGTCGCGAGCACCTCTTCGAGATGCAGGCCCAGCGGGGTAGGGTAGCGGAGGCCGAGCGCCAGCTCGCGGATATGGAGCAGGCACACCGGACCATCGAGAAGGAGCCGTGGCCAGAGTTCACTGGACTTTCCATCCAGGGCCGCCGCGCGATCAATCTGGCCGTAATCGCCTACGCACGCCTGCTGGTATCCAGGCTGGCCCCCGCGGGACTCGCCGCCGCAGCGCGACTCGCAGTTCACCGGCGTGTGCAGGACGAGCGCCACGGCTCACGCTCGGAGTGCCTTGCGCGCCTCGACGAGATCGCACGGGCCATCTCGATGGTCAAGGCGCAGGAACGAATCGCCCCGGAAATCCGCGCGACAACCGAGAGACTCAAGGAATCGGTGGCCTGGCGCAGCCAGGAGGATGTCGTCCCGACTCCCTCATCATTGCCGCCGATGGGGAATGATGGGCAGGGCGGTAACGTCCTGATCGACGACTATTGGGACGTCTACGGGATTCTCCTGCGCTAGCCCGCCCGCGGATTCAGGCCCCGGTTGCCGCCAGCGGCCTGCCCGGACGCTTTGAAGTCTTCAGGAACATGAGGTTACGCGAACTAGTTCGACTGGGGAGTCAGCGACTGAGCGAGCAACGCCCCTCCAGAGGGGGTTGAGCCCAGATACGCGTCAGCGGCAATTTCGGCAGCCTCGGCCAGTACGGCGTCGGGTTGGTCAGCGGCCGAGATGTCCTCCGCCGATTCCAGCGGCTCGAGGCCGAGCGACTTGCGACGCGAGTTCTCACGGGTCAGCCGCTCCTGCTCCATGTTGGCGCGCTCGGCCTTGCGTTTTTCCAGGTTCAGCGAGACGGAGGTCAGGGCGCGAATACGGTCGAGCGACTCAAGGTCGCCTTTCAGCGCAGTGAAATCCGCATCGTGATCGACACGGCCATCGTGTAGCTTGCCGAGGAGCGGCAGTTCTCCCTCAACGCCGGCCTCGCGCTCGAAATCCGCCGGACGGATACGATCCCATGGCAGGGCGCTGTCGCGAGTGCTTTCGCCTACATCCGCGATGCTGATCAGGGACGGCAACTCGATGTCCGGCGTCACGCCGCGGTGCTGCGTGCTGTCGCCGGTCACTCGGTAGTACTTTCCAATGGTAACGGTCAATTGACCGAACCCGGATTTCGGACCCAGAGCGTAACGGTCCAGCGGATACAGGTTCTGCACCGAACCCTTGCCGTAGGTCTGCTGGCCAACCACGAGTCCGCGCCCGTAGTCCTGGATAGCGCCCGCGAAGATCTCCGAGGCCGAGGCGCTGGCGCGATTGACGAGCACGACCATAGGACCGTCCCAGGCCAGGCCCGGCTCCGGGTCGTCCAGCACCTCGATCCTGCCGCCTGTCTCGCGCAACTGCACGACCGGGCCTTTCTCGATGAACAGGCCCACCAGCGAGGTCGCTTCCGACAGGTGGCCTCCGCCGTTGTTACGCAGGTCCATTACCAGCGTCTCCATGCCTTCGGTCTTGAGTTCGTCGATCAGGCGACGTACGTCACGAGTGGTGCTGCGATAGTCAGCCTCGCCGGCGCTTCTTGCCTGGTAGTCCTGATAAAAGCTCGGCACGTCGATGACGCCGATTGATATGTCCTTGCCGCCGCGCTGCGTCTTACGCAGCTCCTTCTTGGCGGCCTGGGCCTCGAGCGTGACCTTGTTACGGATGAATTCCACAGTCGTTTCCGGCGAGCCGGGGGTCGCGCCGCCTGGCAGGATCTGCAGGCGCACGACCGTGTCGACCGGTCCGCGTATCAACTGCACCACATCGTCCAGCCGCCAGCCGACCACGTCCATCATCTGGCCATCCTGGCCCTGGCCCACTGCCGTGATGCGATCGTTCGCCTTGACCGTGTCCGCAAGCGCCGCCGGGCCGCCAGGAAGAATATTGACGATGGTCACGTAATCGTCGACCAGCTGCAGCGACGCGCCGATGCCCTCGTAGGACAGGCTCATCGCGATGTTGTATTCCTCAGAATTGCGCGGCGACAGGTAGTTGGAATGTGGATCGAAGACGTGCGAATACGCATTCATGAACATCTCGAACACGTCATCAGAGCTGATCTGTTCGATTCGCTTGAGGACCCGCTCGTAGCGCTTGCGCAGCACCTCCTGGACCTCAGGCCATTCCTTGCCGGCCAGGGTCAGCGACAGGCTGTCGTTCTTGACCCGCTGACGCCACAGCTCGTCGAGCTCCGCGGAGCTGGCCGGCCAGGCGTCCTTGCTGCGGTCGAATCTGAAGTCCTCGTCCAGCTTGAAGTCCGGTTCGGTCTCGAGCAACGAGATGGCATAGGCAATGCGCTCGCGGTTGCGCTGCTGCAATCGCGCGAACATCTGGAACGGCGGTGAGAGGTCGGAAGTCTTGATTGCATCATCGAGTTCGTACCGGTACTGCTCGAACTCGGTGACATCAGAAGCCAGCAGGTAGCTGCGGTTACCGTCGAGCGACTCCAGGTAGCGCTCAAAGATCTGCGAGGAGAGCTTGTCATCGAGCGGCGCCTGGCGATAGTGCTGGCGCTCCATGACCTCGGCCACCAGGCGTACGACCCGCCGGTGACGTTCCGTGGGCTCGATTGCGCCGGTCGACGCAACAGCGGGGGCCACCGGAGTGGCCGGGCCTGGACCATTACCCATGAACAGCGCGGCCATGCCCGCAATGACGGCGCACACCAGCAAGATCCTGGGCCAGGACACAACTGGAAACCTGCGGGAAACGCTCATGGGTTGCTAGAATCCTTCCTGTCAGACGCCGGACTGTTGCCCTAGGCTAGAGGCGGGGACCCGGCTGATCAAGTACTGGCGTCACGTTGCCACTTTCAGGGGTTACCCGGCATGGGCCCACTAGGATTCCTCACCGGCGTCGTGCTGGGTTCGGCGGCCTCCATCGCGGGCGTGTTGGCCATGGTGCTGGTCGTGTTCCTCGCGGTCTCCTCCGACCATCCCGCCCTGCTTCAGGAATATGCTCCCTTGCTGCGGGCAATCGTACTATTCGGCATTCTGGCAGCTTTCGCCGGGGCCGCTTTCGCCGGCCTGCAGAGGCGCCGGTCATGGCGCTGGGCCGCGCAGGGCGCCATGTGGGTCGTGCTTGCGGCCATTGCATGGTCGTACTGGCCGGACTCTGCGGCCTGAACTATTGACCACCCGGCCGGCGGCAGGTTCCGCGGTCGGGTCCGGGAGGCAGTCCACGTGATTCAAGCCAGGTCGGTAATCTGCCCGCTGCTGGCGGCGCTTGGGCTATCAGGCTGCAACGCGGCGATGACCGCCCGCGATGCCGCCGGCGCGGCAATCAGCGAGCAGGCCTATCGAGCCCATGTCGAGAGACTGGCATCGGACGAGTTCGAGGGCCGTGGCCCGGGGTCGGAGGGCGAGCGACTGACCGTGCAGTACCTTGAACAGGAATTCCTGGCGCTGGGCCTGCAGCCGGTCAACGGTGGCAGTTTCCGCCAGCCGGTACCGCTGGTCGAAATTGCGGCGCTGGGTTCCCAGTCATACCTCGATGTCTTCGCCGGCGACCGGCGCATCGCGCTGGCTTATGGCGAGGACATGACGGTCAGCACCCGGATTGCGCAGCCAGCCTCCTGGGTGGACGAGAGTCAGCTGGTTTTCGCAGGCTACGGCATCGTGGCCCCGGAGTACGGCTGGGACGACTACGCGGGTGTCGACATGCGCGGAAAGACCGCAATGATCCTGCTGAATGACCCGGGGTTCGCAGCCGACGACCCGGCATTGTTCAAAGGCCGGGCGATGACCTACTACGGCCGCTGGACCTACAAACTCGAGGAAGCAGCGCGTCAGGGCGCGGCGGCGGCGATCATCATTCACGAGACCCGCGCCGCAGGTTACCCATGGGAAGTCGTGCGAAACGGCCGCACGGGCCCCCAGTTCCACGTCGACACGCCGGACGGCACGAAACGGCTGGCGATCGAAGCCTGGGTGACCCACGATCGGGCGGGAGAGGTGCTGTCGCTCGGGGGACAGGACCTTGCGTTACTCGAGACCTTTGCGGCAAGACGCGGGTTCAGCGCGGTTCCGCTCGGCCTGACCGTGTCAGCGGGGGTGCGCAACGCGATCCGGCACTCTGTCTCCTCGAACGTGGCTGCCATCCTGCCAGGGAAGGACCGGCCGGATGAGTACGTCGTCTACATGGCTCACTGGGACCACCTCGGCCGTGCCCCGGTGTTGACCGGAGACAATGTCTTCAATGGCGCCCAGGACAACGCTACGGGCGTCGCCGGCATCCTCAGTATCGCCAGGGGCTTCCAGGCGATGTTGTCAGCGCCGGCAAGGTCAGTCATGTTCATCGCCTTTACGGCGGAAGAGTCGGGTCTGGTCGGCTCCGAATTCTATGCGCGCAATCCGCTGGTGCCCCTCGAGAAAACAGTGGCGGCCATCAACATCGACTCGCTCTATCCGCTGGGAAGGGCACGTGACCTGCAGGTCATCGGCTCCGGCGCCTCGGATCTCGAGGACCGCCTGGCTGCCGCGGCAGCTGCCCAGGACCGGATCCTGATACCTGACCAGAATCCCGAAGCAGGCCTCTTCTACCGCTCAGACCAGGCCAGCCTGGCGCGGCGCGGGGTGCCGGTGCTCTATGTCCGGTCCGGGCTGGACCTGATCGACAAGCCGCCAGGCACCGGCCAGGCAATGGTGGCCGAGTACTTCGCCAGCCGCTATCACAGGCAGACGGATGATTACGATCCCGCGTGGGACGTCTCCGGATCGATCGAGGACCTGAAGCTTTTGTACGAGGTTGGCGCGAGCCTCGCGGCTGACAGCGCCTGGGCATCCTGGTACCCGGGCAATGAGTTCAGTGCGGCGAGGGACGCCAGCGCCGCGGCGCGGGCTGCAGCTCCCTAGGAAGCCAGGATCTGCTTTCCGATGGGCGCGCCGTCACCACGGTGTTGCCGCGGTGCGTCGCAGTGGGATGCAGGCTCGCACCGGAGTGACGGCGCCTGGTGAAGGCGCACGTGACCCAGGCGCCTGATGGCCGCCTGGCCGTGTCTCCGCTGCGAGCTGCAGGATCTACCCTGCCGGATAGTGCAGCGCAAAAGGCGTGATCCACCCTGCAGTTTCACATCGGCCCCGACTGCCGCCGCCACTAGCCGCCAGTTCTGGCGCGACGAATGGGGCGGGTCAGCAGCCGGATCGCCCAGAACAACAAGTACGGGCCGAGCAGCAGCGCCCAGGCGCTTGGCTTGAGCGTGAAGAAGGCGCCATACAGAGAGCCGAGGAAGGCGAGCAGGCCTCCCTCATAGGGACCCAGGCTGAATTCGCCGGCCAGGTACACCAGGAACGGCAGGATCAGCAGGCCGAAAAGGGCGATCAGTCCGAAGTAGAGAAGTTCACGTCGCATCGAATTATTCCGGATACCGACTCTGCTGGCGGCCGGTGAGACCATGTCTCGTCACCTGGGGCGAGTTTGCGGGGCGCTGACCGGCTTGGCAACCTGCCTGGCGTTGCGCGCGTGGTTCGTTTCCAAGGATGTAATTCGAGCCGTCATGCGTGACATAATCCGCAGCATCCAGCTTAATGCCGCGGGAGACGGCTCATGCGCAAGTTCTGGTGGCCCGAGCCCCTGTATGAGGCCAGACCCTACGGTGCCCTGACGCTGGGTTTGCTGGTAGGCGTGATCGCGCTGGCGAGGTCCGTCGCCCTGGGTAATTGGGAAGTGCCATTCATGATGGCACTGGTCATCGGTTCCGCTGCCATGATCTACGGAGGCGTCGTGCTGCAGATGCGCTACGAGTACCGGCGCCGTAGCCGCTGGAACCGGGAACGCCGGGACTGACCTGTGCCCAACTTTCGCGCCGCCGTAATTGGTGCCGGTTATCTGGGACGGTTTCATGCCCAGAAATACGCATCGTTACCTCAGGTCGAACTGGTCGGTGTGGTGGACCCGGACCCAAAGGCGGGTGAAGCCGTCGCGCGCGAGACCGGCTGCCAGGCGTACGCCAATTACCGTGAGTTGCTGGGCAAGGTCGACGCGGTCAGCGTCGTGACACCAACGCCATTGCACCATCGGGTATCGATGGACTTCCTGGAATCTGGGGCACACGTGCTGGTCGAGAAGCCGATTACCTCAACCGTCGAGGAGGCACGCGAACTGGTGGCCGCGGCGTCACGCTTCGGCAGGATCCTGCAGGTCGGGCACCTGGAACGCTTCAACCCTGCAATTCTTGCGGTCGAATCGCTGCTCGACAGGCCACGCTTCGTCGAATCGAACCGCCTTGCGCCATTCAAGCCACGTGGCACCGATGTCAGCGTCGTGCTCGACCTCATGATCCATGACATCGACCTGATACAGAATATCGTCGGCTCTTCTGTATCGAGCATCGACGCCGTCGGTGCTTCGGTCTTCACCGACGAGATCGACATCGCCAACGCGCGCATACGCTTCGAAAATGGATGCGTCGCGGATGCCACGGCCAGCCGCATCAGCATGAAGAGCGAACGCAAGTTGCGCGTGTTCCAGGCCGATGCCTATCTCTCGATCGACCTGCAGCAGAAAGTGCTGACGCACGTTCGCAAGGGCTCAGGCGCCATGCAGGCGGGGGTGCCGCAGGTCGAGATCAACGAACAGAGCTTCGACCCGGGCGACGCCCTGCGGGACGAAATCGTGTCCTTCCTGGAATGCATCGAGACCGGCCGCAGACCGGTGGTGTCGGGCGAGGACGGGTTGCGGGCGCTGGAAACCGCCACGAAAATCGGCGAACTGCTCGGTGCAGGCGCGCTGGCGTCTTGAGCCGGCGGCGCCGGATCAGCGGCTCGGTCCGGATGCGATCGCCAGGGCGACACCCAGCCACGCAAGGATCACAGCTGACCCGCCAATGGGCGCCGTCGTCCCCGCCGTTGCGATGAGGCCGAGCCGGGCGGCGTAGATGCTGCCACAGAACAGTATCGTACCGGCCAGCAACAGCCAGCCGCTAAGGCGCAACAGGCGCGACCCGGGCAAGCTTTCGCGCGCCCAGGCCACGGCGAAGAGCCCAAGCGAATTGACGAACTGGAAAGCCACCGCCGTGTTGAACGAAGCGAGAGCAGCCGCGTCCAGTCGCTGCGCGAGCACGTGCGATCCCGCAGCGGCAAGTGCTGCCGCCAACGACGCGAGCAACGCCCCGGCGGTTGCGAGGACGCGGGTGCCCGGATCCATCCGATCGGCTGTCACGCTTGCGCTGCCGGGCGAGGGCGCGCGCCGTAACACCGGGCCGCCGCGGCTGGTGCGTTCGCGACACGGAACCCGCGCTGTCTGGTGTTCATGTGCTGGTCTGGTTCCTCAAGATGCGGGTCGGGCATCATCCGGCTTCCGTATGAGCCGGGTCAGCCAATTCGATTGACCTTGCCGGAGGTGAAGATGTCCCGTTTGCCCGACGGAATCAAGCGAGGCGAGGATGGCTGCCGGCGCTGCTGGTGGGCGGGCGAGGCCGCCGACTATGTCGCCTATCACGATCACGAATGGGGCAGGCCGGTAACCGATGACCGGCGGCTGTTCGAGAAGTTGTGTCTCGAAGGCTTCCAGTCGGGCCTGAGCTGGCTGACTATCCTGCGCAAGCGTGACAATTTTCGGCGCGCCTTTGCCAGCTTTGACTTCGCTCGGGTGGCCCGCTTCACCCGTCTGGACGTCGACCGGCTCCTGCTGGATGCCGGTATCGTCCGCCACCGCGGCAAGATCGAGGCAACCGTCAACAACGCCCGCCATGCCCTGGACCTGGTGGAGGAATTCGGGTCGCTGGCGGCCTTTTTCTGGCATTACGAGCCCGCCGCCGGCTCGCGGCCGCGACGCGTGACCCGCAAGGCCCTCGCGGCCATGACGAGCTCGCCGGAATCGGTGGCGATGTCGCAGGAGCTGAAGCGCCGTGGCTTCAGTTTCGTCGGGCCGACCACCGTCTACGCGTTCATGCAGGCGATGGGGCTTGTCAATGATCATCTCGACGGCTGCCACGTACGGGCTGCCGCCGAGCAGGAACGCACCGCGATCCTGATTCCCGGCTGAGTACGGCAGTCGCCTTTTGCGGCGCACAACTACGCACAAAACACAGTGCTCACCATGGCTTGCTGGATATACTGAAGACGTTGATCAGCAGGGAGATTTTCGGCGAATGAGCATCGCACCAACGGTCATGCACGCGCTCAGGTTCAAGGGTGTCGAATTCGACGTCGTCGAGCACCCTCATACGGTCACCGCCGCGAGCAGCGCCCATGCTGCCCACGTGCATGAAAACCAGTTTGCCAAGGCGGTGCTGTTGAAGGACCCGGGAGGATTCGTGCTGGCAGTGTTGCCGGCCAACGAACAGGTCGACCTCGAACACGTGAGTCGCGTCCTGCACAGGCCACTTTTGCTGGCATCCGAGTCCGACCTGGAGGAGGCATTCTACGACTGCGAGCCGGGGGCCATCCCTGCCGTGGGCGAGGATTACCTCATTCCGACCATCGTTGATGAAAGACTGCGGCATCTGGACGAGGTATTCTTCGAGGCAGGGGACCATGAGCGGCTGGTGCATATCTCGTCGGACGGCTTTTCGCGGCTGATGGAGGATGCGGAATTCTTGCCAATCAGCGTGCCGCACCGCTGAGCCCGACGCTCATCCCTGCGCCCGTTAGCGGCGCCCGTCGAACTGACCGTTAGCGAGGCGATCGAGCAGCGATGCATCCGACCGATACGCAGGACCCGGACTATTACCACCGGGTCGTAGACTGTCAGTGGGCGTGTCCCGCCCATACCGACGTACCCGAATACATCCGGCTCATTGCGCAGGGCCGCTTTTCCGACGCCTACATGGTCAACCGGGAGTCGAACGTCTTTCCCGGAATCCTTGGCCGGGTCTGCGATCGACCCTGCGAGCCGGCCTGCCGCCGCGGACGGGTGGAGGACAAGCCGGTCGCGATCTGTCGCTTGAAGCGAGTGGCGGCTGACCTCCGGGACGATATCCGGCCGCGCCTGCCCACGGCGCCGGCGCAGGCCAACGGCAAGCGGATCGCCTGCATCGGTGCGGGGCCGGCCTCGCTCACGGTCGCCAACGACCTCGTGCCGCTTGGCTACGAGGTGGTGATCCTCGAGCAGTTCGCGACCGGCGGCGGGCTGATGCGAACGAATATCCCGTCATTTCGGCTTCCCGCCGCGGTGCTCGACGAGGAGATCGGCTACGTCGTCGAAATGGGAGCTGAGCTGAGGCTCAACTCCCCGGTGCACAGCATGTCGGCGCTGCTGGCGTCCCGCGAATACGACGCGGTGTTCGTCGGAACCGGTGCGCCGAAGGGGAAGGAACTCAGCTTGCCCGGGCGCGATCAGAGCGACCGGATCCACATTGGCATAGCCTGGCTCGAGGCGGTCGCTTTCGGGCACAAGAAGGACATCGGCGAGAACGTGCTGATCATAGGTGTCGGTAATACCGCCATGGATTGCTGCCGCAGCTCGCTGCGCCTCGGCGCGAAGAACGTCAAGGTCATGGCGCGCAAGCCGCGCGGATTCTTCAAGGCTTCCGAGTGGGAGCTGGAGGATGCCGAAGAAGAGAGCGTCGAGATCGTGGTCAACCATTCACCCAAGGCTTTCGTGATCGAGGATGGCCAATTGCGTGGCATGCGCTTCGATCGCATGGAGTACCAGGTCGAGGGCGGCAGGATCATCTCGGAAACGGTCCTGGAGGAACTCGTGTTTCCCTGTGATGACGTGATCCTGGCGATTGGTCAGGAAAATGCGTTTCCCTGGATCGAGCGAGACCTCGGCATCGAATTCGACAAGTGGGACGTTCCGAAGGTCGATCCGGCGACTTTCCAATCGACGCGCAGGGAAGTGTTTTTTGGCGGTGACGCGGCGTTCGGTCCCAAGAACATCATCTGGGCTGTCGAGCACGGCCATCAGGCAGCGATTTCAATCCACAAGCACTGCACGGGCCAGCCTGTCGGCGAGCGTCCCCCGCGTGGAGTCAGGCTGCAGAGCCGCAAGATGGGCATGAAGGAGTGGTCGTACAAGAACGACTACAATCCGCTCGAACGCAGGCTCGTCCCTCACGTGAGCCTCAAGGAGCGCTTCAAGCAGTTGAACGTCGAGGTGGAGCTGGGCTTCGATCTGGAGCGGGCGGCCGTCGAAGTGCAACGCTGCCTCAACTGCGATATCCAGACCGTGTTCGAGCCAAAGCTCTGCATCGAATGCGACGCCTGCATCGACATCTGTCCGACTGACTGCCTGACCATGACCCGGGACGGACCACTCGAGGAACTGGAGCAACGCCTCAAGGCGCCGCGCCGCAGCCGCGACCAGGCGCTGTACCTGTCCGCGCCCCTCAAGCAGACCGGCAGGCTGATGGTCAAGGACGAAGACCTTTGCGTGCACTGTGGCCTTTGTGCCGAGCGCTGCCCGACGAACGCCTGGGACATGCAGAAGTCCTGGGTGGATATCCCTCACGCCGAGGACGAGGCCCGATGCCGGAGCTAGCCAGTTCGCCCGCGGGCGTTAACGATTTCGTCATCAAATTCGCCAACGTCAATGGCACCGGATCGGCGAGCGCGAACTCGCTGATCATGAAGTCGATCTTCAGGATGGGCGTGCCAGTGGTTGGCAAGAATTTCTTCCCGTCCAACATTCAGGGGCTGCCCACCTGGTACGAGATCCGTGTTACCGGTGATGCCTGGATGGCGCGTTCCGGGCGTGTCGACGTGATGATTGCGATGAACGCGGAGACCTACGGCCGGGACATCGCCGAGGTCTCCCCCGGCGGCTACCTTGTCTTCGATTCGACCTGGCAGCGTCCCGCGCTGCTGACGCGCGAGGATGTCACGGTACTCGGTGTACCGCTCGCGCAGCTGTGCACAGAGAACTTCGAGGGCGCTCGCGCACGTGTCCTGATGAAGAACATCATGTACGCCGGCGTGCTGGCCGCGCTGCTGGATCTCGACCTGGAGGTCATGCGGGGACTGCTGGTCGAGTCGTATTCGAAGAAACCGGCGCTGGTCGATGCCAACATGAAGGCGATCGGCATCGGCTACGACTACGCTCGTGAGCATTTCGACTGTCCACTGCCGACGCGGGTTGAAGGCCTTGGCCTGACGCGCGGCCACTTCATGATGGACGGCAACACGGCGGCCGCGCTCGGCTGTGTCTATGCCGGGGCGACGGTCGGCGCCTGGTATCCGATCACGCCTTCGACTTCGTTGATGGATGCGTTTCGTGGATTCTGCGGCAGGTTCCGCGTCGATCCCGAGACCGGCCGGAACAACTACATCATCGTGCAGGCGGAGGACGAGCTGGCCGCCATTGGTGCAGTCATCGGAGCATCATGGAATGGGGCTCGCGCCTTCACGCCCACCAGCGGGCCGGGTATCTCGCTCATGAACGAGTTCATCGGCCTGGCCTACTACGCCGAGATTCCCGCGGTGCTGTTCGATGTCCAGCGCGTTGGACCGTCCACCGGAATGCCAACCCGGACCCAGCAGTGCGACCTGCTCAGCTGCGCCTATGCCTCGCACGGCGACACCCGCCACGTGCTTCTGTTCCCGGCGAATCCGGAGGAATGCTTCTACATGTCGGTGCAGGCTTTCGACCTCGCCGAGCGCCTGCAAACGCCGGTATTCGTGCTACTGGACCTCGATATCGGCATGAACGACTGGATGGTGCCGGACCTGAAGTGGAGCGACGACTTCCAGCCGGACCGTGGCAAGGTGCTGTCACCCGAGCTGCTGGAGAAGATCGAGAGGTTCCATCGCTACCTCGACGTGGATGGCGACGGCATTCCCTGGCGCACGATACCCGGAGTGGGTGAGAAGGGTGCCTACTTTACCCGTGGGTCGGGACACAACCAGTATGGTGGCTATACCGAGGATTCGACGGAGTACCAGGCAGTGATGGAACGGCTGAGCCGCAAGTTCCGCAAGGCGGCCGGGATGGTGCCACAAGCCGTCAGCAATGGGGACGGGCGTGCCAGCGTCGGCATCGTCAGCCTCGGCTCCTGCGATGGTGCAGTGTGCGAGGCACTGCAGGTCTTGCGTGCGGGCGACCTTGCAGTCGACTATCTGAGGGTGAGGGGGTTTCCGTTCGGGGAGGAGGTCGAGTCCTTCCTCGCTGATCACGAGATCATCTTCGTCGTGGAACAGAATCGCGATGCGCAGCTGAAGTCGCTGTTGACGCTGGAGACTGCGGTGGAAAAGCGCAAGCTGCGCTCGGTCCTTTACTATAGCGGCCTGCCGATTTCCTCAGGCTGCATCGTCGAGGGAATCAACTCGGCTCTTGCGCGGGGAGAAGCGGCATGAGCGGCGTCGTCAAGCCAAGGGTCGAGCATCCGGGGCTGCCGCGCAACGCGCTGGGATTGTCGCGACGCGCCTACGAAGGCGGTATGTCGACGCTGTGCGCGGGCTGCGGCCACGACTCCGTGACTGCTGCCATCGTGCAGGCCTGCTTCGAGCTGTCGATGCCGCCGCAAAGCGTGGCCAAATTATCGGGCATCGGATGTTCGTCGAAGACCACTGCGTATTTCGTCAGTGGCGCGCATGGATTCAATGGCGTCCACGGCCGCATGCCGGCGATCGCTGCGGGGGCGAGCGCTGCCAACCGGACCTTGAAGTACCTCGGCGTGTCCGGGGACGGCGATTCCCTGTCAATCGGGCTCGGCCAGCTGGGCCACGCAATTCGCCGCAACATGGACATGCTCTACCTGCTCGAGAACAATGGCGTCTACGGATTGACCAAGGGGCAATTTTCCGCCTCGGCCGATCTCGGCTCAAAGTCGAAGAAGGGCGAGTCAAACGATCACGAGCCCATAGATCCTGTCCTGCTGGCGTTGGCGTTGGGCGCGACCTTCGTCGCAAGGAGTTTTTCCGGCGACAAGGAGCAGCTCGTCCCGCTGATAAAGATGGGCCTGATGCACCAGGGTTTCGCGCTGATCGATATCCTCTCGCCCTGTGTCACTTTCAACGACCACGAGGGGTCAACCAAGAGCTACGCCTACGTCCGTGAGCACCTGCAGACTCCCATCGCCGCCGACTTCGTCGAGTCGCGGCGTGAAATCACGGTCTCATACGCGGCGGGAGAGGCAGTGTCGGTCGAGATGCACGACGGCAGCAACGTGCTGCTGCGCAAGCTCGATAGCAGCTATGACCCCACCGACCGGTCGGCCGCGCTGGCCTACGTGCAGGAGCGGGCCGCAATCAACGAACACGTTACCGGCCTGATCTACCTTGGCGAGGGCCGCCGGCATTTTCATGAGCGCCACAATACGCCGGACGAGGCATTGAACTCGCTGGCCTTTGACAAGCTGTGCCCGGGAAGCGCCGCGCTGGAGCGGATCCTCTCCCGCTACCGCTGAACGCAGACCACTGCGCGGTCGGCCAATGCCTGCGGCTCAGCGCGCGGCTTCGTCGAGCATTGTGACGGCGTGCTGGTACAGTCGGACGGCGTCTTCGGCGGACTTGCCTATGGCCGTCACGCCGAGCTTGCCATGCCCGGCGACGCAGCCTAGCAGGCTGAATGTGATGCCCTGCTGTGTGGCTTCGTCGAAGTGCAGGTCGGCCTCGACCGAAACCTCAACCACGTCTTCCGGTGTCAGGCGACGGTACGCGTCCTTCTGCAGGTTGTCCGTTGCGTAGTAGCAGCGGGGTTCGCCGGACCGGGTGCAGAACAGTCCGTCGTTCGAGTCATAGCGGCCGTCGGTGAGCAACTGCAACATCTGGAACGGAAACGCGGTACCTCCCTTGCGAAGGTTGATCTCAATGGCACAGGGGTCACCGTGGGCGCCGTCGCCGGGAACCACGAAATCGACGGCAAACCGGCCGATCACGCCGCGCTGGCGCAGCTGCTCCGCAACCTTCAGTCCCGCTTCATGAATCTCGCGGCGGTAGGCAGCAGAGGCGGGGAACGTGCTGCCGAGAAAGGTCTGTCCGGAGGGGCCGCCCAGCACCTGGTCATGGGTCGACACTGATTCAATCTCCCCTAGCGGGTTGACGCGGAACTGCGCAGACGGAGAGTGATGGCCAGCGCCTTCCACCCAGGCCTCGACAATGCCCCGTTTCTCCTGCAGCTCGTGGCAGAAATGCTCCCAATACTCGTCGCGTGCCTCGAAGCGCAGAGTGCGGGGCAGGTGTTCATCGATCCAGTCACGCAGCCCCGGCGCCCCGCTGTCCGGAGCACCTTCGAAACTGAATACTGCGTTGCCCTCGCCGGAGAAGCCCTCGTCCAGCTTGACCGCCGCCCGCGCCAGGGTCGGCTGGCGCAATTTCAGTCCGACCAGCGCATCAGCGACGTCACGCGCATCACGCAGATCCTCGGCGCCGTCTGGGAAACGGATGCCTGCTGCGCGGAAAATCCGCCGCGAGCCGCTCTTGCTTCCGAGGTTCTTCAGGGCCGGATCGCAGGCGTACAGCGGCACGCCCAGGCGCACCGCCAGGGTGCGCTCCAGCGGGGTGGAGTTGAAAACTGAAAGGTGGGCGATCGCCGGATCGCCGATCGCGTCGCGCAGTCGCTGCAACAGGCGCGGACGGTCCAGGATCTTGCTGGTCAGCGACGCCAGCGACCCGTCGCAGGCGCTGAGCAGCGTCAGCCTTCGGCGCGCATGCGAAGAGGGCACGCCAGGCAGCATGTTCAGGTAGTAGTCGACGATGAGTGGATGCAGCGGCTGGCTGGTTACGAACACCAGGCGTGTATTGGGCATCCTGAGCAGCAGCAGCAGGCTCAGGTGCCGTTCCTCGTAGTGCAGGGTACCCGCTATGCGCGCCAGCTGGTCGACATCGAGGCTCAGTCCAGGCACGACGACGACGGTGCGAGGCGCCAGTCGGTCGCTGAAGACCGAACGGAACAGCCTGGGCAGCCCTGCCTGCAACTCGGCAAAGCGCGCGAGCTCTGCAGCTGATCCCGGCGCGAATGTCTCGGTCACGGGTCCCCCGGCGCAACCCCCCTGGTCGAGTCTAAACCGACCCACCTGCCTGCCCGTCGGTGTATGCCGAAACCTCTCCGGGTGACCACATTCTGGCCAGCACCCGCCGAAAGCTGCCACCGGCCGGCTTGACCCAGTGACCAGACTCGCCTGTCGTGAAGCCCGCTAGGTGCGGAGCGTCATGATGGCGCGCGGCAGGAGTGTCGCAACGACCGGGGTATGTCCCACCAGCTGACCGTCGGCCTGGACTGCGGCGGATGGTGAAGTCTCGATACGCACGCTTTGCGACAGCGCCTGGCGCACGAATCGTTCTTCTGGCAGGCGGCCGTCGAACAGGCGGCCCAGCCGGAGCAGTTCTCGCGGCAAGCGCAGCGGCTCGACCAGCACGACGTCCAGCAGCCCGTCGTCGGTGCGTGCTGCGGGCGCCAGACGCATGCCTCCGCCACAGAATGGGCCCAGGGCGAGCAGCGTGAGTAACAGTCGTGACTGCAGCTCGGCGTCGTCCAGCTGAAGCCTGAAAACCGGTGGTGAGTAGGTCGTGAGACTCCTCAGCACGCCAACCAGGTAGGCCAGTTTCCGCGGAATCCTCGCCGGGAGGCGCTCCAGGACATGGGCGTCGAGTCCGGCGCCCGCGACGTTGATGAAGAAGCAGGACCGTTCCGGTCCGCTGCAATCTGGAAAATCCAGCCTGCCAACGTCGTGGGCCGACGTCCGGCCGGTGGCTACACAGCGCGCCATGTCGACGGGACGCGACGGAATGCCGTGCGCGCGTGCCCAGTCATTGCCCGAGCCGAGTGGCGCGGCGCCTATCGCCAGCTCCAGGGGCGGCACGCTGTGCTGGCCCATCGCGCCGTTCACCACCTCGTGCAGTATTCCGTCGCCGCCCACGGCCAGCAGCCGGCGGTAGCCGCGATCGAGGCACTCTCGAACCAGCGAGACCGCGTGCCCTGGTCCGGCGGTTGTCGCGGCTTCGAAGGCCACGCCGGCGTCGGTCAAGGCGCTGCCGAGGTCGGGCCAGCGGCGTCCCGCGTGGCCCCCGCCCGAGGCCGGGTTGACGATGACGAACCATGCGCTGGAGGAGACCATGGGGCCATGATGCGCGAGCGGCGGCTGCGCCGGAAGGGCGAAAGCCCCCCCAATCGGTGATAATGCGCGCCCATGACCCAGGGCATAGGCGCAGTTGACTTCCGGCACTGGACCGGCGATCCGTCTGGCTTCGCCCGCGATCTTGGTGCGAGCTTCGAGCGCCATGGATTTGCCGTGGTTGCGAACCACGGGCTTCAGCAGCAATTGATCGATGAGTGTCTCGAGGACCTCAGGGCGTTTTTTGCCTGGCCTGCGGAGGACAAGCTGCGCTATCACGTTGCTGGTAGTGGTGGAGCGCGCGGCTATACGCCTTTCGGCATCGAAACGGCCAAGGGAGCAGCCCACCACGACCTCAAGGAATTCTGGCACGTGGGTCGAGAGTTGCCGGCGGGACACCGCTACCGCCGCTACATGCCGGACAACCTGTGCGTAGATGGAATTGACGGCTTCCGGCGGTCGACTCTGGCCATGTGGGAAGCATTTGATTCGTTGGGCAGGGAATTGCTGGCCGCCATTGCGCTGTACCTCGGTCTGCCACCGCGCTGGTTCGACAACAAGGTAGGCGAGGGCAACAGCGTGCTGCGGATCATCCACTATCCGCCGGTCGCCGCCGGCTCCAGCGGCGTGCGCGCCGGAGCCCATGAGGACATCAACGCCATCACGCTGCTGCTCGGCGCCGAGGAGGCGGGGCTGCAGGTGCTCGACCGCGACGGCCAGTGGATTGACATCAACCCACCTGCCGGCTCGCTGGTGTGCAACATAGGCGACATGCTGCAGCGCCTGACCAACCACGTGCTGCCGTCCACGACCCACCGGGTCGTCAACCCGGCGGCTGGGCGCGCCGGCAAGGCGCGATACTCGATGCCGTTCTTTCTGCATTTCAACCCGGATTTCCTGATCCGAACGCTGGATGGGTGCGCCGGGCCCGACCGGCCAGACCGGTACCCGGAACCGATCACCGCAAATGAATTCCTGCAGCAAAGGCTGCGGGAGATCCGCCTGATCTAGGGCGCCTCGGCGCAATGGGGAACTACATGGACTGGATGCTGTACGCGCAGGCGTCACTCGGAATTGTCGTCTTCGTGCTGCTGGCATTACCTTTCAGCCGTGCGCCGCGTAGCGTCGACTGGAAGTTGGTCGGTTCCGCCATCGTCCTGCAGTTCGTGATCTGCATCCTGCTGCTGAAGGTGCCATTCATCAGCGCCGGATTTGCCTACCTGACCAGGGCAGTCAACGCACTGTCGGCTGCGACGCTAAAGGGTACCTCGTTCATCTTTGGGTACCTGGGCGGCGGCGCCACGCCGTTTGACGTGACCAACCCGAACGCAGTGGTCACGTTCGCCTTCCAGGTGCTGCCACTGGTCATCATCATGTCGGCCCTGTCGGCGTTGTTGTGGTACTGGGGCATCCTGCCCGTTGTAGTTCGCGCGATCTCCAAGGTCTTCGAGAAGACCCTGGGCACGCGCGGCCCGGCCGGACTGGTCGCCACTGCCAATATCTTTGTCGGCCAGGTCGAGGCTCCCTTGCTGGTTCGGCCGTACATTTCGCGCATGACGCACTACGAGCTGCTCCTGCTGATGACCGCCGGCATGGCGACGATCGCCGGCTCGGTCATGGTCATCTACGCCAGCATGCTCGGAAACCTATTTCACGACATACTCGGCCACCTCCTGACGAAATCGGTCATGTCGGTGCCGGCGTCGATACTCTTTGCTCATGTCATGCTGCCGGAGCCGCCACCGGACCACGACGGTTCACCGCCGCCGAGGATCTATGGCGGGACCATGGACGCGATCACCCGCGGCACCTCCGACGGGCTGAACATCTACCTTGGTATCCTGGCGATGCTACTGGTGCTGATCGCGTTCGTGGCGTTGGTCAATTCGGCGATCAGCCTGCTGCCGGCTTTTGGCGGCGAGGTCTTGTCGCTACAGCGGATTGCCGGGTGGATATTCGCGCCCATCGCTTGGTTGATGGGGATCCCGTGGTCGGAGGCGCCGGCGGTCGGCTCGCTGATCGGCGTCAAGACCATACTCAATGAGTTCATCGCCTACATCGATCTGTCGCAGCTGTCGCCCGATGCGCTGTCGGATCGATCGAGGCTGATTACCGTGTATGCGCTGTGCGGTTTTGCCAACCTCAGCAGCATGGGTATCCTGATAGGCGGTATCGGTGCCATGAGTCCGGAAAGGAAGCTGGAGCTGGGCGAACTGGCGCCACGCGCGCTGATCGCCGCAACGCTCGGAACCTGCATGAGCGGAGCCGTGGTGGGCATCGTAGCGGGCTGAGAGGATGGCCAAGCTCTACTTCTACTTTTCGACCATGAATGCCGGCAAGTCGACGGCCTTGCTGCAATCGAGCTACAACTACCGTGAGCGGGGCATGCGTACGCTGGTGTACACAGCGGCGATCGACGACCGCGACGGCGGTCGCGTGCACTCCCGGATCGGCCTGTCGTCGGAGGCGCGGCGGTTCGGGGGCGACGTGAACCTCTTCCAGCAGGTGGCGCGAGAACACGTTGTCGAACGACTCAGCTGCGTGCTCGTGGACGAAGCGCAATTTCTCGAGCCGAGACATGTCCGTGAGTTGTCGGCCGTGGTCGACCAGTTGGGCATCCCTGTACTTTGTTACGGCCTCAGGACCGACTTCCGCGGCGAGCTATTTCCTGGTAGCGCGCGGCTGCTGGCGGTGGCAGATGAGCTGATTGAGCTGAAAACAATCTGTCATTGTGGCCGCAAGGCCACCATGGTCGTACGTACCGGCGCCGACGGTCGCGCCGAGGTAGAAGGGGCCCAGGTCGAGATTGGCGGCAATGAACGCTACCTGCCGCTGTGCCGCCGGCATTTTCACGAGGCCCGCGGCGAATTCCTCGAACCCTGAGTCCTTTTGGGCATCGCGCAGCAGAATCGGCTGCCGTCGTTTAGACTAATGGCATGCTTCCCGTCCCGGCCCGGCTGACGGGCGGACCGTGGGCCTTTTTCCTGGACGTCGACGGTACGCTCCTCGACATTGCGGACGCCCCGGATCTCGTTCACGTCGATGCGCCGCTCCTGAACCTGCTCGACTCGATCAAGCGGGTCAGCGGCGGTGCGGTCGCACTGGTGAGCGGGCGCAGCATTGACGACCTCGACCGGCTCTTCCAGCCGCTGAAGCTATCCGCAGCCGGCCTGCACGGGGCCGAGCGCCGGGATGCGCAGGGTCGCCTGCACCTGCGGCCAGCCGATGCGCGCCTGCAGCGGGTGCGGGAAGCATTGCAGGCCTGGGCCGTGGCCCGTCCCGGAACGCTGGTGGAGGACAAGGGCGGTGCTGTCGCGCTGCACTATCGACTTGCGCCCGGTGAGGAGGTGGCGGCCCGCGAGCTGGTCGAGCGCGTCGCAGCCGGCCTGGGTGGGGACTACGTGGTCCAGGAAGGCAAGCTGGTCACCGAGGTCCGTCCCGCCGGCGTCAGCAAGGCGACGGCTATCAGGCAATTCATGACGGAGCAGCCATTCACCGGTCTCAGGCCCGTCTTCGTGGGCGACGACGTCACCGACGAGGATGGATTCATGGCCGTTCGGGACCTGCATGGACTGGCGGTGGTGGTGGGTGCCAGGCGGCAGACCCATGCGACACACTGCCTGGCGGATGTCCGGGCCGTGCAGGCCTGGCTGGGCGACTGGCTGACGCGAGTGGTCAATGGAGAGATGCAATGAATCAATCGCTGGACCTGGCCGTGATTGGCAACTGCCAGGTATCCGCTCTGGTGGACGAGATGGCGCGGATCGTCTGGATGTGCCTGCCACGCCCCGACGGCGACCCGGTCTTCTGCGGTCTGCTGGGCGGCGGCCGGCCCGGCGCCAGCGGTGAATTTGCCGTCGAGCTCACCGGCGCCACCAGCAGCACGCGCCGTTACCTGACCAATACCGCGCTGCTCGAGACACTGCTCTCGGACGGCAACGGCAACTCGGTGCGGATCACCGACTTCTGTCCGCGCTTCCGTGCCCGGGAGCGCATCTTCAGGCCGGTGGGGCTGGTGAGGATCATCGAGCCGGTGACAGGCCGCCCGCTGGTCAAGTTGCGCCTGGAACCTGCCCGCGAGCACGGCTGCGCGAATCCCGAGATGACCTGGGGTAGCAGTCACCTGCGCTTTACCGGCGGCGGTTATTCGTACCGGGTCACCACTGACGCCTCGGTGCAGGCGATCATCGAGCAGCGAGAATTCGTACTCGATCGTCCGCTGACCATGGTCCTCGGCCCCGACGAGCCGCTTTCCGAGTCCGTGTCCCGCATTGGCAGGCAGTTCCTTGAGGATACGACGAACTACTGGCGTGACTGGGTTCGCGGCCTGGCCATTCCATTCGAGTGGCAGGACGAGGTAATCCGTGCCGCCATCACGCTCAAACTGTGCACCTACGAGGACACCGGTGCAGTCCTGGCGGCATTGACGACGTCCATCCCGGAGTCGGCGGGCAGCACGCGTAACTGGGATTACCGTTTTTGCTGGTTGCGGGACGCCTACTTCGTCATCCGGGCGCTCAACCGGCTCGGCGCTACACGTACAATGGAGTCCTACCTGCATTTCATGGACAACGTCGTGGCGGGCGCCCGGGCTACCGGACTGCAGCCGCTATACGGGATTACCGGAGAGGTCCTGGTGACGGAGCGCGTCGCCGACTGCCTGCCCGGCTATCGCGGCATGGGCCCGGTGCGGATCGGCAACCAGGCCCACGAACAGCTACAGCACGACGTTTACGGGTCCCTGATTCTCGCGTTGACCCAGGCTTTCTACGATCGGCGCATTGCAAATCCCGGCGATCGCGCCCTGTTTCGCCGGCTCGAGCGATTTGGTGAGTTCGCACTCGAGGTCTACGACAAGCCGGATGCCGGTATCTGGGAGTACCGGGGCCGGCAACGCCCGCACACGTTTTCCGCAGTAATGTGCTGGGCGGCAGCCGATCGACTGGCGCGGGCCGCACGGCTTCTCGGTCTCGACGATCGTCATACCTTCTGGTGCGAGCATGCGAGGGTCATGCGCGAGCGCATCCTCGAGGCTGCATGGCATCCGGAGGTCAAGGCATTCACTGGCGCCTTTGGTCATCCGGCCCTCGATGCCAGCGTACTGTTGCTGGCCGAGCTCGGCTTCGTAACGACGGACGACCCGCGTTTCATAGCGACGGTTGAGGCCATCGAGCGCGATCTCAAGGAAGGTGTTCTGTTGATGCGCTATCGGGAGCCCGATGATTTCGGGGAGCCCGATACCGCATTTACTGTCTGCACGTTCTGGTACATCAACGCACTGGCGTCGATCGGGCGGCGTGACGAGGCGCGCGAGCTGTTCGCGCATGTCCTGGAGCGTCGTAACTCGATGGGGCTGCTGTCGGAGGACATTGACCCGCGGACCGGCGAGCTGTGGGGCAACTTCCCGCAGACCTACAGCATGGTGGGAATCATCGACTGCGCCGTCAGGCTCAGCAAGAGCTGGGAGGAAGCGTTGTGAGCGGTCGTCTCGTCGCCATCTCGAACCGCGTTTCGATTCCACGCAAGTCGGCTGCGCCAGGTGGTCTTGCCGTCGGCTTGTTGGCCGCCATGCGGTCCAGAGGGGGCCTGTGGTTCGGCTGGAGCGGCGATTTGACCGAAGACGAGCCTGGGGAGACCGACGTCGTCAAGAGGGCGGGTGTCACCTACGCAATCACTGACATGCGGCGGGAGCTGTTCGAGCACTACTACTATGGTTTTGCCAACGGCATGCTCTGGCCGCTGTTCCATTATTTTCTCGAGACCTTTCGTTATCGCGACGGCTACTACGATGCCTACCTCGAGGCCAACCGCTTCCTGGCCGGCCGGCTGCAGGCGCTGCTCGAGCCCGGCGACCTGCTATGGATGCACGACTACCACTTGATCCCGATGGCCAGGCTCCTCAGGGAGGAGCGGGTGGCTGGCCCGATGGGCTTCTTCCTGCACACGCCATTCCCGCACTACGAGGTACTGCGTGCGCTTCCGGTATACGCTGAGCTGCTGCGTGACCTGTGTGCCTACGACGTCGTAGGTTTCCAGACTGCCAATGACCTGAACAGTTTCCGCGATTCCATCCAGTACGTCTGGGGCGAAGGCGCCGTTCGCGACGAGAAGAGTGTATTCGTGGATGGCCGGCGGGTGAGGGTCGGCGTATTTCCTATCGGCGTCGAGATCGAATCCATACGGGCTGAGTCGGAGTCGAGCCAGGCCAGCGAGCAGGTCAAGCGCATGGTCCGCTCGGTCGGCGGCCGCAAGCTGGTGATTGGCGTCGATCGGCTCGACTACAGCAAGGGGATGGTGGAGCGCTTCGACGCATTCCAGCGTTTCCTGGAAGCGAGCCCCGACAGTCACGGCAAAGTGACGTTCATGCAGATAGCTCCGCTTTCGCGCGCAGACATGCGTTCGTATGAGTCGATACGCGAGCAGCTGGAGGGTCTGGCAGGGCGAATCAACGGGCAGTTCGCCGATACGGACTGGACCCCGTTGAGGTACCTCAACCGGAATTTTTCGCACGATATCCTCATGGGATTCATGCGGGCGGCCCATGTCTGCATGGTGACGCCGGTGCGCGACGGCATGAATCTCGTTGCAAAGGAGTTCATCGCCGCCCAGGATCCGAGGGATCCGGGCGTGTTGATCCTGTCAACTCTGGCGGGCGCGGCGCGCGAACTGACTAACGCGCTGCAGGTCAATCCCTATGATACGCGCGGCGTCGCGCAGACCATCCAGACTGCGCTGTCGATGCCGCTGTCGGAGAGACGCCAGCGACATCGCTCCCTGATGGAAGTCATTCGGCGCAACGACATCCACGCCTGGCATGGCAATTTCGTGGCGGAGCTGGAAGCCGCAGGTTCCAAGCAGCCGCGCGCCGCCCGGCGAAAGTGACAGCCAGGCGGAGGAACGTCAGAATTCCTGTCAAGGATCTTTGAGTGAGGAACAGCTGATGGAGCGACATGTGCTGGCGGCGCTACTGCTTGCGGTGGGCCTCGCGGCCGCCGGCTGGTTTACCGGCAGGGGCTTTCTGGAGGCGCGCTCGGCGGACCGCTACGTGACGGTCAAGGGCGTGGCCGAGCGCGAGGTGCAGGCCGACCTGGCGCTCTGGCCGATGCAGTTCGTCATTGCGGATGATGATCTGGAACGAGCGCAGGAGCGTATGGCCGGGGCGGGAGCGCGGGTCCAGGCTTTTCTCCAGCGTAACGGCTTCGAGTCGGGCGAAGTCGAGCTGCAGGACCTGAGCGTGACCGATACCCGAGCCAATCGCTACGGGGGGGTACCCGCACCATTTCGCTACGTGGTCAGTACCACGCTGATGGTCCGTACCGTGGACCCGGATCGTCTCTTTACGGCAAGCCAGAGGGTGGGTGAGCTGATTGACGAGGGCGTGGTCCTGTCGTCGGATGGGCCCTGGGCGGGCGGGCCAACTTACCTGTTCAATGGGCTCAACGATCTGAAGCCAACCATGATTGCCGAAGCCACGGCGAGCGCGCGCGAGGCGGCAGAGCAATTCGCCCGCGATTCGGACAGCGAACTTGGGCCGATCCGCCGCGCCAACCAGGGGCTATTCGTGGTGCTGCCACGCGACCAGGCGCCCGGCGTCCAGGAGCAGCGCCAGCGAGCGAAAGTCATTCGCGTAGTGACCACGGTCGAGTACCTCCTCGATGACTAGTTCCTGGCCGAGTACCAGTCTGGTGGCGGCGCTGCTGCTGGTGACGGAGCTGTTTACGGCTGGCGCGCGCAGCGAGGAGGTCAGCCGGGAGCCCACACCCGATGCCGCTACCTCGGCCCGAGTCGAGTCCGATCCAAAGGATCCCTGCCGGGGCGAGGCGCGCGATGACGCGGCCCGCCTCGATCGCCTGCAGCAAGGTGTATTCGCCGGTGTCTGCACGAGTTCGCGCTGGTTCGATGGCCTGTTCGGCGAGGGAAAGATCGATGCAGAGGCCTACGACAAGACATTTGGACGTGTGGGTGTCGGACTGGCTTGGGATAAGCTCGACGAGCTGAGCCTGGATGGGCACTTCCGCGCCAGCATTCACTTACCGGTTTTGGGCAATCGCTTCAACGCCGTCATCGGCCGCGAAACCGAGGACGTCTATCTGGACGATACCTTCGATGATGTTGGTTTCCTGCCGGGGTCGTTCTCGGACGACAAGGAAGCCGATTGGTACGCGGGACTCAATTACAACGCAGTGGAGGGCGCCAACAGTAGCTTCAACGTGGGCGCGGGGGTGCAGCTCAAGTCGCCACTCAACCCCTTCGTCAAGGCCCGCTATCGTTACTACATTCACGTGGCTGACAACGTCCTGCTGACCTCCCGGTCAACCGTCTTCTGGGAAAACGAGGACGGCTTGGGCGTGACACAGGCACTCGACACCGACTGGTCGATCAGTGAGGGCTACCTGCTGCGCTGGTCCAACACCCTGACCCATTCAGAGACGACCGCGGGTGTCCGCTGGAGGAGCAGGCTGGCTTTTTACCAGGCGCTTTCGGAACTGAGCGCCATGCGTTACGAGGCGACGATCAGGGGAGAGACTGACGGTATCGAGCCAAACCTGCGCGAGTTCAAGCTGACCTACCGCCGTTCCATGTGGCGCGACTGGTTCTTTATCGAGGCCTACGGCGGGGTATTCTGGTCGGAAAGCGAAAAGCCAGCGCGCGTCTGTGACGATTGCGCAATGGTCGGTGTCGGCTTCGAGCTGATGTTCGGCGAGCGCTATTCCGGCACCAAGGGGCAGGCCACCGCTCCCGGCGATCAGCCCTGAAGCAGGCGACCTTCCGATCGACTGCCCTGGGCTGGCCGATATTCCCGCCGCTCATGCCATGCAGCTGATGCGCCGGTAGCAACGCGGATGCTCGACCTGCATGTCCCAGGGCCGCGTTCCGCTTCAATGTCCCGATCGCGGAAGGCGCGAAGACGATCGGCCAGGAGCGTGACTATACATCTCCGATCTGGTACACGCCGGCCAGATAGGTTGGCAGAGGTCGGCTGAACGCCGGTGTTCGGCCGGACCTTCCGGCACAGCAGGGCTCCATGCCGGCGGGACTTGCTCGCGCTGTGGACGCGGTGCTCGTCCCGCGCGAGGCGCGGGAGCCCGCATCGCAACGCTCCGCGGGTTCCAGTCCCGTGAACGCACATGAAGAAGCCACGGGGCGCAATGCACCCCGTGGCCGGTGATGGTGGAGGCGGCGGGAATTGAACCCGCGTCCGCAAGCCCTACGCTACAAGATCTACGTGCGTATCCAGCCTATTGATCTCGCCTCATGCTACCCGGCGGGCGGGGAAAACATGAAGCCAGCTCAGGAGCGTTTTAGCGGGATCGGCCCTCAGCACACCGAAACCGCGATCCTGTGAGCGCGTCCCCCGATTTGACCGCACAGGCACGAGCCAGTCGGAGGTTAGGCGGGATTAAGCCGCCAGAGCGTAGTTGTCTTCGTTCGCAACTAAGTTGTTTGCAAGCTGATTAACGAGGAGGCCTGCACCTCGGCACGCACCTGGAGTTTCGCGACCCACGTCGAAACCGGTCGCCCCCATGGAGCAAGGTCAGTCTACTCCGGTTATGGGGGCGGGTACCAACAATTCAATGGACAGGAGCGAACGGGTTCACGGATCGCCGATTTCCTCCAGCTCGATCTGGACCTCCAGCCAGCGTTCTTCCGCCGCCTCCAGTTCGCTCGCCAGACCGGCCTGGCGGGTGGTCAGCTCGCGGATGCGGTCGGTCGTACCGCCGTTGTAG
>JAHEAZ010000001.1:111577-143402 GCA_024642505.1 Gammaproteobacteria bacterium
TTCGTTCGCAACTAAGTTGTTTGCAAGCTGATTAACGAGGAGGCCTGCACCTCGGCACGCACCTGGAGTTTCGCGACCCACGTCGAAACCGGTCGCCCCCATGTACGGATCCAGTCTACTCCCCTTATGGGGTCTGGTAGCAACAAATCAATGGACCGACGCCGACCGGGTCACGGTTCCCCGATCTCCTCCAGTTCGATCTGCACTGCCAGCCAGCGTTCCTCGGTCGCGTCGAGTTCGATTGCCAGATGGGCCTGCCGGGTATTCAGGTGGCGAATGCGCTCGGACTGTCCTCCCTGGTACAGCGCCGGATTGGCCAGTTCGGACTCTACGACCCGCCGTTCGCGCCGCAATACTTCCATGCGCTCTTCGAGCTTGGCGGACTCCTTCACCAGCGGTCGGCGGTGCGCGAGCCGCGCCTGACGATCGCACGCCGCGGTGGCGCGGGCGAGCAGGCGCTCCTGCTTTCCTGACGGTCCGTCGCCCGCATCGGCCGTGCGTCGTGCCGCCAGCCAGGCAAGGTAGTTGTCGATGTCGCCATCGAAGTTGGCAGCGTTGCCGTCGGCCACCAGCAGCAGTTCGTCGCAAACAGTCCTGAGCAACGCTCTGTCGTGCGAGACCAGCACCAGGCTGCCGCTGAATCCAGCGAGTGCGCGGGTCAGCGCATGGCGCATCTCGAGGTCGAGATGGTTGGTCGGCTCGTCGAGCAGCAGCAGGTTTGGCCTGTGTCGGACCAGTAGTGCCAGCACCAGGCGTGATTTCTCCCCGCCCGAGAATCGCTCGACGGGAGCATCGGCCATGTCGCCGCGGAAATCGAAGCCGCCGAGGTAATCACGCAGTTCCTGCTCGCGCACGCGACGATCGAGCTCTGCCATGTGCTGGAGCGGGGACTGCGCCGGGTGTAGCTGTTCCAGCTGGTGTTGTGCGAAGTAACCGATCTCGAGCCCGTGGCCTGCGAATCTGCGCCCCGAAGTCGGCTCCAGCTCGCCCGCCAGTAGTTTGATCAGCGTGGACTTGCCGGCGCCGTTGGGGCCGAGCAGTCCGATGCGGGCGCCGGGACGGACCTGCAGGTCAACGTTTGTGAGCACCTTGCGGTCGCCGTACTGTGTCGAGACATCCTCGAGCGTCAGCATGGGGTCCGGCGAACGCGCCGGCTCCGCAAACTCGAAGTCAAATGGCGCGTCCACGTGGGCGGCCGCGATCCGCTCCATCCGCGCCAGCGCCTTGACGCGGCTCTGCGCCTGGCGCGCCTTGGTGGCCTTGGCCCTGAAGCGTTCGATGAAGCGCGTCATGTGGGCAATCTCGCGCTGCTGCTTGGCGAACATCGCCTGCTGCACGGCCAGCTGGGCCGCGCGTTGCTCCTCGAAGGCACTGTAATTCCCCGAGTACAGCTTCAGCGTCCTGTCAGCAATGTGCGTGATGTGGGTCACGCAGCCATCTAGAAACTCGCGGTCATGGGAGATGATGATCAACGTGCCCGGATAGCTGGCGAGCCAGCGCTCCAGCCAGACGATAGCGTCCAGATCGAGGTGGTTGGTCGGCTCGTCCAGCAATGTCAGCTCGGCGCGCGCCACGAGCGCTCGAGCCAGGTTCAGCCGCATGCGCCAGCCGCCTGAAAATTCCGCAACGGCGCGGTCGAGGTCGTCGCTGGCAAAGCCGAGACCGGCGAGCAGCGCGGCGGCGCGCGCGCGGGCCGAGTACCCGCCGATTGCCTCGAGCTCGGAATGCAGCTCGCTGATCCGCTCACCCTCGTGTGCCGTCTGGGCGGCGGATAGGCCGTGCTCGATTCCACGCAACTGTTGGTCGCCGTCTAGCACGTATTCGATGGCGGCCTGCGGCAGGGCGGGGGTCTCCTGCAAGACCGTAGCAATACGCCAGCCAGCAGGCACCTCGCACGCGCCGAGTTCGGGTTGCAGCTCGCCCCGAAGCATCGCGAGCAGGCTCGACTTGCCGCTGCCGTTGGCGCCGATCAGGCCGATGCGCCAGCCGTCGTGGATCTGGAGGTCGACGCTCTCGACGAGGGGGCGGCTGCCGCGGGCCAGCGTGATGTCGCGTAGTTGGATCATCTGAGGGAGTCAATCCGGAACGATCAGGCAGATCCATCGGCCGATGGAGGCCCTTGTGTGCTCCATTCTCGCAGGTGCTCCAGAAAAAGTCGCAATCGCAACGGCATGCGGCGCGAGGCGTAGACGGCGTAGATCGGCGCGTCCGGGCCATTCCAGCCCTGCAGGACCGGCTTCAATTCGCCCTCGGCGGCCTGTTCGCCGACCTTCGGTTCGGGCAGCAGGGCGATGCCGGCGCCGGCAGCGGCAAGGCCGATCAAGGCGGTCATGTCGTTGACCTCGACGTTGCCGTGGGGCGTCACGTTTACGGTCTCGCGGCCGCGGGTCAGCTTCCACACGCGGTCGCTGCTGCGGCCGCTTATGACGAGCGCGTTGACCGATCTGAGGTCGCGCGGATGCCGAATTGGCGGCAGCGCGGCGAGGTAGGAGGGGCTGGCAAACAACGCCGTCGGCATATGCGCGAGTCGTCGCACGATCAGCGAGCCATCCTCTGGCCGGCCCGCGCGAATGGCGAGGTCGAAACCTTCGTCGACCAGGCTGACTACCCGGGATGAAAGATCGAGCTCAAGCCGAATGTCCGGATGCCGCGAAGCGAACCTCGCCAGCGGGGTGGCCAGCCAATAGCGGGCGAGGTCGGCGGGCATGGTGACCCGAAGCCTGCCCCGCGGCATGCCCGAGTCCTCGGCGAGGCACTCGAGCGCCTCGGCCAGTCCATGTAGTGGTACTTCGGCATGCTCCAGCAGCAGCGCGCCGGCATCCGTCGGCTCGACCCGGCGCGTGCTTCGCCGCAGCAGCTGCGCGTCGAGTTGCCGTTCCAGGTTGCCTACCCGGCGACTGACTGTAGCCAGGGGAATCCCCAGTTCCTCCGAGACACGGGTAAAGCTGCGCTCGCGTGCAACCGCGCAGAACAGGCGCAGGTCGTCCAGGTTTGCATTTCTGGGATCCATGAACCGCCATATTATATCAAGAATGCAATAGATAGTCTCACAAAGCCCATTTATATTCTAAAAAAGAGCCAATAGAGTGTAACTGGACGGTCAATCAGAAAAGGAGCTGCAAATGCTGACGCTGCGCAAGGCGGGGGAGCGGGGACATGCCAACCACGGCTGGCTCGATTCTCACCACAGTTTCTCCTTCGCGGATTACCACGACCCGGCGCACATGGGGTTCGGTCCGCTCCGGGTCATCAACGAGGATCGCGTGGCGTCGGGACAGGGCTTCGGTACTCACGGTCACCGCGACATGGAGATCATCAGCTACGTGCTGGAGGGCTCGCTCGAGCACAAGGACAGCATGGGTAACGGGTCGGTGATGACCTACGGGGACGTGCAGCGAATGAGCGCGGGCAGCGGCGTTCTACACTCCGAGTACAACCCGTCGCGCGATGCGGGTGTTCACTTCCTGCAGATCTGGATCGAGCCCAGCCTGCGCGGTATTGAGCCTGGCTATGAACAGACGCGCTTCGACCCGGCGGACAAGCGCGGCCGCTTGCGGTTGGTGGCTTCGCCCGACGGCGCCGATGGCTCCGTGACCATCCATCAAGACGCTCGGCTGCATGCCGGGCTGTTCGACGGCGAGGAATCGGCGCTGTTGCCGATCGGGCCCGGGCGTCGCGCCTATGTGCACGTGGCCCGCGGTTCGGTAACGGTCAACGGCGAGCCGTTGGCGGCGGGTGATGCGTTACGCATCGAGGACGAGCGCGAGGTTCACATCAACGATGGCCATGCAGCCGAGGTACTGGTATTCGACCTGCCCTGAAGATTCTGCATAGCGGCTGGCGCGACCCGCTGGCGGCGGGCGCCGCTCGCGGCGTTACCGTCTCTGCTTGAGCAGGCGTCCCTTCTCCCGCTGCCAGTCTCGATCGCGCGAGTCGGTGCGCTTGTCGTGCTGCTTCTTACCGCGTGCGAGACCGATCTCGAGCTTCGCCTTGCCGTTCTTCCAGTACATGGCGAGCGGCACGATGGTGTGGCCCTTGCGGTCGACCGCGCCGACTAGGCTATCGATCTGGCGCCGATGCAGCAGCAATTTACGCAAGCGCGTGGGATCCGCGACGACATGGGTCGAGGTGGTCGACAGCGGTGAAATGTGCGCGCCGAACAGGTAGGCCTCGCCTTCCTTGAGCAGGATATAGCCTTCCTTGAGCTGCAGCCTCCCCGCCCGCAGCGCCTTGACTTCCCAGCCTTGCAGCGCGACGCCTGCCTCGAGGCGCTCTTCGATAAAGTAGTCGTGCCGGGCCTTCTTGTTGAGCGCAATCGTCCCAGGTCTTGTCTTGTCTTCAGCCATGCCGCGCTATCCTCGTCAGGGCGCCATTGTATAGGCTGTGGCAGTTTGTCGGTTGCTGGCACATGGCCGACAATCCGGCCACGAGCGGAGACCTGATTTGCGTGAAGTAAAGCGAAGTGCGATCGTTCCTTATACCGCACCGCAGATGTTCGATCTGGTCGCGGATGTAGAGCGTTACCCTGAATTCCTGCCATGGTGCGCTGGCGCCGAGGTATTGGCGCGCGACGCCGAGACAGTGACGGCACGCCTCGCGCTGGCGCGCGGCCGTGTCAGCGCGACCTTCACGACGCGCAACCGGCTCGTCGCCGGCGAGTACCTGGAGATGCGGCTGTTGGAGGGTCCGTTCAACGCCCTGGAAGGACGCTGGGATTTCCGGGCAATCGGCGTTGAAGGGAGCAGGGTGGAACTGAGCATGTCGTTCGAAACACGGGGTTCCCTGACTGGCCTGGTGCTCGGGCCAATCTTCGAGGGAATCTGTAACCAGCTGGTTGACGCGTTCGGCCGGCGCGCCCGGCAGGTCTATGGCTGACGTGCAATCCTTAATGGTTACGGTAGTGCTCGCCGAGGCGGCCGCGCAGCGCATCGTAACGTTAACGGTCCCGGCGGGAGCCACGGCCTGGCAAGTGGTCCTGCTTTCGCGACTGCTTGGGGATCGCGAGGATCTCGAGCTATCGCGGCTGGGGGTGGCCGTCTACGGGCGAATGGTTGATCGGAATCGAGCGGTCGAGCATGGTGATCGGGTCGAGATCCTGCGACCTCTGCTTCAGGACCCGAAGGTTCGCCGTCGCCGGCTCGCAAGGGACGGAGCCGCGACGGGACGTGCTGCCCGAAAGCCTTAGCAACTGGCCCGTGCTACCACCGTGGCGGCCACCGCGCGAAGTAAGCGAAAAGGCATACGGGAACAATCAGACAGCCGTCGGATCCAGGTCCCAGCCGGCTATGCTCAGCTTGCCTGGGCCGCCTTTGGCGGCGGTTCGGGAAGCTCCGGCCGGTCGACCTTGGTGACCACGTCGCCATCGAACCAGACGATTACGTGGAAGCGGCGGGTATCGCCGGACTTGCCGCGGCGAAAGTAATAGATGTAGTCCCAACGTTCCTGCGTAAAGGGATCGGCCACCATTGGCGTGCCGAGCAGGAAGCGTACCTGGCTGCGGGTCATGCCGGTCTCTACCGCCTCGACCTGGTCACGGTCGAGCAGGTTCCCCTGCTGCGTATCGACCCGATAGACACACGCCGCAAGCAGGCAGGCCGCGGCGATTGCCGCGATCGCGGGCAGGCGGTGGCTTCGTACTGGTCGCATAGAGGCGCTTCCTGGAGGATAATGCACAGACATGATAGCCGATGCTCCCATCGGAGCCGAATGGGCAAGCAAAGTGGACAGCGACGAAATCCGTAAGGCTGGCCTGAAAGTCACCCTCCCGAGGGTCAAGATCCTCGAGATCCTGGCCAGTGGCGGTGGCCGGCACATGTCCGCTGAGGACATTTATCGCCGCCTGATTGACCAGGGTGAGGAGATCGGCCTGGCGACCGTGTACCGGGTGCTGACGCAGTTCGAGCAGGCCGACCTGGTGACGCGCCACCATTTCGAGGGCGGGACATCGGTGTTCGAACTGAACCAGGGCGAGCACCACGACCACATCGTCTGTGTGGACTGCGGCAAGGTCGAAGAGTTCATGGATTGCGGCATCGAGCAGTTGCAGCTCGACGTGGCCAGCCGGCTCGGATTCGACATTGCCGAGCACAACCTGATTCTCTACGGCCGTTGCCGGCGAAAGGACTGTCCTAACCGCAAGCCCCGGAGGGGGTCCGCGGGCTGATCAGCCGACTCGGGCCGTGGCTGCCGCCTTGAGCATCTCCCGCGCATGGTCGCGTGTCTTGCGAGTGATCTCCATTCCACCGAGCATGCGGGCGAGTTCCTCGACCCGTTCGTTCGAGGTCAGCTCGGAGACCATCATCCTGCTGGTGCGTCCGTCGGTCAGCTTGGCCACGCGAACCTGGTGATCCGCCTGGCTTGCGACCTGCGCGAGATGCGTCACGCACAGCACCTGCCCGCGCGCGCCCAGCCCCGCCAGTTGGCGACCCACCATCTCGGCAACGGCGCCCCCTACGCCTGCGTCAATCTCGTCAAAAATCATGCATGTCCTCGAGGATCCGTGGGCCGCGGCAACCTGTACCGCCAGGCTGATGCGCGACAGCTCGCCACCTGAGGCGACCTTGGCGACCGGCCGAACGGGCTGGCCGGGGTTGGCGCTGACCAGGAATTCCATGCGGTCGATTCCGTCCATGGACGGCTCCCCGGTCGTTGTGGAGGCGACCTCGATCTCAAATTTTCCACCTGGCATGCCGAGCAGTGCCATCAGGCCGGTGACCGACTCTGCCAGCCGTGCGGCCGCGCCGCGACGTGCCTTCGAGAGGCGTGCGGCGCCCGAGTCATATCGCTTGCGGGCCTCGGCGAGGCGTCGCTGCAGTTCGGACAGCGTGATCTCGGAGTTCTCAAGCTGGCCCAGTTCGCTGGCCAGTGATTCGAGCTGGGCTGGTAGTTCGCCAGCTGCGACCCGGTGCTTGCGGGCCAGCTCCTCGATCGCGGCCATGCGCCTCTCGACCCACTCCTGGCGCTGCGGATCGACGTCCAGCATGTCGAGGTAGCCGGCGAGCTCACCGCCGGCCTCCTTGATGGCTATGCCGGCTTCCTCGAGGAGCCGCAGCGATCCGCCCAGCCGGGCATCGAACTGCACAACCGAGCCAAGCTGGCCAACGGCGCGACTGACGATGGCGTGGGCGTCGGATCCGTCGGCGTCATAGGCGAGTGCCAGCGCGGATCGGGCCGACTCGGCCAGCTTGCCGCGATTCGCCAGTCGCGCCTGTTCCTCGGCGAGCGATTCGACCTCGCCGGCTGCCAGCGCGAGCGCCTCCAGCTCACCCACCTGGTAGCGCAGCAGCTCCAGCCGCGAGCCACGCTCCTGCGCTGCTGCGGCCAGCGCATCGTGCTCACGGGCCAGGCGACGCCACTCTTCCGCGTATTCCCGGACTGGTGAGAGCAGCGGCCCAAGCTCGCCATGCTGGTCGACCAGCTGTCGCTGCGCGTCGCGACGTATCAGCGACAGGAACTCCTGTTGACCGTGAATGTCGATCAGCAGTGAGCCGATCTCGCGCACCACCTGTGCCGGCAATGTCTGCCCGTTGACGTACAGCCGGGATCGTCCATCGGTTCCGATGACGCGACGGAGGACGATTTCCCCATCGTGCTCCAGCGACTGTTCGGCGAGCCAGGCGCAGGCCGCCGGATTCTCGGCAACGTCGAAGGTCGCGGTGATCTCGGCCCGTTCGGCGCCATGGCGAACCATATCCGAGGTTGCGCGGCCGCCGAGCGCCAGGATCACCGCGTCGACCAGGATGGACTTCCCGGCGCCGGTTTCACCGGTCATGGCCGTCAGCCCGCCCTGGAGTTCGATCTCGACCGCATCAATGATGGCAAAATCCCGGACCTGCAGATGGATCAGCATCGTTAGGCGCCGTCGTCCGGATTGCGTGCACTGCGACCCCAGTGCAGCTTCGAGCGGAGGATGCGAAAGAAGTCATGACCTACCGGGTGCAGCAGCGTAACGCTTTGTCGCGCGGCGCCGACCGATAGGCGTCCGCCGTGATCGAGATCCCCAAGTACGCTGCCATCAAACGTAACCTGGGCGCGCGTGGGCGAACGCTTCGCCAGCCGCACTTCGATTGCGCTTTCACGGCCGACCACGATCGGTCGGTCCGAAAGCGTGTGAGGCGAGATCGGCGCAAGTACCAGCGCGTCGAGCCTTGGGTGAATTATCGGTCCGCCGCAGGACAGCGCATAGGCGGTCGAGCCAGTCGACGTCGCAATCACCAGGCCGTCCCCGCCGTGGGTGTTGACGAAAGCGTCGCCAATCCACGTTTCCAGTTCGACCATGCGGCCGGTCTCGTATTTCTGGATGACCACGTCGTTGAGAGCGTCACAGGACAGAGCTTCCATCCCGGGACGCTCGAGGCGGGCAGACAACAGCGCGCGCACATCCTCCTGGTAGTGTCCGTCCAGAACCGCATCGAAGCTCGTCGTCATTTCGGCGGGCGAGACGTCCGCAAGGAATCCCAGCCGACCGCGGTTGATGCCGAGCAGCGGCACGGAGCGGCCGATGGCCATCTGGGCTGCGAAGAGCATCGTGCCGTCACCGCCAACCGCGACGATCAGGTCCGCGCGCGCGGAGAGATCATCGGCGGCCACGCGGGTCACTCCCGCGGGCAGGCAGGTATCGCCGGCAGCGGCGTCCACGAGGACCTCTATTCCCTTGTCCAGCAGGTGTGCAGCAAAAATCGACATCGAGTCCGCCACCAAGGCGTCCTCGTATCGACCGACCAGGCCAATGCGTGAGAATCGTGTGTCCATTCCTGCGCGACGTTTTAGCACGTGGCCGAAGGCCGCGGCCACTCGCGACCAGTCGGGCAGCGGGTATGTGGTCGAATTCGGGGCAACTGTGGTTCAGGTTGGGCATCCTGGGCGGCCGGATCCGGGGTACTACCCCGCTTGACACTCTCGGGAACCGATTGCTAACGTGATGCCGGACCCGACAGATATGCGTAAAAGTCTTTTTATACAATAACTTATGACTTCACATGGTTACGTCGGCGAAGACAAGCTCAGCGAGCGTGCGCAACAGCTGCTGAAAACACTGGTTGACTGCTACGTTCGCGATGGTCAACCCGTTGGCTCCAGGATCCTGTCGCGCGAGTCCGGTCTGCAACTCAGCTCCGCCACGGTGCGCAACGTCATGGCGGATCTCGAGGAACACGGTTTCGTCGCCTCGCCCCACACGTCGGCCGGGCGGGTGCCGACCGACAAGGGCTATCGCTTTTTCGTCAACACGCTGCTCAAGATGCAGCCGCCCGGTGAGGGCGACGTGCAGAGCCTGCAACGCGCGTTCGACACCCATGCCAGTGATCCCAAGGCGCTGGTGGCGACCGCTTCGCAGGTGCTGTCGAGCGTGACCCGGCTTGCCGGGGTGGTCATGGTACCCCGCCAGGCGCACGCTTCGCTGTCCCAGATCGAATTCATTGGACTGTCCGAAAACCGTATCCTCGCGATTCTGGTGGTCAACGGCCGCGAGGTGCAGAATCGCGTGCTTCAGCTCGACCGTTACTACTCGCCGGAGCAGCTGCGCCGCGCCGCCAGCCACCTGAACGAGCAGTTCCGGGGCCGGGAACTGGACGAGGTCCGGGCGCGGCTGGTCTCGCAGCTGCAGGAAACCCGCGAGCAGATGAACCAGATGATGCTCGACGCGATAAACATCGCCGAGCGCCTGTTCGTCGACGAGCAACGGGCCGAGGCGGACGTGCTGATCGCCGGCGAGACCAACCTGATGGGCTTTGCCGAGCTGTCGAATGTCGACAAGCTGCGCAAGCTGTTCGAGGCATTTAACGAGAAGAGCGACATCCTGCATCTGCTCGACCAGAGCCTGCATGCCGAGGGCGTGCAGATCTTCATCGGCCATGAATCGGGCTACACCATCCTCGATGACTGCACCGTCATTACCGCGCCCTATGCGCGCGACAACGAGTCGATCGGGGTTCTCGGGGTGATTGGCCCGACCCGCTTGTCGTATGAGCGGGTCATACCGATCGTCGACCTCACCGCAAGACTGCTGGGCTCGGCCTTGAATTCGAGGGGATGAGGCCCCACGGAGGATCCTCCGACTGCCCAGTGACAATGACGGAGCCCTGCTCGATGAATGGAACCGACCACGACCCTGCCGAACTCGACGAGCCGGCGCCAGTGGAGGCCGATTTGGCGCAACGCGTCAAGGAGGCCGAGGCCCGGGCGGAGGAGAGCCGCGGCGCTCACCTGCGGGCCGTCGCCGATCTCGAGAATTACCGCAAGCGCGTAGCGCGCGAAGTGGATAACGCACGGCAGTTCGGCGCCGAGCGGCTGGCCGGCGGACTCCTTCCGGTCCTGGATAGCCTGGAACTCGGGCTTGCCAACGCCGGTCGCGCCGATGCCGCCACCCTGGCCGAGGGCCAGAAGGCGACACTGAAGTTGCTGGTCAAGGCGCTGGAAGAGGCCGGCATAGCGGAGATCGACCCCTGCGGGCAGGCTTTCGACCCGGCACTGCATGAGGCCATGGCCATGCAACCCACGAACGACCAACCGCCGGATACCGTCATGACCGTGGCGCAGAAGGGCTATTCCCTCAACGGCCGGTTGCTGCGGCCGGCCCGGGTGATCGTCGCGCGGGCGCCGGACGCTTGAAACCGGGGCCGGTCGTCCCCACGTCCCGGGTAGAGCATTTTCCTGACTGATAACGGAGCCATCCGCATGGGCAAGATCATCGGTATCGACCTGGGCACGACGAATTCGTGTGTCGCCGTCATGGAAGGCGGCGCCTGGAAGGTCCTGGAGAACAGCGAGGGCGACCGCACCACGCCGTCGGTCGTCGCGTTCACCAAGGACAACGAGGTCCTGGTGGGCCAGTCAGCCAAGCGCCAGGCGGTCACCAACCCGCAGAACACCTTTCACGCGGTCAAGCGCCTGATCGGCCGCCGGTTCGACGACAAGGTTGTTCAGAAGGACATCGCACTGACCCCCTACAAGATCGTCAAGGCCGATAACGGCGACGCCTGGCTAGAGGTGCAGGGAAAGAAGACCGCGCCGCCGGAAATCTCGGCCCGTGTGCTCATGAAGATGAAGAAGACTGCCGAGGACTATCTCGGCGAGACGGTGACCGACGCGGTCATCACCGTACCTGCCTACTTCAACGATGCGCAGCGCCAGGCGACCAAGGACGCCGGGCGAATCGCAGGCCTGAACGTCAAGCGCATCATCAACGAACCGACCGCGGCGGCGCTGGCATACGGTCTCGACAAGAAGGGGGCCGATCGCAAGATCGCCGTCTATGACCTCGGCGGCGGCACCTTCGACGTCTCGATCATCGAGATTGCCGAAGTCGACGCAGAGCGCCAGTTCGAGGTGCTCTCGACCAACGGCGACACTTTTCTCGGCGGCGAGGACTTCGACCGTCGCATCATCGATTACATTGCGGCAGAGTTCCAGAAAGAGAGCGGGGTAGATGTCAGCAAGGATCCGCTGGCCATGCAGCGCCTCCGGGAAGCCGGTGAGAAGGCCAAGATCGAGCTGTCCTCAAGCCAACAGACCGAAGTCAACCTGCCCTATATCACGGCTGACGCCTCCGGCCCGAAGCACCTGAGCATCAAGCTGACGCGAGCGAAACTTGAGTCGCTGGTCGAGGAATTGGTACAGCGGACGATCGAGCCTTGCCGCATCGCGCTGAAGGATGCCGGCCTGTCGATCAACGAGGTCAGTGAAGTCATCCTGGTGGGCGGCCAGACGCGCATGCCGCTGGTACAGAAAGTCGTCAAGGACTTCTTCGGCAAGGAACCACGTAAGGACGTAAATCCGGACGAAGCGGTCGCGATCGGCGCGGCCATCCAGGGCGGCGTGTTGGCCGGCGAAGTGAAAGACGTGCTGCTGCTCGACGTCACGCCGCTGTCGCTCGGCATCGAGACGCTGGGCGGCGTGATGACCAAGCTGATCGAGAAGAACACCACCATTCCGACCAAAGCGACCCAGGTGTTCTCGACCGCGGATGACAACCAGACCGCCGTGACCATCCACGTTCTGCAAGGCGAACGCGACCGTGCCAGCGACAACAAGTCGCTGGGCAAGTTCGACCTGTCGGACATCCCGCCTGCGCCACGCGGCATGCCTCAAGTAGAGGTCACCTTCGACATCGATGCCAACGGGATCCTGCACGTGTCGGCCAAGGACAAGGCCACGGGCAAGGAGCAGAAGATCGTCATCAAGGCCTCGAGCGGGTTGTCCGAGGACGAGATCGCGCGGATGGTCCGCGACGCCGAGGCACATGCCGACGAGGACAAGCGATTCCGCGAACTGATCGATTCGCGTAACAAGGCCGACGCGCTGCTACATTCCACCGAGAAGTCGTTGAAGGATCTCGGCGAGAAGGTGGAACCGGCGGAGCGGGCCAGCGTCGAGGCGGCGATGAACGACCTGCGGACGGCGCTCAAGGGCGACGACAAGGAAGCCATCGAGCGCAAGGCCGAGGCGCTGGCCCAGGCGGCGGCCCCGGCCGTACAGCGGGCCTACCAGGCTGAGGCCAGTGCGGGTGCGGCAGGCGCCGCGGAGGCTGGCGGCGGCGCCGGGCCGTCAGCCGGCGGCAAGGACGACGTCCTCGACGCCGAATTCGAGGAAGTGAAGGACAAGGATCCCAAGGCCAACTAAGGTCCTGGGGATTCGCAGTAGCTATGGACGGTGACCGCCGGGTGACGTGAAGTCCCCCGGCGGCGCCGCTTGCGGGTTGCCATGTCGAAGCGCGATTACTATCAGGTCCTGTCCGTGCCGCGGAACGCGACCGAGGAAGACATCAAGAAGGCGTACCGGCGCCTCGCGATGAAATTCCACCCAGACCGCAATTCGAGCGACTCCGAGGCGGAGGAGAAATTCAAGGAGGCCAAGGAGGCCTACGAGGTTCTCAGCGACACGCAGAAACGGGCGGCCTACGACCAGTTTGGTCACGCCGGCCTCGACGCCGCCCGCGGCGGTGGGCCCGGATTCAATCCTGCCGATGCCTTCGGGGACATCTTCGGCGACGTCTTTGGCGATATTTTTGGCGGCGGGCGGCGCGGCCGCGGCGGCGCCTTTCGCGGCGCGGACCTGCGCTATGAACTGGCTCTCGACCTCGAGCAGGCCGTGTTCGGCACGACCGCAGAGATCGAGTTCCCAACCGTGGTGGAGTGTGGAGAGTGCTCCGGCAGCGGGTCGGAGCCGGGCCAGACCCCCGCCACCTGCGAGACCTGCGGCGGTGCCGGTCAGGTGCGCATCAGCCAGGGCTTCTTTACGGTCCAGCAGACCTGCCCCCGCTGCAAGGGACGAGGCACGATCATCACCCGGCCGTGCAAGACTTGCTCGGGCCAGGGACGCACCCGCGAAGCCCGACAGCTGTCGGTCAAGGTACCCGCCGGCGTGGACACCGGCGACCGGATCCGGCTGCCCGCGGAGGGCGAGGCCGGCCGACAGGGCGGGCCGCGCGGCGACCTGTACGTCGAGATCGTGGTGCGTGAGCATCCCATCTTCGAGCGGGACGGCGCACACTTGTCATGCGAGGTGCCGATCGGCTTCGCCACGGCGACGCTGGGCGGCAGTATCGAGGTGCCCACCCTCGACGGGCATGCGGCAATCAAGATTCCCGCGGAGACCCAGTCGGGCCGGGTCTTCCGGTTGCGGGACAAGGGGGTCCGTCCGGTTCGTGGTGGCGCCACGGGTGACCTGTTCTGCCGGGTAGTGATCGAGACGCCGGTAGACCTGACCGACGAGCAGAAGCAGATGCTCAGGGATTTTGAGACGTCGCTGACCGGGGATCCGACACGCCACCATCCGCGCGAGCGCTCCTGGCTGGATGGGGTCAAGCGGTTTTTCGAGAACATAGGTAGTTGAGGTCCAGCACCGTGCCACATGTCGCTGTCCTGGGAGTGAACGGCCGGATGGGCCGCTGCCTCGTCCGTTCGATCCGCGAATCCGCAGACTTGATACTTTCGGGTGCGCTGGCCTCGCCGAATAGCAGTGCGCTGGGGCGCGATGCGGGCGACGTCGCGGAGGCCGGGCCGATCGGCGTCACAGTCACGGCCGACCGCGTAGAAGCTCTGGCGGGAGCGGACGTGGCGATCGACTTTACCCTGCCGGGCGCGGCGGTCGAAAATCTCGAGGCTGCCGCGGCCAGGCAGGTGCCCATGGTCATCGGCACGACCGGGCTGCAGGAGGCCGCACAAGCTGCCATTCGCCGCCTTTCCCACGGCCTCCCGGTGCTGGTGGCGCCCAACATGAGCCTCGGCGTTAACCTGCTCTTCAGCCTGGTCGACCGCGCGGCGACGGCGCTGGGCGAGGACTACGACATCGAGGTCTTCGAGGCACATCATCGCAACAAGGTCGATGCACCCTCGGGTACCGCGCTGCGCATCGCGGAGATCGCTGCCGGGGCCCGGGGCCGCTTGCTGGCCGACGTGGGTATCCACACCAGGGCGGGCCAGACCGGGCCGCGCCCGCGCGGAGGCATCGGATTCGCGGTCGTTCGCGGCGGTGACATTGTCGGCGAGCACCGGGTGACCTACGCAGGAATTGGCGAAAGCCTCGAGATTGCACACCGAGCAACCGACCGGATGACCTTCGCCTATGGCGCGGTGACTGCGGCGCGCTGGATCATCGGGCGGCCGCCCGGTCTCTACGGGATGGCCGACGTACTCGGAATCTAGGGGAATCCGTGGCACGCTCCCCCGAAAAGCCAATGCCAGGCACAGGTGGGCACGCGGTTTCATGGACACCCTGCGCCGAGGTCTTGTAAACTTCGGTTTCAGGTTGGGACCCCACGTGATTGGAATCAGCCAGCGGGCGGAGCCGATAAATGGTTCCACCCGCTAATCGTATGCGCGCCGCGCATACGTTCCTGAGCGTGGCCCGGTAAGGGAGAGCCTGAGTGAAGTTGACGCCCGCAGTACTCGCCCTCGAGGACGGCACGGTGTTCCGGGGCGTGTCTGTCGGCGCCCCCGGCAGCACCGCCGGCGAAGTGGTATTCAATACTGCGATGACGGGTTATCAGGAGATCCTGACTGATCCGTCTTATTCCCGCCAGATCGTCACCCTGACTTATCCCCACATCGGTAACACCGGCGCGACTCCAGAGGACCTGGAATCCGGCCAGGTCCACGCCGCCGGGCTCGTCATCCGTGACCTGCCCCTGCTGCATTCGAACTGGCGAGCGAGCGAGTCACTGGAGACGTTCCTCACCCGCGGCAGTATCGTGGCGATCGCCGGCATCGATACCCGGCGCCTGACCCGGATACTGCGCGAGAAGGGCGCTCAAGCCGGCTGCATCATGACCGGGGAAGCCATAGACGTGGCGGCTGCAACCCGGGTCGCAGGCAAGTTTCCCGGCCTGAAGGGCATGGACCTGGCCAAGGTCGTCAGCGTCAAGCGGTCCTACCAGTGGACCGAGGGGGGTCTCTGGAGCGTCGAGTCGCCGGTCCGGCGCCCTGGATCGCGCTTCAACGTGGTCGCATATGACTACGGCATCAAGCGCAACATCCTCAGGCTGCTGGTTGACCATGGTTGTCGCGTCACCGTGCTGCCGGCCGAGACGCCGGCAGCGGAGGCGCTCGCACTCAAGCCGGATGGGATATTCCTGTCAAACGGACCCGGCGACCCGGAGCCCTGCCGCTACGCCATCGGCGCTATACATCGGTTCCTGGATACCGACATCCCGTTGTTCGGCATCTGCCTGGGTCACCAGCTGCTCTCGCTCGCGAGCGGCGCTCGGACCGTAAAGATGAAGTTCGGGCACCACGGCGCCAACCACCCAGTCCAGGATCTGGCGACCGGTCGGGTCATGATCACCAGCCAGAACCACGGCTTCGCAGTCGACGAGGCGTCGCTTCCGGCCACCCTCAAGGCCACGCATCGGTCGCTGTTCGACGGCTCGTTGCAGGGCGTCGCGCGCACCGACCGGCCGGTCTTCGGGTTCCAGGGACACCCAGAGGCAAGCCCGGGGCCGCGCGACATGGAGCCCTTGTTCGAGCACTTCGTATACCTGATGGCGCGACGGCTGCAGGCGGCTGCCAAGGCACGTCCCGCGGGGCGGGCGGACACATGAGAATGGAACCCGAGGATGGCTGCGCCTGGAAAAGGGCGGACTGAGCAATGCCCAAGCGCACAGACATCGGAAGCATCCTGATCATCGGAGCCGGCCCGATCATCATTGGCCAGGCCTGCGAATTCGACTACTCGGGCGCCCAGGCCTGCAAGGCGCTGCGGGAGGAGGGGTACCGGGTGGTCCTGGTCAACTCCAACCCGGCCACGATCATGACCGATCCCGAAACGGCCGACGCGATCTACATCGAGCCGGTCGAGTGGAGGACCGTCGCGAGGATCATCGAGAAGGAACGGCCAGATGCGCTGCTGCCGACCATGGGCGGACAAACCGCGCTCAACACGGCGCTGGACCTTGTACGTGAAGGCGTTCTGCAGAAATTCGGGGTGGAGCTCATCGCCGCATCGCGCGACGCCATTGACATGGCCGAGGACCGCGAACTGTTCCGCAACGCGATGCGGGAGATCGGGCTCGACACGCCGCGCTCCTACATAGCCCACGGTATGGAGGAAGCACTGGCGGTGCAGGCCGAGGTCGGATTCCCTACTGTCATCCGGCCATCGTTCACGCTGGGCGGCTCCGGCGGCGGAATCGCGTTCAACCGTGAGGAATTCGAGCAAATCGTCGGGCGTGGCCTGGATGCGTCACCGACCAGCGAGGTCCTGATTGAGGAATCGGTGCTCGGCTGGAAGGAATTCGAGATGGAGGTCGTGCGCGACCGCAATGACAATTGCATCATCGTTTGCTCGATCGAGAACCTCGACCCGATGGGCGTCCACACCGGCGATTCGATAACCGTTGCCCCTGCGCAGACGCTGACGGACAAGGAATACCAGCGCATGCGCGACGCCTCGATCGCCGTACTGCGCAAGATCGGCGTGGAGTGCGGCGGCTCGAACGTCCAGTTTGCCGTCAATCCGGAGGACGGCCGGCTGCTGGTGATAGAGATGAATCCCCGCGTTTCACGCTCCTCGGCCCTGGCGTCCAAGGCGACCGGCTTCCCGATCGCGAAGGTCGCAGCCAAGCTCGCTGTCGGCTACACGCTGGACGAACTCAGGAATGAGATCACCGGCGGCGCGACGCCGGCATCGTTCGAGCCCGCGATCGACTACGTGGTAACCAAGGTGCCGCGCTTCACTTTCGAGAAGTTCCCCGGCACTGACAAGCGCCTCACCACCCAGATGAAGTCCGTCGGCGAGGCGATGTCGATGGGCCGGACCTTCCAGGAATCCCTGCAGAAGGCCCTGCGCAGTCTCGAGACCGGCTATGACGGCCTGGACCCGATCCTGCAATTGCCGCTCGACGACGACACCGAGCAGGCATTGGCGGAGGAATTGCGCCACCCCAGCGGAGACCGGCTGTTGTACGTTGGCGACGCATTCCGCGCCGGCTGGAGCGTTGAGCGTGTCCATGAGCACACTCGCATAGATCCCTGGTTCCTGGTCCAGATCGAGGACCTTATCCGCGATGAAGGACGCGTCCGTGCCGACGGATTTGCCGGCCTGACACGTGACCGCCTGCTAGGGCTCAAGCGCAAGGGTTTCTCCGATGCCATGCTCGCCCGCCTGACCGGCGTGGCGGAAAAGCAGATCCGCTCGCGCCGCCATTCCTACGACCTGCGGCCGGTCTACAAGCGTGTCGATACCTGCGCGGCGGAATTCGCTACTTCGACCGCCTACATGTACTCGACCTATGAGGAGGAGTGCGAGGCCGCACCCACCGACCGCCGGAAGATCGTGATCCTCGGTGGCGGGCCAAACCGCATTGGCCAGGGCATCGAGTTTGATTACTGCTGTGTCCATGCGGCGCTGGCTCTGCGCGAGGATGGCTACGAGACCATAATGGTCAACTGCAATCCGGAGACGGTATCTACCGACTACGACACCTCGGATCGCCTGTACTTCGAGCCGCTTACCTTCGAAGATGTCATGGAGATCATCGACAAGGAGAGGCCCGAGGGGGTCATTGTCCAGTATGGCGGCCAGACTCCACTGAAGTTGTCGCGGCTGCTGGCAGCGGCTGGAGCGCCGATTATTGGTACCACGCCGGATTCAATCGATGTCGCCGAGGACCGTGAGCGCTTCCAGAAGCTGCTTACCCAACTGGGACTTCGACAGCCGGCCAATGCAACTGCCCGGGCGGAAGATCAGGCAGTCGAGCTAGCCCGCGAGGTTGGTTATCCACTGGTGGTTCGTCCTTCCTACGTTCTCGGCGGGCGAGCCATGGAGATCGTCTACTCCGAGGAAGACTTGCGGCAATACATGAATGAGGCCGTCAAGGTCTCCAACGACAGTCCGGTGCTGCTGGATCGTTTCCTCGACGTGGCGATCGAGGTCGACGTAGACGCGATCTGCGACGGCCAGGATGTGCTGATCGGCGGCATCATGGAACACGTCGAGCAGGCAGGGGTCCATTCGGGCGATTCGAGCTGCTCGCTGCCGCCGGCCTCGCTTTCGGTCGCGTTGCAGGACGAACTCCGCGACCAGACGCGCAAGATGGCGCATGGACTCAACGTGGTCGGGCTGATGAACGTCCAGTTCGCCATCCAGAGTGGCATCGTTTACGTGCTTGAGGTCAATCCGCGGGCATCGCGAACGGTGCCGTTCGTGTCGAAAGCCACTGGCGTACCGCTGGCCAAGGTGGCTGCGCGTGTAATGACCGGTCGCAAGCTCGCGGAGATGGGCGCTACCGTAGAGCGGATACCGCCCTACTTCTCTGTCAAGGAAGCCGTTTTCCCGTTCAACAAGTTCCCGGAATCAGACCCGATCCTGGGACCGGAAATGAAGTCCACCGGTGAGGTCATGGGCACCGGGCGCACCTTCGGTGAGGCCTATGCCAAGTCGCAGGCAGCCAGCGGCGCGGCGCTGCCCACTCGCGGGGTCGCACTGTTCAGCGTTCGCGATCGGGACAAGCCGGCGGCGGTCGACATCGCCAGGCGGCTGGTCGCAAAGGGCTTCGAGGTGGTGGCAACTGACGGTACCGCACGCGAATTCGAGGTGGCCGGCATTGCGTGCCGCAAGGTCTTCAAGGTCCGCGAGGGCCGGCCACACATCGTGGACATGATCAAGAATGACGAAATCGACCTGATCGTCAATACCACCGAAGGCAAGCAGGCGATCCGCGAATCGCGCTCCATTCGTCGCGAGGCCGTCTATCGAAAGGTCACTTACTACACGACGGTCGCGGCGGCGCGCGCCACGTGCGATGCTCTGGACCACCTGTCGAACCTGCAGGTGAACCGGCTGCAGGACCTTCACAAGGAGTTGATTGCGTGAGCCGCACACCTATCACCCTGCGTGGCGCCGAGAAACTGCGGGCCGAGCTAAAGAAGCTGAAGGGCGAGGCCCGGCCGGAAGTGATCCGGGCGATAGCCGATGCCCGCTCCCATGGCGACCTGTCCGAGAACGCCGAATACGCGGCGGCACGGGAGCAGCAGGGCTTCATCGAGGGCCGCATCAAGGAAATCGAGTGGCGGCTGTCGCATGCCCACGTCATCGATCCAGCGGCGCTGCCGGAGTCGGACCGGGTGGTGTTCGGCGCAACCGTCGACCTCGAAGACCAGGCCGGTTCGCACGTGACCTACCAGATCGTCGGCGACGACGAGGCCGACATCGGCCAGGGCCTGATATCCATCAACTCGCCGATCGCTCGGGCGCTGGTGGGCAAGGAGGCAGGAGACGAGGTGGCGGTCGTAGCGCCGGGTGGCACCAAATCCTATGACATCGTCGCAGTACGCTATATCTGATGTCAGGCTAAGTATCTGGAAGAAGAATCTTCGTTAACTCTTTGTTTTTCTTGTATAAAAGACCCACGTTTCCGATGGTCTGAATGAGTTCTGCCTGCGTCCTTTCGGCCAGGCTCGAGAGGATCTCGGCACGCAGATCACGGTCTCCCACCCGCGCCTTGACCTTCAGCAGCTCGTGTGCGGCCAGTGCCGAGGCTGTCTCAGCGGCAACGGCGTCGGTCAGGCCCTGCTGGCCGATGAGCACGACCGGCTGCAGGCCGTGACCGAGCCGGCGGAGGTGTTTCTTCTGGTTTTGGGTGAGCGTCATGCGGCGATTATAGAGGGCCCGGCCGGGGCAGCCGAGCAAAATGGCGGGACGTTTCAGGTCTGGTGAACCGGTGCTGGCTGGTCATTTCGATCAATCTCTCATGTGGCTTGGGCAAGACCAACGCGGGCGGTTGCCGTCGACCTTCAGCCGTCGGACCTGACGCCCTGGGTCGAGTGCATCCGGGGTTAGTGGCGCGAGCCGTGCGCGCTGGACAGGCCGGTGGTTCCTCAGGGGACCGGCCAATCAACCTTGTAATGTCGAAGATGGCCCCCAAATGGGTTGCGTAGGGGTGGTCGGTCAGGCGCGGCAGGGTTTTCGGGCCGGTCCGGCCACTCGAGCCCAGGGGTTCGCACCATCCCGGCTCCGAGACCTGTCTGCTGGCCAGAAACCCGCGCACGGTGTAAGTTCGAACTGATCGTGAATCGGCGGGTCAAACCGCTGCGAAACGGTCTCTAAGTGGCCGAGGAGAGTGGTGTTGAACGACCTGACCAAGAATATCGTACTGTGGGTGATCATTGCGGTCGTCCTGCTGGCCGTCTTCTCCAATTTCGGCGCCCGCACCGGCGCGCCACAGGCGATGCCGTATTCGCAGTTCCTCGAGGAGGTCAAGTCGGACGGCATTCGTTCCGCGACCTTCAAGGGTGACACCATCGTCGGGGCTCGCTCGGGCGGCGAACCCTACGTCACGTTCAATCCGGAGACCGACAACTCCGCGCTCATCGGCCTGTTGCAGAACGAAGGCGTTGCCTTCGACGCGGCCCCCCCGGAGCGCCAATCGTTGCTCATGCAGCTGCTCATCTCGTCCTTCCCGATCCTGCTGCTGATCGGGGTCTGGGTCTACTTCATGCGCCAGATGCAGGGCGGAGGCGCAGGAGGCCGCGGCGCCATGTCCTTCGGCAAGAGCCGGGCGCGGCTGCTATCTGAAGACCAGGTCACCGTGACCTTTGCGGACGTCGCCGGCGTGGACGAGGCCAAGGAGGAGGTGACCGAGATCGTCGACTTCCTTAAGGATCCTGCCAAGTTCCAGAAGCTTGGCGGAAAGATCCCGAAGGGCGTGCTGATGGTCGGCCCTCCGGGTACTGGCAAGACGCTGCTCGCACGCGCCATCGCGGGCGAGGCCAAGGTGCCGTTCTTCACTATTTCAGGCTCGGACTTCGTCGAGATGTTTGTCGGCGTTGGCGCCTCACGCGTGCGTGACATGTTCGAGCAGGCCAAGAAGCACGCGCCCTGCATCATCTTCATCGACGAGATCGATGCCGTCGGCCGTCACCGTGGCGCAGGCCTCGGCGGCGGGCATGACGAGCGCGAGCAGACCCTCAACCAGCTGCTGGTCGAAATGGACGGTTTCGAGGGCAACGAAGGCATCATCGTCATTGCCGCGACCAACCGCCCCGACGTGCTCGACCCGGCCCTGCTGCGGCCCGGTCGTTTCGACCGACAGGTGGTGGTACCGCTGCCCGACGTGCGCGGCCGCGAACACATCCTCAAGGTCCACATGCGGCGCGTGCCGATTGACGATGACGTCAAGCCATCGATCATCGCGCGCGGTACGCCGGGGTTCTCCGGGGCCGACCTGATGAATCTGGTAAACGAGGCGGCGCTGTTTGCTGCACGGGCCGACAAACGCACCGTCACCATGGAAGAGTTCGAGCGGGCCAAGGACAAGATCATGATGGGCGCCGAGCGCCGCTCCATGGTCATGTCGGAGGAGGAGAAGCGCCTTACCGCCTACCACGAGGCGGGTCATGCGATCGTTGGCTTGAACGTGCCCGAGCACGACCCGGTTTACAAGGTCACCATCATTCCGCGTGGTCTGGCGCTTGGCGTAACCATGTTCCTGCCGGAAGCCGACCGCTACAGCACGAGCAAGCGCCGGCTGGAAAGCCGCATTGCCACCTTGTTCGGCGGCCGGGTGGCCGAGGAAATCGTCTTCGGGGCGGACGCAGTGACGACAGGCGCGTCCAATGACATCGAGCGCGCCACCGAACTTGCCCGCAACATGGTCACGAAATGGGGCCTGTCGGAGCGACTCGGCACGCTTACCTATGCCGAGGAAGACGGCGAAGTGTTCCTTGGCCGGTCCGTGACTCAGCACAAGCAGGTCGGCGACAAGACCCGCGATGCGATTGACGAGGAGATCCGCCGACTGATCGACGGGAACTATGAGCGCGCGCGCGACATTCTGAGCGCCAGCGTGGACAAGTTGCACAAGATGGCGGAGGCCCTGATCCGCTACGAGACCATCGACGAGCAGCAGATCAGGGACATCATGGACGGCCGCGTGCCACGACCGCCTGCCGGTTGGGAGGATGCGGGCACACCGCCGACCGCGGCAAGCCCGGCGAAGGACGGCGTACCAGTCGGCCCGACCGTGGGGCCTCCCGCCAGCCAGCACTGAGAAATGGGGGCAGTCCCCTTTTCCCAAGTTGTTGAATTGTCGTGTGCGCCTGGCTCTTTGAGCGGAATAGGGGACTGTTCCCCTTTCGACTGACATGCTGCTGACCTGCGGTCCCCATTCGCTGGACCTGACGATGCCTGTCGTCATGGGCGTGCTCAATGTCACACCCGATTCGTTTTCCGACGGCGGCCTGTTTCTGCACCCGGAGAATGCGATCCGCCAGGCACGGCGCATGGCGGCCGAGGGCGCCGGCATTATCGACGTCGGCGGAGAGTCGACCCGACCAGGTGCCGACGCGGTCGAGGTCGGGGAAGAACTGGACCGAGTCATCCCCGTCGTCGAGGCCCTGGTGGCGGGGATCGACCTGCCAGTCTCGGTGGATACCAGCAAGCCCGAGGTCATGAAGGCAGCCATTGCCGCGGGCGCGTCGATGATCAACGACGTGATGGCATTGCAGGAGTCGGGGGCCGTAGAAGCGGTTGCCGGTCCCGGTGTCGCGATCTGCCTCATGCACATGCAGGGCAGGCCGCGTACCATGCAGGCCGCGCCGGACTACGAGGATGTCGTGCGGGATGTGCACCATTTCCTGGCGCAGCGGGTGCGGGCCTGCGAACTTGCCGGGATTGACCGCTCGCGGCTGGTCATCGACCCCGGATTCGGGTTCGGCAAGTCGCTCGAGCACAACCTGGCCCTGCTGGCCGCGCTCGCCGAATTCTGTCGCGACGGCCTGCCGGTCCTGGTGGGCCTGTCCCGGAAGAGCCTGATCGGCCAATTGACAGGACGGCCAGCCGGGGAAAGGCTGGCGGGTAGCGCGGCGCTGGCTGCGCTGGCGGTGCACCAGGGAGCGGCCCTCGTGCGGGCCCACGACGTTGCGGCAACCGTGGACGCCGTCAGGATCGCAGTTGCGGTTCGGCGCTCGCGACTGGCGGAGTGAGAAAGCCATGAGCAGACAGTTTTTCGGCACCGACGGCGTTCGCGGCAAGGTTGGCGATGAACCCATGACGGTCGAGTTCGCGTTGCGCCTTGCCAGCGCTGCGGCACGTGTGCTCGCACCTGAGGGTGGCACGGTGCTGGTCGGAAAGGACACGCGGCTGTCCGGCTACATGTTCGAGGCTGCGCTCGAGGCGGGCTTTGTCGCTGCCGGAGTCAACGTGTTGCTGGTCGGTCCGTTGCCGACGCCGGGTATTGCCTTCATGTTGCAGAAGCTCAAATGCGACTTCGGCGCGGTGATCAGTGCATCGCACAACTTCTACGAAGATAATGGCATCAAGTTCTTTGACCGTAATGGCGCCAAGCTTCCGGACGAACTCGAGCAGCAGATCGAGTCTTACCTCCAGCAGCCAGCCCTGACCCGTGAATCGCAGCGACTCGGCAAGGCGACGCGAGTGGACAAGCAACGAACCCTTTACCAGGAATTCTGCGCTTCGACGCTGCCACCGGGCGTGGATCTCTCCGGGCTAAAAGTGGTGATCGATTGCGCCAACGGCGCGGCCTATAAGGTGGCGCCGCGAGTCCTGGCCGACCTGGGCGCCGACATCATCCCGATCGGCTGCTCACCCAACGGCCGCAATATCAACGATGGCTGCGGGTCGATGCAGCCGGAGCTGCTTCGAATGACCGTGTCTGGCGTCAAGGCGCACGCCGGCATTGCGCTGGACGGAGACGGAGACCGGCTGGTGATGGTCGATCACCTCGGGAGAATTGTCGATGGTGACCAGCTCATGTACCTGCTGGCGCGCGCTCGCGCGCAAAGCGGTGATCTGTCCGGGCCGGTCGTCGGGACAGTGATGAGCAACTTCGGACTGGAACTCGCGCTGAAGGAACTCGGGATCCAGTTCCACCGTGCCGCGGTTGGCGACCGCTACGTGTTGCAGATGCTGAGGGAACTGGGCGGCAACCTTGGCGGCGAGACCTCCGGCCACCTGATATGCCTGGACAAGACCACGACCGGCGACGGACTGGTTGCGGCCTTGCAGGTGCTCGCGGTGATGAAGCAGAGCCGCAAGAGCCTGGCCGAGCTGGCAGCGGGCATGCAGCGTTTTCCGCAAAGGATGGTCAACGTCCGGGTTGCTGAGCGCTTCGATGCCGCCGCGCACCCGGCCGTGAGCGCGGCGGTCGCGGTGGTTGAAGAGGCCCTCGCTGGCCGCGGTCGCGTGGTCCTGCGGGCGTCAGGAACGGAGCCCGTCATTCGCGTCATGGTCGAGGGCGAAGATGAGGTCATGGTCGCTTCACATGCCAAGTCGCTGGCCGAGGTGGTGCAGCGAGCTGCGCCGTGAGCCCGGGCGACTGGCATTGATATCGCTTGGGCGCGCGCTTATCCTTGCGCGCCTTTTCGGGGTTCCCCCACGGGGGTCGCCCCACCAGGAGCAAGAAAATGCGTCGATCATTGGTTGCCGGCAACTGGAAAATGCACGGTTCGAGATCAGACAACACCAGACTGGTCGAAGAAATCCTGCGCGCCGACCAGGGCGATGCCGGCCCCGAAATTCTGGTCTGTCCGCCGTTCGTCTACCTCTGGGAAGTGGGCCGGCAGCTGCGCGGCAGCAGCCTTGCGCTGGGGGGCCAGGACGTCTGTGCCGAGGCAGCCGGCGCCCATACGGGCGAGGTCTCCGCGTCGATGCTCAAGGACGTCGGCTGTAGCCATGCAATCGTGGGCCACTCCGAGCGTCGCGCCCTGTATGGAGAGGACGACCAGCTGGTGGCACGCAAGTTTGCCGCCGCGCAGCGCGAGGGGCTGACCCCGATCCTGTGCGTCGGCGAGACACTCGAGGAGCGGGAAGAAGGGCGAACCGCGGAGGTCGTTCTGCGCCAGCTGGATGCCGTCCTAGGGGTTGCCGGTACCGACGGCTTCATGCGGGCGGTAATGGCCTACGAACCGGTCTGGGCAATCGGTACTGGCAAGAACGCGACTCCGGACCAGGCGCAGGAGGTTCATGCCCTGCTGCGCGCGCGACTGGCCGAGAAGGATGCTACAATGGCCGCTTGCCTGCGGATCCTGTACGGCGGCAGCGTCAAGGCGGTAAATGCTGCCGAGCTGTTCGCGATGCCGGATGTGGACGGTGGCCTCGTCGGCGGCGCCTCGCTGAACGGCGAGGAGTTTCGTCGCATCTGCGAGGGTGGCGGGAAGCAGGGAGCCTGAAGGACTGGAATTACCGATGCTGCAGTCGTTGCTCATCACATTGCATCTGGCGCTATGCGTTTCCATCGTCGGGCTGGTGCTCATCCAGCGCGGCAAGGGTGCTGACGCGGGCGCCGGCTTCGGGGCAGGAGCCTCGGGAACGGTGTTTGGCGCCCGCGGTTCGGCGACCTTTTTCTCGAAGGCTACGGCCGTCGTGGCGACCCTGTTTTTTGTCACCAGCCTTGCCCTGACCTACGTGGCTTCGCAGCCCGTCGAGGCGCCGCAGAGCCTGGTCGAGTCGGTGCCGGTCGAAGCGCCGGCTGAGCCGGCGCCGGCCCCGCTCAACGAGGACGAAGTCCCGGTACTGGACACGGAGCCACCGGCTCCGTCAACCGGGCAGTGATCGGGTTTTCCTGAAGTCGCCGACGTGGCGGAATTGGTAGACGCGCTAGCTTGAGGGGTTAGTGGGGTTTCCCGTGTCGGTTCGAGTCCGACCGTCGGCACCAGCAACGAGATAGGCCCGGTTTTTCCGGGCCTTTTCTTTGTCCGGCGCAGGAGCCGCCAACGCTGCTCTCTGGCCCTCCATGCCTGCCGCTCCGGCGGGTGACTCGCGAGTGCTGCCACGGGTACAATGCCGCGGTTCAGCACCCGGGTCACAGGCAGCCATCCAGCATGCTAGAGAACTACCTTCCGATCCTGATCTTCGCCGTCGTCGCCGGTGGGCTCGGCGTCGTGCTGATGCTGCTCGGCTTCCTTCTCGGGCCGCGGCGTCCGGATTCGGAAAAAAATTCGCCCTACGAGTGCGGCTTCGAGGCCTTCGAGGACACGCGCATGAAGTTCGATGTGCGTTATTACCTCGTCGCAATCCTGTTCATCATCTTCGACCTCGAGATCGCCTTCCTGTTTCCATGGGCTGTCTCGCTCGACACCATCGGCGGGTTCGGGCTGCTGTCCATGGCTGTATTCCTGACGGTGCTCATCGTCGGGTTCGCCTACGAGTGGAAGAAGGGGGCGCTGGAATGGGACTGAGCCCTGCGGCCGATGGCCCGGATGGCCGCGGCTTCGTCGTCACCAGCATCGATGGACTCATGAACTGGGCCCGCACTGGCTCGCTCTGGCCCATGACCTTCGGTCTGGCTTGCTGCGCCGTGGAGATGATGCATGCGGGTGCTGCGCGCTACGACCTCGATCGTTTCGGCGTCGTCTTCCGGCCGAGCCCCCGCCAATCGGACGTGATGATCGTCGCCGGCACGCTGGTCAACAAGATGGCGCCTGCCCTGCGCAAGGTCTATGACCAGATGGCCGAGCCGCGCTGGGTGATCTCCATGGGGTCATGCGCCAACGGCGGCGGCTACTACCACTACTCCTACTCAGTGGTGCGCGGCTGCGACCGGATCGTTCCGGTAGATGTCTACGTACCCGGCTGCCCGCCGACTGCGGAGGCCCTGATCTACGGCATCATTCAGCTGCAGAACAAGATTCGCCGCACCAGCACGATCGCGCGGTGAAGCACTCATGAGCCGGATCGACACCCTCGCTGCCGCCGTCGAAGCGCGCCTCGGCCCCCGCGTGAAGCGCCTCGCCTCGCTCAGCGGCGAGTTGACCTACGAGGTCTCCGCTGCGCAGCTGGTCGGCGTCTGCCGCGAACTGCGCGACGCCGAGGAACTCGCTTTCGAGCAGCTGATTGACCTGTCGGGAATCGATTACCTTGATTTTGGCCGAACGCAGTGGAGCACCACCGAGGCGACCTCGTCGGGCTTCAGTCGCGGCGTCAAACGCGAACAACACGAAGGCTCTGGGACGGATGGGCCCCGCTTTGCGACCGCCTATCACCTGTTGTCGGTGAGCCGGAACTGGCGCGTGCGACTGCGGTGCTACTGCATTGGCGAAGAACCACCGATGCTCGACTCCGTGACCCCCGTCTGGGCTGCGGCCGACTGGTTCGAGCGCGAGGCATTCGACCTTTTCGGCGTGCTCTTCCGCGGCCACCCGGACCTGCGCCGCATCCTGACGGACTACGGCTTCATCGGCCACCCGTTCCGCAAGGACTTTCCGCTGTCGGGTAACGTCGAGCTGCGCTACGACCCGGAGAAGGGCAGGGTCGTCTACGAGCCGGTCAGCATCGAACCGCGGATCGTCGTGCCCAAGGTGATCCGTGAGGACAATCGCTACGACCCGATCCTGCGCGAGGCGCCGGACCGTGGCTGAGATTCGAAACTTCACCCTGAACTTCGGTCCACAGCACCCGGCGGCCCACGGCGTGTTGCGCCTGGTGCTTGAAATGGACGGCGAGGTAATCCAGAAGGCCGACCCACACATCGGGCTGCTGCATCGCGCCACCGAGAAGCTGGCCGAGTCGAAGCCGTTCAACCAGTCCATTGGCTACATGGACCGTCTGGACTACGTCTCGATGATGTGCAGCGAGCACGCGTACGTGCTGGCGATTGAGAAACTGCTCGGAATCCGCGCGCCCGAACGGGCGCAGTACATCCGGGTGATGTTCGACGAGATGACGCGCATCCTCAACCACCTGATGTGGCTGGGCTCTCATGCGCTCGATATCGGCGCGATGACCGTGTTTCTCTACGCGTTTCGGGAGCGCGAGGACCTGATGGACTGTTACGAGGCGGTTTCCGGAACGCGCATGCACGCGACGTACTACCGGCCCGGTGGGGTGTACCGCGACCTGCCGGAGACCATGCCACAGCACCAGCCGTCCAGGTTCAGGAATGCGAAGGAACTCGAGCGACTCAATGCGCGTCGGCAAGGGTCGCTGCTCGACTTCATCTGGGACTTTACCGAGCGCTTTCCGGCCTGCGTCGAGCAATACGAGACCCTGCTGACGGATAACCGCATCTGGAAGCAGCGTACGGTGGGAATCGGCGTGGTGTCGCCAGACCGCGCACTACAGCTTGGATTCACCGGGCCGATGCTGCGCGGTTCCGGACTTGCCTGGGACCTGCGCAAGAAGCAGCCCTACGAAGTCTACGGTCGCATGGACTTTGACATCCCGGTCGGGGTCAACGGTGACTGCTACGACCGCTACCTGGTCCGGATCGAGGAGCTGCGCCAGTCCAACAGCATCATTCGCCAGTGCGTCGAGTGGCTGCGCGCCAACCCGGGTCCAGTGATGCTGGCCGACCACAAGGTCAGCCCGCCATCGCGTGTGGACATGAAGGGTGACATGGAGTCGCTGATCCATCACTTCAAGCTGTTTACCGAGGGCTACTGCGTACCTGCCGGGGAGACCTACGCGGCTGTTGAGGCCCCCAAGGGTGAATTCGGCGTGTGGTTGGTGTCTGACGGCGCCAATAAGCCCTACCGGCTCAAATGCCGCGCGCCGGGCTTTGCGCACCTGGCCGCCATGGACGAGATGGTTGCTGGCCACATGCTCGCCGACGTGGTGGCGGTTATCGGCACCATGGACATCGTGTTCGGGGAGATCGACCGTTGAGCGGGACGCAGCCAGATACCGGCGAGCTCCTGTCCGAGCACACCCGTCGCGAAATAGATCACTGGCTGAGGAAATTTCCGCCGGAGCGCCGGCGGTCGGCGGTTATCGCGGCGCTGAGGGCCGCGCAACACCAGAACCAGGGCTACCTCACGGCGGAGCTTATGGATGCCATTGCCGGCTACCTCGGGCTGCCGCCGATCCAGGTTTACGAGGTGGCGAGCTTCTACTCGATGTTCGAGACCAGGCCGGTCGGCAGGGTACATGTCTCGGTCTGCACGAACATCAGCTGCATGCTGTGCGGCTCGGACAAGATTGTCGAGGCAGTGGAGAAGCATCTCGGCATCAAGACCGGTGAGAGTACGCCGGATGGGAAATTCTTCCTCAAGCGGGAGGAGGAGTGCCTGGCGGCCTGCAACAACGCGCCGATGATGATGGTCGATCACGTCTATCACGAGAACCTCACGCCCGAGCTGGCGGTGAAGGTCCTGGACAGCGTGGAGTGATCCGATGTCGTCCTACGAAATGAACCAGTTGATCTTCGAGCCGCTGAAGCACCAGCGCAGCTGGACGCTGGAGACCTATCGCCGCATAGGCGGCTACCTGGCCTGGGAGAAGATCCTGCGCGAGAAGACCCCGCGCGAGGAGATCATCGAGGAGCTCAAGGCTTCCGGCCTGCGTGGCCGCGGCGGCGCGGGCTTCCCGACCGGCCTCAAGTGGAGCTTCATGCCGCGGGGCGCGCCGGGCCAGAAATACGTCGTGTGCAACTCGGACGAAAGCGAGCCAGGCACCTGCCATGACCGCGACATCCTTCGCTTCAATCCGCACGCGCTGGTCGAGGGCATGGCGATCGGTGGCTATGCCATGGGTGCGACGGTCGGGTACAACTACATCCGCGGCGAATTCCTGGCAGAGCCGGTGCCGCGCTTCGAGGCGGCCTTGCTTGAAGCCTACGCCGCGGACCTGCTCGGCAGGGATATCCGGGGTACCGGCGTCGACTTCGACCTTCATAGTTTCGTCGGAGCAGGGGCCTACATCTGTGGCGAAGAGACCGCACTTCTAGAGTCGCTCGAGGGCAAGCAGGGCAAACCTCGCTTCAAGCCGCCGTTCCCGGCCAATTTCGGCCTGTATGGCCGGCCGACGACCATCAACAACACGCAGAGCTTCGCCAGCGTGCCGACCATCATGCGCAAGGGCGCCAAGTGGTTTGCTGAGCTCGGTACGGCTAATGCCGGCGGCACCGTGATCTTCTCCGTGTCCGGGCATGTCAACAGGCCCGGCAACTACGAGCTACCGCTGGGCATCCCGTTCCGTGAGTTGTTGCAGATTGCCGGCGGCGTGCGTGACGGACACGAGCTCAAGGCGGTCATCCCGGGCGGCTCGTCGGTTCCCGTGATGCCGGCTGAGACAATCATCGACTGCAACATGGACTACGACTCGTTACGCAAGGCCGGCTCGGCGGTCGGCTCAGCAGCAGTGATCGTCATGGACGATACGACCTGCATGGTGCGAGTGCTCGAGCGCATTTCGCGCTTCTACAAGGCAGAGTCCTGCGGCCAGTGCACGCCTTGTCGCGAGGGCACCGGCTGGATGAACCGACTGGTACTCAGGATCCTTGCCGGACAAGGTCGCATGGAAGATCTCGACCTGCTGGTGGGCGTGGCAAACCAGATCGAGGGGCATACGATCTGCGCGCTCGGTGACGCCGCGGCCTGGCCGGTGCAGAGTTTCGTCAAACACTTCCGCCACGAATTCGAGTACATGATCGCCAACGACGGTCGCAGCTTCGTAGACAGCCTCGCGCGCGTGGCGGCGTGACAGTAGTAGACAACCGGACACTGATGCCCGCATGAACGAAGACCTGGTCAACATCGAGATCGACGGCAGGCCGCTGACGGCACGCAAGGGCCAGATGCTGATCCATGCGACTGACGCCGCGGGCATCTACGTGCCGCGTTTCTGCTACCACGACAAGTTGTCGGTCGCCGCCAACTGCCGCATGTGCCTGGTTGAGGTTGAAAAGGCACCCAAGCCGCTGCCCGCATGTGCAACACCGGTGACCGAAGGCATGAAGGTCTTCACCCGCTCGCCGCGGGCCATCGCTGCGCAGAAGGCGACCATGGAGTTCCTGCTGATCAACCACCCGCTTGACTGCCCGATCTGCGACCAGGGCGGCGAGTGTGAACTGCAGGACCTGGCCCAGGGTTTCGGCAGCTCGGTATCGCGTTTTGCCGAGCGCAAGCGGGTCGTCAAGGACAAGAATCTCGGACCGCTGATCTCTACCGATATGACGCGGTGCATCCACTGCACCCGCTGCGTGCGCTTCACCGCGGAAGTTGCCGGCCTGCAGGAACTGGGCACCATGGGCCGCGGCGAGAACATGGAAATTGGCACGTGGATCGAGCGCAGTGTGGACCACGAACTGTCGGGCAACGTAATCGACCTGTGTCCTGTCGGGGCGCTGAATGCCAAGCCCTTCAGGCACCGTGGCCGCTCCTGGGAGATGACCCAGCACGAACTGGTGCCGCCACACGACGGGGTGGGCAGTAACGTCTACGGTCACGTCCTGCGCGGCAAGCTGCTACGGGTGGTGCCGCGGCGCAATGAGGAGGTGAACGAGACCTGGATCGCCGATCGCGACCGCTTCTCTTATGAGGGAATCTATTCGCAGGACCGGCTCGAGACGCCGATGATGAGGGTTGAGGGCGAGTGGCGGGCCGTGGACTGGGAAACCGCGCTCACCGCCACGGCGCAAGGTCTTCGTGATACCGCG
>JAHEAZ010000012.1 GCA_024642505.1 Gammaproteobacteria bacterium
GGGCGTCCATCAAGGAAAGTTTGGAGAAATCGAGTCTCGTGGACATGGGGCCTCCCGCTCCAGTACAACGCGCCCCGCCGCGGGGGGCATGATCCGGTTTGGTGAATTGGTAATTGAGACTACCGTTGTTGGTAAGAGGCACGCTATCACTGGGCCGATCGTCTGGTCAAACCAAGGTTTTGCCGTTGCCATGACGGGATCATGCATGGGGATTTGCTCAGCGCCCTCCCCGCAGGTCACAAATGCCGTTGCAGCCATTCCGAACCAGACCCCACAATCGGGCGGTGTCCATCGGTGCCACATGCCGTACATGAATGGATCGTCCCCCTGGCGCTTGCCGGATAGGGGTAATGGGCTGACGCGAAACCACAGAGCTTGAGGTCAACATGCTCCCTGGCTACCTGATTTACGGAATCATCCTGGCGCTGGCGACCCTGCCCATGGATGCCATGCCCGCGACACCTGCCTCCCACGAAGCAAGCCAGGCGGAACAAGTCACCACCCAGCTACCTCACGGCGTTCTGCCCAGCCTTTACGACGTCTCGGTGACGCCGCATGCACAGTCCCTGAGCTTCGATGGCGAGGTTACGGTGACCCTCGACGTGCTGCGGCCCACCCGCAGCATTACCGTGAATGCCCTTGACCTGGCGTTCATCTCGGTCTCACTGGTAGCTGCCGACGGAGGGGAGTTGCCGGCGCCACAGGTTTCCGTGGATGCCGCTCAGCAGACAGCTACCTTCGCCTTCCCCACCCCGGTGTTGCAGGGCGCCTACCACCTGACCATGCGCTACACAGGCAAGATCGCGACCCAGGCAAACGGCCTGTTTGCCATCGACTACGACACCAAAGCCGGCAGGAAGCGTGCACTTTTCACGCAATTTGAAGACGCCGATGCACGCCGCTTTTTGCCGTGTTGGGATGAGCCGGCGTACAAGGCCATCTTCAGGCTGAAGGCGACCGTGCCGTCATCGGACATGGCCGTAAGCAACATGCCCATCGCCACCACGGTCGATGTCGGTGACGGCTTCACCCAGGTAATCTTCCGGCCTTCGCCCAGGATGTCCTCGTACTTGCTGTTCTTCGCCTCGGGCGACTTCGAGCGTGCCGTCATCACGTCTGGAAGTACCGACCTGGGCGTGGTCACCCAGCGCGGCCTGCTCTCGCAGGCCGGGTTTGCGCTGGAGTCGGCCGGGCGCATCCTCGATTACTACAACGACTACTTCGACAATTCATATCCCCTGCCAAAGCTCGACAACATTGCCTCGCCGGGCCGCAGCCAGTTCTTCAGTGCGATGGAGAACTGGGGTGCCATTTTCACGTTCGAGCACACGCTGCTGCTGGATCCGACCATTTCGACCCTGGCCGACAAGCAAAGGGTGTTCGCGGTGCAGGCGCACGAAACGGCACACCAGTGGTTCGGCAACCTGGTGACCATGAGTTGGTGGGACGACCTGTGGCTGAACGAAGGTTTTGCGTCGTGGATGGGAGCTCGCGCGACAGAGCAGCTGCATCCGGAATGGAACACCCAGCTACGGGCCGTGGCGGCACGTGAAGCCGCCATGAAACGGGACGCCATGGCCACAACACATCCGGTCGTTCAACACATTGAGACGGTGCAGCAAGCCCGTCTTGCATTCGATTCGATCACGTACCGGAAGGGCCGTGCCGTAATCAGCATGCTGGAGGACTACGTTGGCCCGGACAGATGGCGCGACGGCGTACGCCGGTACACCGATAGGCACGCATACGGAAATACCGAGTCCGACGACCTGTGGCGCGCCGTGCAGGAGGCGTCGGGCCAGCCGATCCTCGACATTGCGCGGGACTTCACCCTGCAGCCGGGCATCCCACTGATCAAGGTGGAGTCGGCTCAGTGCCGTGACGGCAACACCGCGCTGAGGTTGACTCAGGGAGAGTTCACGCGAGACCGGCCGGAGAAGAAGCCGTTGTCCTGGCGCGTGCCGGTCATTCTGCAGACCCTGGACGGCGAACCGGTGCGGGCTCTGGTCGCCGATGGCCACGCCGGGGTTGACCTGCCCGGTTGCGGTCCACTCGTCGTCAACGCTGGCCAGCACGGTTACTACCGCACCCTTTACGGCCCGGTCGGGTTTGCGCGGATCCGTGACAGTTTCGGCCAGCTTCAGCCAATCGATCAATTGGGCGTGCTGGCCGACACCTGGGCGCTGGGGCTGGCGGGCCTGCAGCCCGCCTCGGACTTCCTCGAGCTCGTGCAGTCGGTCACGGCCGACACGGACCCGCAGGTCTGGCAGGACATCGTCGATGATCTGGCCACGCTGGATGGCTACTACCGCGGCGAAACGGCACGCCGGGCGAGGTACGGCGAGTTCGCCAGCAAAAAGCTGCATGAGGTGTTCGCTCGCTTAGGTTGGCAGTCCGCAGCCCGCGAGCCGGACCCGGTCAAAATTCTGCGCCTGCGGCTGATCGAGACACTCGGCACGCTGGCCGACCCAGTGGTGGTCCTGGAGGCTCGCCGTCGCTTCGATGCGCAGGACAAGGATCCCACCGCCATCCCAGCCGAGCTGCGCCGCAGTCTGCTGCGGGTCGTCGCCAAGAACGCCGATGTGTCCGCCTGGCAGCGTATTCACGCCGCGGCCCGGAACGAGAAGACGCCGATGGTCCGGGACGAGATGTACCTGCTGCTGTCCATGAGCCGTGATCCCGCGCTCGCCCAGCGGGCACTGGACCTGGCGCTGACCAGCGAGCCGGGCGCAACGGTCAGCGGTTCGATGATCCGCGGCGTATCGGTGGAGCATCCGGATCTGGCTTTCGACTTCGCCGTGGCGCACAAGGATCAGGTGGACGAGAAGATCGACCCCAACGAACGTATTCGATACTACCCGTCGCTGGCCGAGAATTCGCACGATCGGGCGATGCCCGGCAAGTTGAATGCCTTCGCCGACAAGTACATTGCTGCTGGTTCGCGGCGCGGAGCGGACGCCGCCGTGGAGGACATCAGGTACCGTATCAAGCTGCGCGACGAAAGATTGCCGGCAATTGATCGGTGGATCTCGCCAGCGCTGTCAGTCAAGGCAAACTGAGGTCTGCGCCGCCTTGATTTGGCTGGCCCTGGCAGCTGGTCCGTCTGATCGGGTGCATTTGATCGGCGAGTCCAACTGGCGTGCAAACCCTCGCCGCTGCCCCGTGCCGCGAAGTACTCAGCTGTTAAGCACTAATAAAAACAATAAATACAGTGAGTTAAAAGCATTAATTGATGTACAATATGTTGTACTGCGGGTAGCTGCTCGGGCCCGCATGGCGCAACTTCGCAGCTGAATCGCAACGGGGTAAGAAACATTCGGGAGAGCACAACCTTCGGCGCATAGGCCAGCTTTCCGTGTCGCCGCAGATCATGATGTCAGGGTTTCAATCTCTATGGTCACATGGACCAACTCCGAGTGAACCGCGAGTCGGCGACGCACGTCAGCCACCGTCATGGTGACCTCCGTTGCCAGGCTAACGATGCAGCCGTACTTGCCCTTGCCGACCCGCCAGACGTGCAGGTCCTTGAGGACGGTAGGCTGCGGCAGATCGCGCATTGCTCGACGTACATGCTCGACCACGGGTGCATCCATCTCGGCGTCCAGTAGCACCCGGCCAGTATCACGGAGCAGACCGAACGCCCAGCGCGCGACGAGTGCGGTTCCGGCAAGGCCCATTACAGGATCCAGCCAGGCGGCGCCGAAGTACTTGCCGCCGACAAGTGCTGCAATCGCCAGCACTGACGTGGCTGCGTCAGCAACGACATGCAGGTAGGCTGATCGCAGATTCAAATCATGGTGATGACGGTGACGCTGATCGTCAGAGTTCTCATGGTCATGTGCGCCGGTAGACAGCAGCCATGCCGACACGACATTGACCAGCAAGCCGAGCGTTGCCACCGGTAGCGCTTCGTCGAACCGAACAGGTTCCGGATTGACGAGTCGGCTGACCGATTCGAACCCCATGTAGGCGGCCACGCCGATCAGGAACACAGCACTGGTGTAACCGCCCAATACCTCGATCTTCCACGTGCCAAACGTGAACCGGCCATTGTTCTCGTGACGTCGCGCCAGTGCGTATGCGCCAGCCGACACGCCGAGGGCCAGAGCGTGTGAACTCATGTGCCAGCCGTCGGCCAGCAGTGCCATCGAGCCGAAGACCGTGCCTGCAATGATCTCGATCAACATCATCGCGGCGGTCAGCCACATGACTTGCCGCGTGCGGCGCTCCGCGAGCGGATTACGGGTATCGAAGACGTGACTGTGAGTCGAGTTGGCGGGGGGGTCCATGGCAGTATTCCGAGGGTCAGGTCAAGGTGCTCGGGAGCACCTTCAAGGATGAGCGCGGATTTGCCAGGAGCCTTCGGACGCTCGGTGCTACCGCAACCGCGAGGGACCCAACTGCTGTCTGGCGGCGAAGTGCGTCAGGGGTCGTGCGCAGCGCCTTCCCGCAACTGGCGTTGATACTCAGTCTCGTCAAAGTGTCCCAGTGACTTCTCGATCAAGCCATCGGCGCCAATCGTCCACTCCTCGTACCCGCTGATGCGGACGGCCTTGCCGCTGCCTGGCGGGCCGGTGTTGGTACCGGTCAGGGTCCAGTGATAGGTGACGTAGCCGCCATCGAAGCTTAAATCGTCCATGGTTACGACCATGTCCGGGAACGCGGTCATGAAACTCTGGGCCGCCGCAGTGATCGCGGTGTGGCCGGTCGACGGGACCCCGTCGTTTATCGTCAGGGAGCCATTCTCCGAGAAGAACGACGCAACGCTCGCTGCGTCCTGACTGCACCAGGCGGCGGTGTACTTTGATGCAAACGCGCTGAGTGCTGCGGAGTCCATCGGCGTTGTCCCTGAGCCATGGCTATCAGTGGATGTGTGCCTGGTCATCTGGAGTGCCAGTATGCGCCACTGTCCCTTGCGGTTGACATAAGTCGAGGTGTACCTCAGGACCGATGAAGTATCGTCCCGCCCTGTTCCGCCGAATCGCAATTCAGCCGTTCCGAAGATTATCGCAATATCGCCTTCGACCAGGACCGTTCGTTCGGAGATAGTCTGCCCGACCATGTTCATGGACAGGACACCGCTGATCAGCGCTTCCTTGTCCGAGGTCTGGCCGTTGCTGGAGTTCAGTACAAAACGGTCATCGACGAGTCGCCGGAGCGTTGCCTCGTCATGGCTCACTTCTGCAGCAATGTATTCATCTTCGACGGCGAGAACCTGCTGTCCTGCGATCCTGGATGTGTCGTCAGGCATTTCGGCTGTCAGCCCTGCAGTAGGTTGAAGGATGGCCAGAAAAATTGTAATGCCGAACAGGGTCTTGCTCATTTTCGTCTCGGCCGGGAGCAGAACTGCGAATCCGTGCCAAAAATGAAGTCCGATTCGCGGGGTGATCGATTCCTTCTTCTAGAACTGATAACCAAGAAGATCGATCAGGCCATCCGGCCAGGCACGTTCCGTGAGTGGCTTGATCATCAATTCCTCCAGTGGCTGCTCTGCTAGGCCCAGGGTCTCATGCTCATCGATCCTCATCCAGCGTAGCGGGTTGGCGGCCCTGAAGAAACCTTGCTGATGATAGATCCTGGGATCTTCCGCAAAGAGCACAAGGAACTCGATGCTGTTTTGCCGGCCGAGCTTCTCGACTTCCTGAAGCAGACGGCTTGCGAAACCCTGTCGGCGGGCAGATGGATCGACGCACAGGTCAATGATCCCGAAGATGCTGGCGGGACCGGTTGTCGTGGAAACGACCCGATGCTCGAGTCCGAGCTGCCCGACCAACCTTGTTCCTTGCGTGGCCAGCATACGTCGCGTGGGAAGCTGCTTGAAGTAGTTGCGGTGCCGGGTGAACTCCCAATCCGGATAGGACGCCGCCAGCAATTGGCGGATTTCCTCCGCCTGGCTTCGCTCGATCCTGAATTCGTCGACAAGGCGGATTTGCATGCTTTGCGGATCGGACTCGCGCTGTGATCGCGCGGGAACCACCGGGTAAGCCGCGTTGGAGTTCCGCGGGCGCCGGTGCGAATCTTGAGGGCGGGCTAGGGCTTGAGTGAAGCGTAATAGGCAGCCAGATCGGCAACGTCCTCGACGCTTAGTCTCTTACCCATCTTCGTCATCATCTTGCTGCCGGAGCGCTTGCCACTGCGGAAATCTGCAATCGCCTGCGTGAACTGCTCTGCGGGCATGCCCGCGATCGACGGGATCGTGTCCCCGTCGCCAGCGCCTTCCGGGCCATGGCAGTCTGCGCAGTCTTCAGACTTTGCCTTGCCGGCGCCAATCCTGCCCTCGGCAAGTGCCGCACCGGCCGCAAGCATCAGGCACCCAAATGCGAGGATCGGTAGTGAAATCTTGTTCATGGCTCAACTCTCCTTCCAGGCGGTCTAGCTCATCCGCCATGGTCGCTTGCGCGCTCCCGCAAGTCGATGCTCGCTGCTGCAGCGAATTCTGCCAGGCGCCTGCTAGATAAGGCTCTGGCTCGCTCCGTCGCCAAGACCAATCGGCCCCAGTGTATCGGTGTCCAAACTCTCCAGGCAGGCCACATTGAAGCCGAACTCGTCCGGGTTGCTGCGGCGCTGATGGTGGGTGTAGATCCCGCAGACGCTGCAGAAATAGTGCCGGGCTTGCCGGGTATTCCACTGGTACAGGGTCAGCTTTTCCTCGCCCTTGACGACCCTGAGAAATTTGAGCGGGACTCCGGCCATGATCGCGCCTTTCCGACGGCATAGCGAACAGTTGCAGCGACGGAGGTTTTCCAGGCCGCTTGCGAGCTCCACCTCGAAAACGACGGCACCACAATGGCACGAGCCAGTTCGTTTCTCCATGAAACTCTCCCGCGCTACAAACTCCGGCATGTCGGTGGAGCACCGCTACGGCGCGCCTGACTCAACGCTGCCTGGATCAGGCCATGAACCGGCATCGGACTGGCCAGCTATCGCTGCCAGCCGAAGCCGGTTCATCGCTGAAACTCAGGGCTTCAACGTAGCGTAGTACGCCGCGAGGTTGGCGATGTCTTCCGCGCTCAGCTTCTTGGCGGCCTTGACCATCATCTTCGCTTCGGCGCGGGTACCGTCCTGGTACTCCGTCATTGCCTTGGTGAAGTCCGCCGCTGACAGGCCGGCCAGCGCGGGAGTTTCGTCGTCGCCCTTCCCGTCTTCGCCATGGCAGTCGGCGCAGGCTTCCGACTTGGCCTTCCCCGCAGCAGCGTCGCCGCCTGCCCATGCGGCGCCGGCGCCAAAGGCCAGACTCAAGGAAGCCAGAATTGTCAGGGCTGTCTTACTCATAGATCAGATCTCCAGGTGGGGACTCATTTAGGATCATGGATAGAATAGTCGTTCAAACTGAACCTGACCTGAAAATTCGACCTAAGCCTAATGTCAGGTCCGACGGGCTTGAGGGCCCCCGTGGCGCCACTCGCTGAATTTCGGGTGACGGTCACCCTCGAGATAGTCGGCGATTTCCGCCGCCGGCGTTGCCGGCGGGACCAGGCGGCCTTCGGCAGCGAACTGCTTGAACATCTTCACCATTGGCATGACGTTTGCTGGCGCTGAACGTGCGGCGGCCTGCATCTCTGTGTCCACGATTCCGGGTTCGTAGGAAAGAATCGTGGCATCGGCATGCTGCCGGCCGGCCGGACCATCGTCTTCAAGCTCGGCCGCCAGGACCATTCCGGCCATCCTGAGCGCCGCCTTGGAGGTGCAGTAGGCGGCCATCCCCGGCAACGGCCGGGTCGCGGCGCCCGACGACAGGTTGACGATCCGTAGCGGGCATTGCGGCCGGCCCCGCCTCAGGAACAGACCCATTAGCGAGACCGGCGCAGCGATGTTGACCGCGTAGACCTTCAGCAGCTCCGCAGGATCGATTTGCGGTGCCGGTCCAAGAAGAGCGATGTGTGCCGCGTTGTTGACCAGTGCCAGGCGCCCTACTCCCGGATCCGACAGCCTGGCGCCAATGCTCGTCTCGATCCTGCCGATCATTGCCGCAGGGTCCTGCAGGTCAACTCGGAGATGGGTATATCGATCGGTTCTGATGGCCGACGGCCGCCTGGAGACACCGATGACGCTCCAGCCCCGGCGCAGCAGTTCGTGGGCCAGTGCATCGCCGATCCCGGAACTGGTGCCGGTGACGAGCGCCAGCCGCATGCCGGTTGCTGCCGTTGAGCTCACAACCCGGGTCCGGTGGTGACACGCCGCTGGAATCGGGCATACACAAACTCCTGCGCGGTTTGCCACGGCGTCAGGTGTGCTTCGCGGCGTGTTTCCAGGAGCTCGAAACCGCCACCGAGTTCCCGCTGCAATGAGCCTTCGTCGTGACGCATGACTTCAAGACCGCTGCACTTCTCCGGACCGTCAAGCGCGAAAGTCGCAATGATGACACTACCGCGCGGAGCCAGCGTATGTTCGAGGGTGTCGACGTAGGCGCCCCGGTCGGCGGCATCTGTGAGGAAGTGGAAGACGGCCCGGTCGTGCCACAGGCCATAGCGCCGCGCGGGCTGGAAGTGTGTGACGTCCGCCTCGAACCACTGTACGGCGCTGGCCCGCTCACCCAGCCGCTTCCGGCCAAGCGCGAGTGCCTCAGCCGAAACGTCCAGTACGGCGAGCGATTGGTAGCCCTCATCCAGGAGGCAGTCCACCAGGGTGGAAGCCCCGCCGCCGACATCGATGACGCCGGCGTCGCGGCCGACGCCTGCCGAGGAAATCAGTTCCAGTGAGATCGCTGGCCGCACCTGGTACCAGCTGACGGCGTCCGGAGCCTTGGTCCGGTAGACCGTGTTCCAGTGAGTGCGCCTCATGCCGGCCATCTTCCGCCAGGTGACCAGCCAATCACAATGGCCAGACGAATAGCAGCATCGGTATGCCCACCATGACAACCAGTAGTTCCAGCGGCAGTCCAAGCCGCCAGTAGTCGCCGAAACGGAATCCACCCGGCCCCAGTATCAGCGTGTTGTTCTGGTGGCCGATCGGCGTCAGGAAGGCACAGGACGCACCAATCGCGACCGCCATCAGGAAGGAGTCGGCATTTGCACCCAGCTGGGCCGCAGTGCTGATCGCGATTGGACACATGACTGCGGCGGTGGCGGCGTTGTTCATGAAGTCCGACAGTGTCATGGCGACAAGGAGGACGAGCCCGAGGGCAATCACCGGCTTACCTTGACCGACAAGGCCCAGCAGCGTTTGTGCCAGCAGGTCGGCAGTGCCGGATCGCGTCATGGCTTCGGCAATGGGAATCAGCGCGCCTAGCAGGATGATCACCGGCCAGTCGATGGACTCGTAGATCCGCCGGATCGGCACGACCCGCAGTACCATCAGGGCGACTACTCCGGCTGCGAAGGAGATCGAGGCAGGAACCAGCCCAAGGGCGGCGCACGAGATCGCGAGAACCATGATCGCCACGGCGAGGGCGAGTTTTCGTTTGTCCGGGATCCTGATCGAGCGCTGCGCCAGAGGTACGCAGCCTAGTTCCGAGGCGAAACCGGCTAACCCGTCGGGTGGACCTTGCATCAATAATACATCTCCCGCCTTGATCCGGGTCGAGCGCAGACGCTTGATCGTCCGCCTGCCCTGGCGGGAGATGGCGATCAAGTTCAGTCCGTGAACGGTCCGGATCTGTGCGTCGCTAGCCGAGCGGTCGATCAGCGACGAAGTCGGCATGACGGCGAGTTCCTGCAACACGACCTCGTTTCCGAGTCCGTCGCTCTTGGCCTCTTCCTTCCCTGCCGGCACTTCCATCTCGCCGGGGTTGGCCGAATCTTCCCGTGACGAGTCGTCCCCTGTCGCGGTCATCGAGACGGACTCTTCCAGCTTCAGTCCGAGGTGCGACAAGGCGGAGGCCAGTGACTCAGGCTCGGCTTCGATGACCAGGACGTCTCCCGGCCGGACAATTCGCCCGGGATTCGGTGCCGTGACACGTATATCATTTCGTACCAGCCCTATGACCTGCGCATCTGCCTCGTCGAGTTTCGATTCGATCTCGCGCAAGGTCAGCCCAACGGCCTTGCTCTCGTCTGGGACCCGCGCCTCGGTGAGGTAGGTCCCGGTATCGAACCCTGCAGCCCCCTTCTGTTCCCGCGCGGGCACGAGTCGCCAGCCGACGAGCACGACGAACAGCAGGCCGGCGCCGGCGACGGCAACGCCCACCGGTGTGAAGTCGAACATGCCGAACGCGCTGACCCCGGACTCTGCCCGAAATGCGGCAACAATCATGTTGGGTGGAGTCCCGATCAGGGTGGTCATGCCACCCAGGATCGTGCCGAACGAGAGCGGCATCAGAACCTTGCCGGGAGTCAGGTCGTGTTTCATCGCTATCTGGATGGCAACCGGCATCAGCAACGCCAGGGCACCGACATTGTTGACGAACGCGGACAGCGCGGCGCCCAAACCTGCCAGTGCCGCAATGGCCAGCGTGGCATTGGCTGTCTTGGGCAGCATTCGGCGGACCAGCGCATCGACGGCGCCCGTCGACTGCAAGCCGTAGCTCAATACCAGGACACAGGCCACGGTGATGACTGCCGGATGACCAAAACCGGAGAACGCATCCTGCGCCGGGACCAGCCCGGCCGCCACTGCGGCCAGCAGCGCCGCGAGCGCCACGACATCGTGGCGCCAGCGCCCCCACACGAACAGAACCATGGCCGCGGAAAGGACCAGTAGAATCGCGGCCTGGTCCGGGGTCATGACGGAGTCACTCGGGACCATCCCTACTGACATTGAGGTCATGCAGCAGACCGTCGTTCAACGCGTAGACCCAGCCGTGAATGACCAGTCGTTGTCCTCGTCGCCAGGCGTCGGTGACCGTCGGAAGGCCCGATAGCACACGGACCTGCTCAATCACGTTCAGTTCGCACAGCCGGTTCCAGCGATCGGTATCATCTGATAGTTCCGCCAGCTCCAAGGCGTGCATCCGGCTCAGCGACCGCAACGGCGTAAGCCAGCCTTCCAGCGGCTGTTGAGCTGCCGGGCCCAGTGCGTTCTGTACGCCTCCGCAGCCATAATGGCCGCAGACGATGACGTGAGAAATGCCGAGTACGTCAACTGCATACTGCAGTACGGAAAGGCAGTTTGGATCGTCCGGACGGACGATGTTGGCCACGTTGCGGTGGACAAACACTTCCCCTGGTGCCAGTCCCACAATGGTATTGGCGGGAACCCGGCTGTCGGCGCAGCCGATCCACAGGTACTCGGGTCGCTGGATCGCGCACAGGCGCTCGAAGAACTGCGGATCACTCTTTTTCTGCTGGGCAGCCCATTCCCGGTTGTGCGCGAACAGTTGTGGCAGGAATTTCATGTTGTCAGGAACCAGGTTTCTGATTTTGGAGTTGAACAGGGTATTGTCCGCCCTGCGAGCCCTGGAGCTCAAGCATGTAGATTCTTGCCCGCTTCCCCCAGCATCTCGGCGAAGTTGATGCGAGGCTGGAAGCCAAGGCGGCGCGCAGCCTCGTCGATCACATAGACCCGGTCTATGGACTGGGGCAACCGCCAGCCTCGCGCCGAAAAAATAGCTTCGATAGCCGGGAAGTACGAGCGGATGACGCTGGCTGCATCCTTCCACAATGCCGTGCAGTCTTCCAGCTTGAATGGGCTCGAGGCGGAGACATTGAAGACCTCGAATTGGACCGACTCAAGGTCGAGAGCCAGTTGATGCGCGCGGGCGACGTCATCCAGATCAACGCTGCGATAGAGCCGGTAGAGCACCATCAGGTAATCTACCTCGGGAAAGCAGCGCGACATCCTGAGTACAGTGCAAGTCACGGCATTCGACTCGGTCGCGGCCCGACAGAGTGTCTCGGCGGCAAGCTTGGTCTCATCGTAGATGTCGCGAGGTCGAGGCTCCAGCGACTCGGTCACCCAGACCGCGCGGTCGACCGGTACCAGCGCGTGACCATAGACCGAAGTCGTGCTGGTGTAGATGAACCGTCGGGCACCCTGGCGTGCGGCTTCCTCGAGCAGAATGCGAGTGCCATCGACGTTTACCGAGCGAAACTCGAGCTCACTGACCAGGCCGACATGGGGCGCGTGCAAGGAAGCAGTATGAACGACAGCGTCGACACCGCCCATGGCCCGTACTACCGCCGCCTGGTCTTCGACCCGACCCACTACCGTGGTTTCTGGCCCCGGAACACGATCGAATCCGAGCACTTCGTGCACTGAACCGAGCAGGCGCGCTACGGCTGAACCGACCCTGCCCGAGGAACCGGTGACCAGTATGCGCACGCGCAGTCAGCCTGTGTCCGTGGCGTCTCGCGCCAGCGCGGCAAAGAAATCGTGCAACTTGGCGCGATCCAGCCGACCGTTGCTGCGAACGCCACTGCACAAGTCGACCCCAAAAGGCTTAACGGCTGCCACCGCCGAGGCAACGTTGCCCGTGTTCAGGCCGCCCGCCAGGAATACGGGCTTGCCCGCGGTTTCGCGTATCTTGCGGCTCAGGCTCCAGTCGTGAACACGTCCGGTGCCACCAAGCTCCTTGACCGGGAGCTTCTGGTTGCCGGAATCGAGCAGCAACGCGTCCACGAGCGGCGCGACGGCGACCGCCTCTTCGACCGACGCGACCCCGGTGACGTGGATCACCTGCACTATCCGGATCCCGGGCAACGCGACGCGCAGCTTCCGAAGTTCATCATGTGCGACGTGATCGACCAACTGCAGCGTGCTGGTGGCGCAGCAGCGGTGCTGGGCAATGATGGCTTTCGCCTCCTGGCGGGAAGTCAAAAGGAACGTGGCGACCGGCGGCGGCACCAGCGCGGCGATCCTGGCGATTGTTTCCTCCGCTATCACGCCCGGCCCGCTCGGCATGCTCGATACGAGCCCGAGTGCGGAGGCGCCGGCGGTCACCGCCATTTCGGCTTCCTCCGGGCTGGCGATACAACAGATCTTGACAACAGGCAGGCGGGAATCGCGCAAGGACAGCTCCGGGTCGGGCCCTACGGTTGCGTCTCGGGATGCCGGCCGATCAGGTCCCACTTGTTGCCGTAGAGGTCAAGGAAGACGACCACCATGCCGTAGGGCTCTTCGCGGGGAGTTTCCGTGAAGCGCGCGCCTTTGGCTTCAAGCCGCCGGTAGTCCCGCCAGAAGTCGTCGGTTTCCAGGAACAGGAACACCCGCCCGCCGGTCTGGTTGCCGATGCTGGCCTGCTGTTCTGGCGTGGTCGCCTTTCCCAGCACGATGCCCGCCCCGGCGGACCCGGCAGGTCCCAACCGGACCCACCGCTTGCCAGGCCCCATGTGGGAGTCTTCATGGACCACGAAGCCCAACGCCGCCGTAAAGAACTCGATGGCGCGGTCATAGTCGTCCACTACCAGCATGACGTTGCAAATTCGCTGCTTCATGGATGGTTCAGGTCGAGCGGCAAGGTGCTCAGGATACCGCGACGCGGCGCGACATGGCAGGTTGACTCAGGTAGATTGCTCGGCCATGAATCAGAGGATCGTCCGGCTGTTCCTGCTTTTCAGCATGCTGTTTGCTGCAGCCTGCCAGCATGCGCCCGGGCCTGCCACACAGCCGCAGACGGTCCCGGCGGCCATTGCCATCGCTGACGCCTATGGGGCCCAGGTTGCTTCCGCGGTATTGGATGCTGGTGGCACTGCGGTAGACGCTGCCGTGGCGGTCGCTTTTTCGCTGGCCGTGACCTACCCAGAGGCGGGCAACCTGGGTGGGGGCGGTTTCATGCTGACCTGGATGGACGGTCAGGGTGCGTTCCTCGACTACCGGGAGGTCGCGCCCGCTGCGGCGACTCGCGACATGTACCTCGATGCGCAAGGCCAGGTCGTCGACAATCTCAGCCTGACCGGCTACAAGGCGGTGGCCGTTCCGGGTACCGTGGCGGGCATGTCCGAGGCGCACCGGCGCTATGGCCGCCTGCCGTGGAAGGAACTGCTGGCGCCCGCCATCGAGCTGGCCGACCAGGGCTTCGTGGTGCCGTCGCTGCTTGCAGTGAACTTGCAGGAGGAGCTTCCGCGCCTCGCCGCCATCCCCGGCTTTCTGCACTATTTCGGGGGCCTGCGTAACGGTGAGATCTTCCGCCAGCCGGAGCTTGCCGCAACGCTCCGGCGCATCCAGGCTGAGGGTGCTGCCGGTTTCTATCAAGGTGAAACCGCATCGCTGATAGTGGACGAGATGCGCCGGGGCGGTGGCCTGGTCACGGCCGCCGATCTGTCAGGTTACAGGCCCGTGTGGCGGGAGCCGCTGCTGGCATCCTGGCGCGGCTATCAAGTGCTATCGGCACCGCCACCGAGCTCGGGCGGCATCGCAGTGCTGCAACTACTCAAGTTGAGGGACCTCCTTGCGGAGGACTTCCGGGGACTTGCGCACAACTCGCCGCAGTACGTGCACCTGACTGCGGAGATGGAGAAGCGCGTCTACGCGGATCGCGCTGAGTACCTCGGTGATCCGGCCTTCATTGATATCCCGGTGGCGCTGTTGGTCGCGGACGACTATATCGCGCGCCGCGCGGCCGGCATCGATCGCCGCGCGATCTCGGCACCAGGGTCGGTCCATCCGGGCCTGGAGCCGCACGACACCACCCATTTCTCGATCGTCGATCGCTGGGGCAACGCTGTTTCCAACACCTATACGCTCAACACCGGTTTCGGCAGTGGCGTGGTCGTTGGCGGTGCCGGATTCCTGCTGAACAACGAGATGGATGACTTCAGTGTCAAGCCCGGACAGCCGAACTATTACGGCGTGGTGGGTTCCGCTGCGAACGAGGTCCAGCCGGGCAAGCGCATGTTGTCGTCCATGACACCCACCATCCTGCTGGAGGATGGCCGCGTGAAGATGGTGCTCGGCTCCCCGGGCGGGTCTACGATCATCACCTCGGTCTACCAGACCATAGTCAACGTTCTCGATTTCGGCATGTCAGCAGCCGACGCCGTGGCTGCGACGCGCTTTCATCATCAGTTGCTGCCGGCGGACCTGGTCACCTTCAGCCCTTCCCGCCCGCTGCCGTCCGGTACGATCCAGGCACTGGCGAAGCGCGGCTACCGCGTCCAGCCGCACGACTGGGAGTTCGGCGACGTGCAGTTGATCCTGCGCGACGCCGAGGATTGGCAGGCTGCGTCAGATCCGCGGGGACGCGGCGAGGCCCGCGTGCTGCATTGAGGAGCAGGACATGATCACGCCTTTCCACGTGGCCGTGCAGGTGCGCGACATTGCCGAGGCCCGCGACTTCTACGGAAACAAGCTGGGCCTGGCGGAGGGCCGCAGCGCGGAGCACTGGATCGACTTCGACATGTTCGGCCATCAGTACGTGGTGCACCTCAATCCGGCGCTCGGTCCCGCGGGGCGGGTTCCACAGATCGCAAATCCGGTAGACGGCCATGGCGTGCCCGTTCCCCACTGCGGCGTCGTCATGACCTTCCCCCAGTGGGAGGCGCTTGCCGCGCGCCTGAATAGCGTGGTCGACAGCTTCGTTATCGAACCCTACATCCGCTTCAAGGGGCAGCCCGGTGAGCAGGGCACGATGTTCTTCCTCGACCCCTCTGGCAACGCGCTGGAGTTCAAGGCATTCCGCGACATCGGCCGGGAGTTGTTCGCGAAATAGAGGGCGCGACCTCAGGGTTCAGAGCGGGCGGGCGGTGCCCCTGCTGGTGTCACGACGCGAAACCCGATGTGATGGTCCGAGTATTCGGGTGGATCCTCGAAGTGGCGGTAGGCCGACCGCGCCACGTAGGGATGAGCGCCCCACCAGCCGCCCTTCTCCACCTTTATCTGTCCCGTCGCGGGTCCGGTAGGATCGCGGTGATCGCCTGACGCGTAATAACCGGGGTCGAGCCAGTCGAGCACCCATTCCATCACATTACCCGCCATGTCGAGCGCCCCAACCCAGCTCGCGCCAGTCGGAAAGCTGCCGACTGTCGTGGCGCCTGTACTGTCAATCACGTTGGCGCGGGCAGGATCAAATTCGTTTCCCCAGGGATAGCTCAGCGACGACGGGCCGCGAGCCGCGTACTCCCACTCGGCCTCGGTCGGAAGCCTGCCGCCGCGCCAGCGGGCGTATGCTGCCGCCTCATGCCAGGTGACGCACGCCCGTGGCTGGTCGGCGATGGGCTCGACACATTCATCTGGCAAGCGGATTCCGGCAGCCCTCGCTGCAACCAGCCAATGCCAGCCTTGGCTCGACCAATTGGATCTGTCGTCGTATCCACCGTCGTCTACAAATGCCTGATAGGCGGCGTTCGTCACCTCGTAGCGATCGATCCAGAATCCTGACGAGATCGTCACTTCACGCGCCGGCTGTTCGCTGGCAAGTTCGCGCCGCGCCCAGGCGGGCGGTTCGAGTGCAGCAGCATCGGCGGTGCCCATGAGAAACGATCCGGCAGGCACCCAGACCTGCTCGATCCCGGCGCCATCGGTTCGCGGATGTCCCGGGGTTTCGGTTGCGTCAGCGCCGGCCAGCAGGGCGGTCGCCGCGAGCATCAAGCCGACGCCACGGTTGACCGCCGTGAATGCTGCTGTGGCCATCCGGTCGAATTTCCCTAGATCCCTGCGGCCGCATGCCCGCATCCTGCGCCGGCGATCACCCGGCACGCCTGCCCTGTCGCATTGCACCTGGCACCAGCCGGGAAGTCCGCCGTCCCTTTGGGATCAGGGGCAAGCTTCGACGCTGGCGGGTACCTTGCCGACCAGCAGCAGGAAGTTGGTGAACGGGCCCATGTTGCCCATGGCCTCGCCGTACGGGCCGGAGAATTTCAGCCGGCCAAACATCATGGCTTTCATCGGACCGTACTCGCCTGCTCCCATTTCCTGCCAGCGATCGGTCGAGGCATTCATCACGTAATCGGCACCCTTGTCGAGCTCCGCGGTTTCGACGGCGCCGCCGTAGACACACTGGGCCTTGCCGTCCTGCAGTGCGATACGCAATTCCACCGTCGGCTTGTCACCGCAGTCGTTGCGGTATACCTGCATGACCTTGAAACCGCGCGCCTTGTCGTTCTTGATCCAACCGCTTCCCACCAGTTCAGTAGTGAGCACCGGGTCGTCATTCCATGCAGTGCAGGCCTCCACCCCCCAAACGGCGGACATCAGCACCGGCTCGTCCGCGGCAGCTGCGCCGATCATGAGCAGCGCCGCACAGGCGACAAAGAGCCTCATCATGGGCATCTCCAGTCAATTTAGACATGTCTAATATACACTGTCTGCCAGCCATGGCGGGCCGACTGGCTGCACGGCGGCGGCCCAGCTGGCCGGGCACCCTCTTGTGTTGCAGAATCAGAAGGACCGACGCTGTCCGATCAGCCGGGTTACCTTGATACCGGCAGGGTCGAAGGAACGACGGATGAAAACCTACTCCTATGCGGGTGCGGGCAAAGAAGTCCTGCAGTATGCGGACCGGGGGCGCTGGCGCTGGCTCCTGTCGGTCCTGCTGCCGCTGCTGCCGGTCGTGGCGATTGCCGCGGCCGAAGCGACTGGCCGGCGCGGTCTCTTGTGGATGCCGCTGGCCGCCATCTATGGCGTGATTCCGCTGCTCGATTGGCTTGTTGGCACGGATACGCGCAACCCGCCGGAAGCCGTCGTGGACCAACTCGAGCGCGAGCCCTTCTATCGCTGGCTGACGTTTCTGTCAGTCCCCATTCATGTAGGCGTCCTGATGGGTGGATTCTGGTACGCGATGGTCGTCGCCCAAGGCGTCGCCGAAGTGCTGCCAATCGTAGTATCACTCGGCTTCGTAGCCGCCCTGGGAATCAATACAGGTCATGAGCTCGGCCACAAGGGCGATCCGCAGGAGCAGGTCCTGGCGTTGATTGCCCTGTCGGTGTCCGGGTACGGACATTTCCGCATCGAGCACAACCTTGGCCATCACGCGCAAGTGGCCACGCCGAAGGACTCCGCCAGCGCGCGCATGGGAGAGAGCGTCTACCGTTTTGCACTGAGGGAAATGCCGGGCGCGATTCGCCGCAGCTGGTGTCTCGAAACTGCGCGCCTCAGGCGGGCCCGACGCAGCGCTTGGTCGGTGCACAACGAGATCCTCCAGGCGCACGCAATGACGTTGTTGCTCCAGGGAGGGCTGGTCGTATGGCTCGGCTGGACGGTGCTGCCGTGGTTGATGCTGCACAACCTCTGGGCATGGTTCCAGCTCACGGGTGTGAACTATATCGAGCATTACGGCCTGCTCAGGCGGCGCGGCAGTGATGGCGGGATCGAGCGCTGCAGTGCGCGGCACTCCTGGAACAGCAACCACACGGTGTCGAACGTCCTGTTGTTCCATCTGCAGCGCCACTCCGATCACCATGCGCACGCAGAGCGACGCTACCAGTCGCTCAGGCATTTTGACGAAGCACCACAACTGCCGAGCGGTTACATGGGGATGCTGCTGCTGACCTACTGGCCCGCCCTGTTTTTCCGTGTGATGGACGCGCGCCTGTTGGCGGTCGTCAGCGGGGACCTGGACCGGGTGAACGTCGATCCGTTGGCTCGTGCGCGCCTGGCGCGCCGTTACGCCGGGCTCGCTGCCAGTCCGAAGTAGTCGAGCGCCGCAAGGGTCACCGGCTCGCCCCACTCCTGCACGAAGTGACCCGCTTCCTGGACCAGCATCGGTTCCGGGCAATTGCGGATGTGGCTGTGCAGCGCGCGCATGATCGGTTCGCCTAGCACCGGGTCCTGCATGCCGATGGCCATGAACGAGTCGCCGCGCCAGTCGTTGGACAGGAAGGCGGCGGCATCCAGGCTTGTTTCCACGCCTGGCATGTCCGGTCGCGTCTGGACGAGTTCCGGGAAACGGCGGACCGCGGCCTTGTAGCGGATGTCTGGAAACGGTGCGGCGTAGGCCAGGGCTTCGGCTTCCGACAGGATCGGGGTCGAGCGCCGCATCAGGGCAGCCACATCGAGGTCGGGGTTGGCGGCATTGTATGCCCGCCAGGCATCGAAGCCCGGCCCTGCGGACTTTCCCGTGCCGAGCCCGGTATTCATGATCAGCAGCCGCGTGATTCGGTCGGGATAATCCATCGGCAGCGTCAGCCCGAGCAATCCGCCCCAGTCCTGGACGACCAGACAGACCTCCTCCAGGTCGCAGCGTTCGAGAAAGCGCTTCAGCGCGTCGCGATGAAACGCAAAAGTGTAAATGGTGTCTTCGACCGGCTTGTCCGAGCGACCGAAGCCGAACAGGTCCGGCGCGATCACCCGGTGCCCGGCGGCGACAAGCACCGGAATCATCTTCCGGTAGAGATAGGACCAGGTCGGCTCGCCGTGCAGGCACACAAAAGTCGTACCTGGGTCCCGTGGACCCTCGTCGACGAAGTGCATCCTGAGTCCGTCATAGCCGTTCAGGTCATCGATATAGTGCGGCGCGTAGCCCCAGCCTGGCAGGTGGGTGAAGCGCTCGTCGGGCGTGCGGAGAGCGTCGATCAATATTTTCCGCCGGTCCGGTACAAGTAGTGCTGCATGTCCACCATCTGCATGCTCAACCGCCGTTGCACATGGTGGGCAACACGCATGATGGCCCGCATGGCCTTGTAGACGACCACCGGGTGGCTCTGCAGCAGTTCTTCGAATTGCGGTCGGTCGAGTACCAGCACCCGGGTAGGTCCGCTGGCAATCAGGCTGGCGTAGCGAGGCTCCCCGTCCATGAACGACAGCTCGCCGGCCAGCTCGCCGGCCCGCAGCGTGTGCAACACGTACCATTCGTTGTGTTCGTCGCGCTTGGTGATGGAAATCTTGCCGGAGATCGGCACGTACAGGTGGCTATTGCTCTCGCCTTCCTCAACCAGCACCGTGCCGTCCTCGCAGTCGCGGATTTCCACGATGCGGGCAAGCGCGCCAACTTCCGCATCATCCATCTCGACGGCCAGGGGCGACTGCTTGAGTGCCGCCACATTGTCGCTGATGTCCACAGGTCTCTCCCAAAATGATCGTCGGCCGCCCGCCAGGCAGCACAGCACGCCAATCATACTATCCCCGGATAGAGGGTGACCCAGGTCATTTTGAACCGGCCGACATCGCCTGCGTTTGCAGTTGCATGCGGACCACGACCAGGGTGCCAGGAACCGGGACGATGTCCGCCCAACTGATGTCGTCCGCATGCCGGCGACAAACTGACAACTCCCTCACGGCGATGCGCTGGGCATCGGGAAGCTGCCGATTGGCCCGGCGCAGATGCGGGCCTCAACCTGCGATCCAGCGAAGGTCCGTTCCGCTTCCATGTCGTTGCAGCTCGCCCAGCAGCTCCAGTCGGCGTAAATGAGCGAGTGTTTCGGTTGTCGCCAGCAACCGGTTGAGTGCGTCGAGCCTTTCCATGCGAAACAAAGCAGCGGTGAGGTCAGTTGTCGTACGCGGATCAGCGCAAAGCTGGAGAAGTTGCCGCAAGCGGTCGCCATGTTCCTGTCGCAGCGATTCGATTCGGGCATGCAGGGTCATGAAGGGCCGGCCGTGCGCCGGCAGGATCAGCGTGTCTTCGGGCAGGGATGCCAGGTGATCGAGTGACTCCAGGTAGTCGCCCAATGGATCGCCCAGCTCGTTCGAGGGGTAGAGGCTGATGTTGCTGGAAATGGTCGGCAGCACCTGGTCGCCGCTGATCAGTGTCCGTGTCGAATCGTCATGAAGGCAGGCGTGGCCTGGCGCATGGCCGTCATGGACCGTGACGCGCCAGGCACGGCCCCGGCCAGCCACGGACAGGTCGGCTTGCAGGGTCGTCGTCGGTGACTGACCGCTGACGATCGACTTGTAGATACCGCCGTGCATGATCTCGCGCATGTCGTCGTCGAGTTCCACGCCCAGCCTTTCAACGAACCCATCCGAGGGATACCGGAGGCCCTCCTCCGGGTCCCGCAGAGCGGCCGCTGCGGCGGCCGCTGACCGCTCGTGCATGGCCACGCTCACGTCATGCCTGTCAGACAGCCAGCTGGCCATGCCGAAGTGGTCGGGGTGGTGGTGTGTCACGACGATCGATTCCAGCTCGGTAGCCAGCGGCAGCTTCTTCTCGAGGTCTTCCCAGGCCTGACGCACGGCGCGGGTCTTCATGCCGGTATCCACCAGGAACCAGCCCCTGCGGGCTGGCACGAGCCATACGTTGATGTGGCGCAGTGCGCCCGGGATCGGCAACCGGATCCACACGATTCCATCCGGCAACTCGATGTAGCCGCCGGGCTCGGGGGCGTCGCACTGGGTCAGTTCGACCGTGCGTGACCGGATTTCAGGACTCACTGGGTACCCATGCCAATCACTGATTCGGGTAAGGGCTGCCAAGATACACGACCGCGTGAAGACGTCCACCACGCCTTCACCGCGCCGTTTAACATGGGCCTGCCAGAACAGTTTTCCCGGCCATCCATGTCCCATGTCGACTCCAAGTCTGCCAGCCACCCCGATGCCGACAAGGTGCTGGTCGACATTGCGGACTACGTCGCCGGTTATCGAATCGACAGCAAGCTCGCCTACGACACTGCGCGCTACTGCCTGATGGATACGCTGGCGTGCGGCTTCCAGGCTCTGTCTGACCCGGCTTGTGCCACCTTGCTCGGCCCGGTGGTGCCGGGTGCGACCATGGCTGGCGGTGCGCGCGTTCCAGGTACGAGCTACGAACTGGATCCGGTACGCGCTGCCTTCAACATCGGCACGATGGTCCGCTGGCTGGATCTCAACGACATCTGGCTCGGCTCAGAAATGGGGCACCCGTCCGACAACCTGGGCGGTATCCTGGCGGTAGCCGATTACTTCAGCCGCAAGGCAGTGGCCGAGGGAACGTCACCGATGACGGTCCGCGACGTGCTCACGGGCCTGATAAAGGCTCACGAGATCCAGGGCGTCACGGCGCTCGAGAACGGGGTCAAGCGGATCGGGCTCGACCACGTCATCCTGGTTCGGGTGGCCAGTACGGCGGTAACCGCCGCCATGCTCGGCGGGACCCGTGAGCAAATCATCAATGCAGTGTCGAACGCGTGGATCGATGGTGGGTCGCTGCGAATCTACCGGCACGCCGCTGATGCCGGCTCGCGCCACAGATGGGCGGCTGGCGACGCCACCAGTCGTGGAGTCTGGCACGCCCTGAACGCCTTGCGCGGCGAGATGGGAAGCCCGTTGGCGCTGAGCGCCCCCGAGTGGGGCTTTTACGATGTCCTGTGCAAGGGGCAGCCGTTTGTCTACAGGCGGGGCTTCGGCAGCTATGTGATGGAAAATGCGCTGTTCAAGATCAGCTTCCCGGGCGAGATCCATGGGCAGACTGCAGTCGAGTGCGCCATTCAGCTGCATCCAAGTGTCAGGAAAAGGCTTCACGACGTCAGGAAGATCGTCATCGAGACCCAGGAAGCCGGCAGGCGCATCATCGACAGGACCGGAACCCCGGGCACTCCTGCCGATTGCGACCATTGCATCCGCTATATGACTGCCGCCGGGCTGATATTCGGCCGGCTGCGGGGTGAAGACTGCAAGGACGAGTTTGCCAGCGACCCCCGGATCGATGCGCTGCGCGAGCGCATGGAGGTGCAGGAGAATCCTGCCTTTACGCAGGAGTACTACGCTGCCGACAAGCGCCATGTCGGCAACGCCTTGCAGGTCTTCTTCAAGGATGGCAGCAAGACGGATCGCGTGCAGGTCGATTTTCCGGTCGGCCATCACAAGCGTCGCGTTGAGGGCATTCCCGCGCTGCTCGCAAAGTTCGAGACTGCCGTCGCGGAGGTCTTTACAGCCGACCAATCAGGCAAGGTCATCGCGATGTTCGCAGATCCGGCCAGGCTGGACGCCATGCCGGTCAACGAGTTTGTCGCCCGGTTGACCCGGAACTGAGCCTGGCTCCCGGGTCCGGGGGGGTGGCTCTTCAGCGAGCTGGCAACGTTCCCTGCATGGCATCGTTGTTGCAGGAACCCGGGGCGACAAGGTAGCCGATGATTTCGAGATCCTCGATCACTTCTGTGGCTCCGTGGGACGCAAGCTTGTTCACCAGCCGCGCAACGTCACGCTCGGACGCTGCAAGCTCTGCGCACTCATGACAGCTGGCGCAATGTGCCCGGAACGCAGCTTGGCCGTCGATCACGATGCCATGGGGTGTGGCAGGTGCCGTCGGCTCGCGCGCGGCGATCCACGCGAACGTCGCGGCCGCCAGGCCGATGAGGCCCCACAGGGACAGCGCAACCCGGCGGACTGTGACGTGATGCATCGTGCTCAAACCATATCGAATCGTTCGGTGTGGATGCGCAGCGCAGCAACGCCCAGCTCGGTCAAGGCAAGTTCGACCGAATCCATCATCGCCGCCGGACCACACACGAAGTACTGGTAATCGTTGCGGCGTGTGGGCAGGTATCGTGCCAGCAACTCCTTCGTCACGTAGCCCTGCTCACAGTGGATTTCGGCAGTCGCACTCTCGAATACCGGAATGAAGCGCAGGTTCATCTCGGCCTGCAGGCGCCCGAGATCCGCCAGATAGGCCATGCGCCCGGGCTTGTTGCTCGCATGCACCAGCAACACCGGCCGCGGGTCGGCGCGATCGCGAAGTGTCAATAGCATCGAGCGTATGGGCGCGATCCCCGATCCGCCTGAGATCATGACGAATCCCATGCCCGGCTCGCGGTCGGGCGTGAACGCGCCATACGGCCCATCGACCCAGACCCGGTCACCTGCCGCTAGCGCAGGAACCTTGTTTGCCGACCAGTCGCCCAGCGCCTTGACCGAGAATTCGATAGATCGGTCCGGCCCCAGCTCGGCAGATGAGGACATGCTCAAGGGATGCTGCGATACGGACAGCGGCGAGCGAGCCGTGCTGATCCAGGCGAACTGGCCGGGCAGGTAGTCGAACCCGCGGTGACCGACCGGTCTCAACACGAGTGTCCTGGTGCTGGCTCCCTCATCGCGATTGTCGAGCACCTCCCAGGGCCGCCGCCGGAGCAGCCACGGCCGGATGATCCGGTAGCGCAGCATCAGCAGCGCCAGGGCGGCCACGTAGACGGTCAGGAGAACACAGGTTCCGAGAGCTGCAGAGAACGCACCCAGCTGCAAGGCATGCCAGAACGCGGCCGCTACGATCGTCACTGCAGCCGCGCCGTGGGTAACCTGCCACGCCTCGTACGGGATGCGCAGTCGGCGGCGGTACACGGAGACGGTTACCAGCGCGGCCAACAACCACAACGCAACGGCGCCGGACTGCGCCGGTGACTCGACGTCGAGCGGGTTCAGTAGCTGAAGGGATCGGTGCGGCAGCGAGTAAGCCAGCGCGTGAAGCGCCACCATCAGGAGCGCGCCCATCCCCATCAATCTGTGAAACTGCATCAGGGCATCGGTTCCGAACGGCTCAGAGGCAGCATGAAGACGGGAAACCAGGCCGAATTCAATGATGATTACTGCGAAGGCCGTGATGCCCAGAGCCGTTGCAGCGTAGTCGCGCAGCCCAATACCGGTGCGTCCATCGCCGGTAACGAGCGCCACTGCGAGAGGTAACAGCACCAGCAGCAGGTAGAGGCCGAACCAGATGATGCCGCGGAACAACAGGCTCATAGTCCCCACCCCGGGGATGCGATGCTTCGGCCTCGCCGGCGGCATCAGTCGCCAAATATGGACAGCTGTCCCTCGCGTTCTCCAGCCTGTTTCAACTTGCCCTTGCGCGCGGCCCTGCGTTTAGTACGCGATCCGCCCTTGTCCTTGCCGGCCGCCGTGCCAATGCTTGCGTCCGGAAGAGCTGGCAAAGAATTGATGAAGCCCGCCAGCGACTCGAAAGCTCCGGGGCTGACGCTGTAGCGGATGAAACGTCCCTGGGGCGCCGCTCGGAGCAGCCCTGATTGGCTCAGTTCCTTCAGGTGAAACGACAATGTCGATGCGGGACAGTGAACCGCCCGGGCAATCTGCCCGGCCGGCGTGCCCTCTGCGCCTCCCTTGGCCACTACTTCGACAATGCGCAGACGGGTCGGCTGAGACAGGGCGTCCAGCATTGCGGCGTATCGTGTTGCGGGATCGTCGATCATCCTGATGCCCGCCATCGCATTGAAATCAGGTTTCTAGGATTATCGAATTCATATCCCAAATCAAGCTGGTCCAGCTTCCAAATGTTCGACCGACGTATTGCGCTCCTGTGAATTCGCGCTATATTGCGTCTGTATCTTCTTGACGGAGCACGGAATCTCTACGAGTAACCGTCTCCATCGAGCCAAACGACCGGCTGCCCGAGCTGTACGGGTATCCAGAAAGTCGAAGTAAAACAATAGATTACGGAGTTCGTAATGAATGCCGCCTGGGAGTCATTTCATCGAGCCGCTTACGAATTAGCCTCTTCAGGTCCGATAAAACAACGGCTTACGTCAGCTTTCTCGAAATATTTGAAAGATATCGACATCGCGCAGCTTCCATCGGATCTTCAATCTGGGTACCTGGAGCTGTCGGAATCCTTGACCCGCGTGTCGCCGCTGCGCGGCGAGACCGCGATCTGGGCGACAGTTCGTAAGATGTCGAACGAAGAGGCCGGCCTGTGCGCCCAGCGGATCGTCGAGTTGCTTGGCGTCCTGGCAAAGCACCAGGAGCAGCAGGCGCGTCCGCGTCCGAAGCGGGTCCTGTCGCTCTATTCCGCCGAGGCCTGATACTCAGTCGAGTTTGAACTCAATCGTGTCCCAGCGCGTGGTTTCCTCATGCCGTGCCTGGCGGCGTATCGCATCGGCCATTTCGCGCGTGTTCCACGGGACGATCTCTTCGGCAAATTCAACCAACTTGGCGGGAACCGTTTCGCCGGTACCGAAGGGCTCCATGACGATTACCGGTTTGTCGCAAGCCTTGGCGTAAAGCGCCTGGAACTCGATCAGAACAGGATCGCGCTCGTACAGACTGGCTAGCAGGATGACGGCTTCGGCATCCGCCATCTGTCCTCGCAGGCCTTCCCTGATGCTTTCCTTGTCAAGCCTGCGAGGAGGCTTGTCCGGCGCACTGAGGTTGGAATAGAAGAAGTTTACGGCGCTTTCAAGGTACTCGAAGACCCGGAAATACTCGTCGTCGGGTGCGTATAAGTGACTCACGAACAGCCGGATCGGATTTTCCTGCGACATGGCTTTTTCCCCTGATCAGCTTCCTTGGCTCACCGATCGTGGCGAAGCCGGGGCCAAGTACTAGAATACGAGGTTTGAAGCCCGCCGTGAATGCACATGCGCCTGGTCCTTTACAATATCCGCTACGCCACCGGCACGGGTCCATCCTTTCACCTGCCGGTTCCCGGGGCTGGATACCTGCGCAGTAACCGCCAGGTCCTGGATCGCATCACTTCGTTCCTCAGGGGGCTCGACGCTGACATCATCGGCCTGGTCGAGGTCGACACCGGCTCAATCCGCACGGGCATGGTCAACCAGGCGCGCTTCATTGCGGACCACCTTGGCCACTACTCTACGTATCAATGCAAATACGGCGAAGACTCGCTCAACCAGCTCGTACCTATCGTGCGCAAGCAAGGTAACGCCTTCCTGGCAGCGCCGCGCGTTAACGGCGAGCGCTTTCATTACTTCAATGCCGGAATCAAGCGGCTAATCATCGAGCTCGAGCTCGACGAGTGTGTCGTTTTCCTCGTGCACCTGTCGCTGAAGTTCCGGCACCGGCATTACCAGTTGCGGCACCTTCATGAACTGATTCGTCACCAGGCGAAGCCAGTGATCGTCGCCGGTGACTTCAACACGTTCTGGGGCGATCACGAGATCTATCTGTTCATGCAGGCTGCCGGGCTGACCAGCGCAAATACCGCGGGCGTACCTTCCTATCCAAGCCGCTGGCCGAGGAAGGAGCTCGACTTTATCCTCTATGGCAAGGGAATCGAGCCGGTCGCGTTCGACGTACCATCGATTCAGCTATCGGATCACCTGCCCCTGGTGTTCGACTTCGAGGTTGTCCCCGGCGCTGGTAACGCCAGCGAGACCAGAACGCGGCGCGTCGTGGCCTGATGCAGCGGGGCCATCGGAGAATTCGATGAGCGGATCGCAGCGTAACTGGTCCCTGGAAATGGATCCCGACGGCATTGCCTGGCTGGGCCTCGACTGCGAGGGTGCCGCCGCCAATACGCTCGGGCACGACGTCATGGTCGAACTCAATGAACGGCTCGTCGAGATCGAGCGCATGCCGCCGCGGGCGGTGGTCGTCTGGTCGGCCAAGGACAACGGCTTCATTGCCGGCGCTGACATCAGCGAATTCACCGGTTTGACCGACAGCGGTCGGGCCTATGAACTCGTTCGTGGCGGGCAGCAGGTGCTCGATCGATTGGAGGGACTGCCCTGCCCGTCCATCGCGGCGATTCACGGCTTTGCGCTTGGCGGTGGCCTCGAACTGGCTCTCGCCTGCAGCCACCGCGTGGCTGCCGAGGAGGATGCCAGCTTTGGCCTGCCGGAAGTCATGCTGGGAATCCATCCAGGCTTCGGTGGAACCGTCCGCGCACCGCGGTTGATCGGCGGGCCGGCCGCCCTGGACCTCATGCTCACCGGAAAGAACATTCGTGCCGGGCAGGCACTGAAGCTGGGCCTGGTGGACCGGCTGGCTCCACGTGCAGAACTCAGGGCAGCCGCGCGGCAGCTTGCCCTGGCGCCGCCACCGCGCCGCCGAGCGCGGCTGGGATTGCGCTTGCTGCAGCTGCCGCTGATTCGCTCGATCGTTGCCTCACAGGCACGCAGGCAGGTCGGTCGACGAGCGCGCGCCGAGCACTATCCGGCGCCGTACGCCATCGTCTCGCTGTGGGAGCGGTTCGGAGCACAGGGCCAGGGCGCCTATGAAGCGGAGGCCCGATCGATTGCGGGGCTGTTCCTGACGCCGACCTCGCGCAACCTCGTCAGGGTCTTCTTCCTGCAGAACCGCATGAAGGCTCTGGGTGGCAAGCAGGCAAGAAAATTCAAGGCTGTGCATGTCATCGGCGCGGGTGTCATGGGTGGGGATATCGCGGCGTGGTGCGCCTATCGGGGTATGAGCGTAACACTGCAGGACCGGGAGTTGCGCTACGTGGAGCCGGCCCTGCGGCGTGCCCGGGAGTTCTTCTCGCGCCGTTGCCGCCGGCCGGGCCAGGCCGACGAGTGCATGGCGCGCCTGCGTGCTGATGTTGAGGGCAGAGGCGCCTCCGACGCCGACCTGGTCATCGAGGCGATCTTCGAGAACGCGCAGGCGAAGCGTGAGTTGTATTCACGCCTCGAGCCAATGCTCAGGCCGGAGGCCCTGCTGGCGACCAATACATCGAGCATCATGCTGGAGGACCTGGCGCGGGGCCTGGCCGATCCCGGTCGGCTGGTTGGCCTGCACTTCTTCAATCCCGTCGCACGAATGCTGCTGATCGAGGTCATCCGTGGACAGGCAACACGTGAGGTCGCTTTGCAGGATGCGCTCGCGTTCACGCGGCAACTCGACAAGCTTCCCCTGCCGTGTCGAAGCGCGCCCGGATTCGTTGTAAACCGTATCCTCATGCCGTACATGATGGAGGCCATGTTCGCGGCTGAATCGGGTATTCCGCTTGAGGTAATCGATCGAGCCGCAGTCGACTTCGGGATGCCCATGGGACCAGTCGAGTTGGCCGACACGGTCGGCCTGGATGTGGCGATGAATGTTGGCCGGATCCTGGCAGAGGCCTTCGGGCGCGAGGCCCCTGCGAGAGTCAGCGAGCTGGTCGAGGCAGGGCACCTGGGCAGGAAGTCGGGTCGCGGGTACTACGTCTGGCGGGATGGCAAGCCCGTAAAGGACGCCACTGCCGCCACCGCGCCTGCCGATCTGCAGGACCGCCTGGTACTTCAGTTCGTAAACGAATCGGTTGCGTGTCTGAGGGAGGGCGTAGTGGCCGACGCGGACTTGCTGGATGCCGGGATGATATTCGGCACCGGGTTCGCGCCATTCCGGGGCGGGCCGATCCATTACGCGCGTGAGCGAGGCGTCGAGGAAGTTATCACCCGGCTGGAGGATCTCGAGCTTCGCTACGGCCCGCGCTTCCGGCCCGATGAGGGCTGGTCCACTCTGACGGCCTTGCGGCCATGAACGCTGTGATAGGATCGCGCCCCAAGATGCAAAATACTCAATTGCGCCATCTGGTCGCCCACATCCTGCATGTCTGAAAAGCCACTCGACCTAGCGATCCTGCGTGCCTTCACCCCGCTCGACGGGCTGCGGGTCGAGAACGTTCACGCGCTGGCACGCAAGACCACCGTTCGTGAGTTGGACAGCGGCAGGGTCCTGTTCAAGGAAGGCGATAACGACAAGCGCACCTTCTACCTGGTTGCGGGTGATCTCGAGCTGCGTTCGGGAGAGCGAACAGTCTCCACGCTGCGCGGCGGCACGCCGGAGGCCCGCAATGCGGTTGCGCCTGGTCAGCCGCGTCGATTCACCGCGCGTGCCCTGTCCAATGTCGAGTACATTTCGATCGACAGCGACATGCTCGACGTGCTCCTGACGTGGGACCAGACCGGCACCTATGAAGTCGGCGAGATCAAGGGCGAGTCTGCGGCAGCGGCCGAGAGCGACGACTGGATGACCACGCTGCTGCAAACCAAGGCGTTTCACCGGATCCCGCCGGCCAACATCCAGGCGCTGTTCATGCGCATGGAGCGCATCAACTGCAAGGCCGGTGACGAGATCATCAAGCAGGGCAGCGAAGGCGACTATTTCTACGTGATCACGCGTGGCAGATGTGTGGTGACGCGCGAGACGCCACTGAACCGTGAGGGTATTCGACTTGCCGAGCTTGCCGCCGGCGAGTCATTCGGCGAGGAGGCACTGATCTCCGAAACCAAGCGCAACGCAACCGTCACTATGCTCACAGACGGTGCATTGATGCGGCTCAATAAGTCCGATTTCGATGACTTGCTGCACGAGCCGCTGCTGAGATGGGTCGACCTTGACCACGCTCGCGAGCTGATCAAGCGCGGGGCCCGCTGGCTGGACGTCCGCCTGCCGAGTGAGTTCGAGATCTACCATCTCGATGAGGCAATCAACATTCCGCTTTACTTCATCCGCATGAAGCTCAGGACTCTGGACACGGATGTCCCGTATGTCGTCTTGTGTGATACGGGGCGGCGCAGCTCCGCCGGTGCATTCCTGTTGAGCGAACGCGGTTTCGAGGCCTACTGCCTGAAAGGCGGCCTGACGGAAAATGCTCTCGGCCCCGGCGGCGAGTGACTCGCGCCGGCAGCGCGCGCAGCGGCGCTGCTACATGGTGTGGGTTTGCTTGTCGCCGCCCAGCGCGCCGGCGAGGTAGGATTCGATCTTCTTCTGCGTCGAGCCGCGATCCTGTTCGCTGAACTGCACGCCGATACCCGCTGTGCGCTTGCCCTGCGCGCCCTTTGGCGTCACCCAGATGACCTTTCCGGCTACCGGCAGTTTCTCCGGCTCGCCCATCAGGTTCAGCAACATGAAGACCTCGTCGCCGAGTCGGTAGTTGCTGTTGGTAGGAATGAACAGCCCACCGTTCCTGACAAATGGCATATAGGCAAGATACAGCGCGCTCTTGTCCTTGATGGTGAGCGTCAGCAGTCCTGGTTTCGTCGAGGGAGAGCGCATCGTCAACCTTGTATCTCCATCCTGCCGGCGGTCCTGCCGGCCAGGGCATTAACAAACTGAACCAGCAGGTCCTCCAGCAGCAGTTGCGTGTTCAACGAACTTTCCAGCAACTGGCGGGCGTCGCGCACCTTGTCCAGCAATGTAAATGCGGACTTAATGTTCACGCCGACATCCGCGGATGGCAAGCGAAAATCGTGATTATTGTTAACCACGTCACTCCCGGATGCACGCTCCCTGATCTGGGACTCCAGCCAGCTTTCGAGCCATGCGAGGCGGGCCGCCGGCCGGTCCTTGCTCCATTGCGCCGCGATTTCCAGTGGGTCGAGAGCCCCGCCCGACCCGCCTTGAGCCAACAATGTGCGCATCTCGCCAGTCAATTCCCCGGCTCCCTCCCCGGCCAGGTCCAGCGCCCGGAAAGGCGCACCGGCAGCCAGCTTGAGCAAGTCTGGCCAGTCCTGACGGGGGAGTTCGCCATTCAGCCAGGCTACTGCCTCCTTGTCGGGAGGGGTGGTAATCCGGACACGTTGACACCGGCTGACGACCGTACGCGGCAGGCGATCGGGTCGCGAAGCCGCCAGGATCAGAAACGTGTCCTCAGGTGGTTCCTCAAGAGTCTTTAGTAAGGCATTGTTTGCTTGGAGATTCATTTTGTCAGCAGGATCGATGATGCCAGCCTTGCCTCCCCCGCTGTAGCTGCGCAGCGTCAGTTTGGCGCACAGCTCCCTGATCTGGTCGACTTTGATGTAGCTAGCCTTCTCCTCCAGCTCCACCGAATAGAAATCCGGATGATTCCCTGCCAGGAACAGGACGCAGCTCCGGCAACGTCCGCAGGGCGCCGCCCCGGACTCGTGGCACAGGACCAGGTTCGCAGTCCACAGGGCGAGCGCCGACTGTCCGGCACCACCCGTGCCGTGAATGAGAATCCCGTGGGCCAGCTTTCCATCGCGCCGCGCAGTGGCCAGCTGCTCCCGCGCCTGTCGGAGCCATGGAGCGCCTGCCCGCACGAGCATTGCGGCATGGTCCCGCGCTGTGACGTCGTCGACGGCGGGCTGCTTACGCCGGGCCATGCGCTCGAGCCAGGTCGTTCGCGAAATGATCCAGCGCATCGGCCACGTCGGTTGCGACCGCCTCGACCGTTCGGGTTGCATCGATGCGGACCACTCGCTCCGGCTCCCGCGCGAGGATTGCGAGATAGCCGTCCCGGACGCGCTGGAAGAACTCGCCCTGCTCCGATTCGAAGCGGTCGGATGGCTCTCCTCGTTGGGCGGTCCGTGCCGTGGCCAGGTCGACCGGTGCATCGAGCAGCAAGGTGAGGTCCGGCCGGCGGCCCCGCTGGGCGATTTCTTCAAGCACGCGAATGTGTCTCAGCGGAATCCCGCGACCTGCGCCCTGGTACGCTTCAGTAGCGTCTGTGAAGCGATCGCATAGCACCCAGGCACCGCGCGCCAGCGCCGGCTCGATCAGGTTGTCCAGGTGCAACGACCGCGCCGCGAACATCAGCAGGAGTTCCGACACGCCGTCCACAGTATCCTGTTGAGGTTCTAGCACCAGTCGCCGGATCGTTTCCGCGAGCGGCGTGCCACCGGGTTCCCGCGTCATCACCACCTCGAGACCGCGGCGACGCAAGTGCCCGGCCGCCTGCACCAACTGGGTGGACTTGCCGACGCCCTCGATGCCCTCGAATGTGATGAAGTGTCCAGGCATGCTCAATGTGCTCCTTCGCGCGCGGCGCCGCGCAGGGCTGCAATGTACCGCGCCACGTTGTCGTTGTGCTCGGCCAGCGACCGCGCAAATCGGTGACGCCCGTCACCGAGGCCGGTGGCTACGAAGTAGAGCGCTTCGGTGTCGGCGGGCTTGACGGCGGCTCGCAGCGCGTCCCGGCCGACCAGGGCGATCGGCGTCGGCGGCAGTCCCGCGCGGGTGTAGGTATTGTAAGGCGTATCCCGCAGCAGGTCGGCCCGACGCAGGTTGCCGTCGAAAGATTGCCCGAGCCCGTAGATGACCGTCGGGTCCGTCTGCAACCGCATGCCAAGCCGCAGTCGATTGGCAAATACGCCGGCGATCATCGCACGCTCATCCGCCACGCCGGTCTCCTTCTCGATGATCGATGCGAGGATCAGCGCCTGGTATGGCGTCGCCAGCGGCAGGTCATCCTGACGCTCTGCCCATGCCGCTTCGAGCTCCCGCTCGAGCCGCTCGCGCGCCTGGGCCAGGATTTCGATGTCTGCGGTGCCGCGCGGGAACAGGTAGGTGTCGGGAAACAACATGCCCTCGGGACTCTTTCCTGCCAGGTCAATGGCCTCCAGCATGCGCATCTCGTCTGCATCCGCAAGGGTCGGCACGATGGCAGGGTGCTGCTCTATGGCCGCGAACGCCTGCCGAAAGGTCCAGCCCTCCGGTACCGTAACGGCGTGCAGCTGAACCCGCCCAGCGACGAACATGTCGAGCATTTGCCGCGGCGTAACTCCTGGCTCGACCTGGTATTCACCAGCGCGAATTCGCCCGGCGAGATCTTCCCGCCGGGCCTGACGGATAAAGCTGCCCGGATGCTCCAGCAGCCCTTCTCCCGCCAGCATTCGTGCGACCGCCTGGAGCGAGCTGCCCGGCGCGATGACCACGGCACGAGTCGCTTCGAGACTCCCGACGGGCTCATCGAGACGCTGTTGGTCGACGCGTCCGAGGAGCGCCCAACCCGCCCAGGCGAGAAGCAGCGCCAGCGCCGTGGCGCCCGCCAGGATCCGGATCAGCCTTGATCGAGCCATCGGTTGAATTCCGCCGCTATCGTACCTCGCGCAAGCGGCCTGCCGTCCAGCTCGCGCGCCGGCCATGCGCCAATTATGGCATTGGTCAGGAAGACCTCCCCGGCGGTAAACAACTGTTGCGGACGAAGATCGGTCTCGCAGGTGGTAATGCCGTGGCTGCCAGCCCACCGCAGGACTTCACGGCGCATCACACCGGCTACGCCGCAACGGTCGACACGCGGGGTGAGGAGACCAGCTCCCGCCAGGATGAACAGGTTTGAGTGGGTTCCACAGACCACCAGTCCGTCGTCATCCAGCATCAGACCTTCCGCAATCAATTCGTCGTGCCACTCGGCTTGGGCCAGGACCTGCTCAAGCCGGCACAGGTGCTTGAGGCCGGCGATGGCGGGATTTCGCGCCAGCCGGGTCGTGCAGATGCGCAGCCGGATGCCCTGAGATGCATTTCCTTCCGGGTAGGCGGGCGCTGGAAACGCTGCGACGATTCGGGTCGGCGTCGGGCTGACCGGAGGGCGGTATCCGCGCACGCCACCGCCCCGGGTGACGATCACTTTGACGACACACTCCGCTGCGGCAGCCACCGTGAAGATTTCCTTCTCGAGTTGCCCGAGGTCCGGAACCGCCAGTCCGAGGCGCCTGCAACCCGCAGCAAGACGCTCGAGGTGAAGGGATAGCAGCCGCGCGCGGCCCCGCCGGATCGCGATGGTCTCGAAGAGTCCGTCACCGTACTGCAGTCCCCGATCCAGGGCGTCGATCACCGTGCCAGGGCTGCCATTGACCAGGATGTTCATGCGGGCGTGGCGAGCGCGCGCAGTACGCCGCGGGCCTTGGCGCGAGTCTCGTCGAGTTCACGTTCCGGGTCCGAATCGGCAACGATCCCGGCACCGGCCCTGAGCACCGCAACACCGTCCTGCAACGTCAACGTGCGGATCAGGATATTGACGTCGAGGTCACCATCGAGACCGAGATATCCCATCGATCCAGTATAGGCGCCCCTGCCCTCGCCCTCGAGATCGCCGATCAGTTGCATGCACCGGACCTTGGGGCAGCCGGTGATCGTCCCGCCGGGGAACATCGCGCGCAGTACCGCTGCTGGCGTCGCATCGACGCGCAGCCTGCCCCGCACGTTCGAGACGATGTGGTGTACGTGGGCAAAGCTCTCGATGCTCATGACCTCGTCTACCTCGACCGTCCCGGGCTCACACAGGCGCCCCAGGTCGTTGCGCTCGAGGTCGATGAGCATGACGTGCTCGGCCCGCTCCTTGGGATGGCCGATCAGCTCGTTCATGGCTTCGCTATCTGCGCTGCCGGTTCTTGGACGGGTGCCTGCGATGGGACGTGTCTCGATAGTCCGGCCGCGCACACTCACCAACCGCTCCGGCGAACTCGACAGGATCGCCTGGGCACCCAGGTCAGCGATGCCGGCAAACGGGCCGGGATTGGCCTGGCGCAACAGGCGATACAGCAACGCCGGGGTGCAATCGCCGGGGACGACGGCCTTCCACTTGCGCGACAGGTTGGCCTGGTAGATATCGCCGGCGGCAATATGCTCAAGCGCATGATTGACTGCGGAGCGAAAAAAGCAAGGATCCTCTTCCTCGACTTCCAGTTCGATGCTGCACAGCTCGTCGTCGCCGTCCCTGACGGACAGGTCGGCGACAACCTGACGCACGAAGCCCGCAGCGACGGGCTCGGCGAGCGCAACCGTTTCGCCAGTCTGGTGATCGTGAATGAGCGCGGCATGCATTCGCCAGGCCAGGGCCGTCAATCCGGGGGGCGCCGCCGGAAGCCGCAAGCTGGGTTCGATCTGTCCGGCCAGCTCGTAGCCAAGCAACAGGAACCATCCGCCCGCGAATGGCCAGCCCGTCGTGTTGCTGGTTCTTTCCGACGACCACCAGGCGTCCAGTCGTGGCAGGAAGGTGGCGCCCTCGCCCGGGCCGCGGAGGCCGCTGGCATCTAGCTCCAGTCGCTCTCCCGGCGCTCCCAGCAACAGCGTGTAGCGCCCCTGCGGACCGCCAGCCGCCGCGCTTTCGAGCAGAATCGGATAGCGGTCCGGGTGACGGCCGTGCAGGGCGAGCATGACGTCGCCGGCCCGGCCATCGAGCTGGATTGGGTCAATCAGGCAGCCTTTCATACCGCCCGCGCGGCCGTCAGCGAACCGCGCGGAATATGACCGTGCCGTTAGTGCCACCGAATCCGAACGAGTTGGAGGCTGCCACCGCGATCGGCATCTGCCGGGCCGTATGCGGCACATAATCCAGGTCGCAACCCTCGTCCGGGTTGTCCAGGTTGATGGTCGGCGGGGCGACCTGGTCGCGTATGGCCAGGATACAGAAGATCGCCTCGGCGACGCCCGCGGCGCCCAGCAGGTGTCCGGTCATGGACTTTGTCGAACTGATCGCGACGCGGGAAGAGTGCTCCCCAAAGGCACGCTTGATTGCGACGGTTTCCGCCAGGTCGCCCAGGACGGTGGAGGTCGCGTGTGCATTGATGTAGTCGACGTCGTCCGGGTTGCAGGCTGCGTCCTTCAACGCGTTGACCATCGATCGACGCGCGCCGTCGCCGTCCTCCGGCGGTGTCGTAATGTGGTGTGCGTCCCCGCTCATGCCAAAGCCGATCAATTCGGCGTAGATGTTGGCACCTCGCGCCCTGGCGTGATCGTATTCCTCGAGCACCACGGCACCCGCGCCGTCTGCCATGACGAAGCCATCGCGGTCGCGGTCCCAGGGGCGGCTGGCACGCTCAGGGGCGTCGTTGCGCGTCGAGACCGCCTTGGCCTGGCAAAAGCCACCGACCGCCAGCGGTGTCTCCGCCATCTCGGCACCGCCGGCGACTATAACGTCGGCATCGCCGTACTGGATCGTGCGCATGCCAAGCCCGATGGCGTGGGTGGACGTGGTGCAGGCAGTGACGACTGCCAGATTGGGCCCATGGATGCGGAACATCATCGACAGGTGCCCAGAGATCATGTTGATGATGCTCGAGGGAATGAACAGCGGCGAGATCTTGCGGTGGGAGTGGCCCTCGAGGTAGCGGGCGTTGTTATCCTCGATGGTCGCCAGGCCGCCGATGCCCGCGCCGAATACCAGCCCGATCCTTTCCCGGTTGCCGTCGTTGATTTCCAGCCCGCAGTCGCGGATCGCCTGGACGCCAGCCGCGACGCCATACTGCATGAAAGGATCCATGCGCCTGGCGTCCTTCGGCGAGAAGTAGTCGTCGTGACTGAATCCCTTCAGTCCCCCGATAAAATGCACCGGAAAGCTGCTGGCATCGAAACGGGTTATCGGCCCGATACCACTGCGGCCGGCGAGGATGTTTTCCCAGGCCGAGGCGACTGTACAGCCTACCGGCGTTAGCAGCCCCAGACCGGTAACGACAACGCGACGCTTGCTCAAGGCATTTCCTCAGCCGTCCCGAGGAGTAGGCGACGGACACGCGACGGGCCCCGGCCGCCGGGGCCGGGGCCCGTCGCTGGTATCGATCAGGTCTTGGACTGGTGCTCGACGATGTAGTCGACCGCCTGCTGCACCGTGGTGATCTTTTCGGCGTCCTCGTCGGGGATCTCGGTCTCGAACTCCTCCTCGAGCGCCATGACGAGCTCGACCGTATCCAGTGAGTCGGCCCCCAGATCGTCGACAAAGGAGGCGTCATTGGTGACTTCCTCTTCCTTCACACCGAGTTGCTCGGCGACGATCTTCTTCACCCTTTCTTCGACTGTGCTCATCTTGGTAATTGTCCTGTGAGTTCCTGGGTTACCCGCCGGCACGGGAGCCGGAAGCGGGGCGCCATTCTAAGTAAACCCGCCAGCGGTCGCTAGCTGTCGAGTGGTATGCCGTATGTTTTTCTTTTGCAAATAAGGAGTTATGTGACTGCCGCTGGCTCATGGCATATGCATTCCGCCGTTGATATTGAGCGTTTCGCCCGTGATCCAGGACGCGCCGGGGGACGCCAGGAAAGCCACAGCCGCGGCAATATCGCCTGGGGCCCCGAGGCGGCCAAGGGGGATCTGCGCTGCCAGGGCCAGGCGCTGGTCTTCCGGGAGGCTGCGCGTCATGTCAGTCTCGATAAAGCCCGGCGCGACCACGTTGACCGTGATGCCCCGTGAGGCAACCTCCTGGGCCAGCGACCGGCTGAAGCCTATGATCCCGGCCTTGGCGGCGCTGTAGTTGGCCTGGCCGGCGTTGCCGATCAGCCCGACCACTGAGGCGATATTGATGATGCGCCCCTTGTGCGCCTTCATCATGCCGCGCAGCACCCTCTTGCAAAGACGAAAAGCCCCGGTCAGATTGGTATTCATGACTGCGTCCCAGTCCTCCTGCCTCATCCTGAGCAGCAGGTTGTCGCGAGTGATACCAGCGTTGTTGACCAGGATGGTGACCGGCCCCTCGCCAGACTCCACCTCATTCAAGGCGGCATCGCAGCTCGCCGGATCACCAACATCCAGCACTACGCCCCGGCCGGCAAGCCCCTCTTCGCGAAACATCAAGTCGATGTCGGCCACGCCGCCGGCGCCCGTCGCCGAACCGACGACCGTCGCGCCGAGCCGTGCAAGCTGGAGCGCAATCTCCCGTCCGATTCCTCGCGAGGCGCCCGTGACCAGCGCCACCTCCCCTGCCAGGGTTCCCTGATCCGTCATGCTTCACCTCCAGCACAGCCGGCCAGGGCCGAGGCCAGCGTATCTGCACCGTCGATCGTGAACACGGCCAGGTTGCGGCCCCCCTCCACGCGACGGACGAGGCCCGCGAGCACCTTTCCCGGCCCGGCCTCGACGACATGGGTAGTGCCGGCCGCGATGATCGCGGCCACGATCGACGACCAGCGCACGGGGTTGAAGAGCTGGCGATACAGCCCGTCGCGGATCACCTGCGGTGAATCGTGCCAGGTCGCGTCGAAGGCGTAGACGGGCAGCCGCGGCGCACAAATGTCGACCTCGCGTAGACGTTCGCGCAGCTGTTCCGCGGCCGGTTTCATCAGTGGGCTGTGGAAGGGACCCGACACGGGGAGCGGCACAGTGCGCTTCGCGCCACGGGCCCGGCAGGCCGTGGCGGCGCGGTCGACGGCCGCAGCCGTACCCGCAATCGCCACCTGGCCAGGAGAGTTGTAGTTGGCCGCAACCACCACGCCTTCCTGCGACGCCTCCGCACAGGCCGCTTCAACTTCCGCGTCGGCCAACCCGAGAATGGCCGCCATCGCACCCTGGCCAGCGGGGACGGCCTGTTGCATGACGCGGCCCCGGAACTGCACCAGCGCGACTGCCGCCGAATAATCGATCGCGCCGGCACAAACCAGCGCCGTGATCTCTCCCAGGCTGTGACCCGCCATCAGCGCGGGCGGCTGGCCGTCACGAGCGCACCAGGCTCGCCACGCGGCGGTGCCGGCTGCCAGCAGGGCCGGCTGTGTTCGCTCGGTCGAATTGAGCTGGTCCTCGGGCCCTTCCTGGCACAAGCGCCAGAGGTCGTAGCCGAGGACGGTCGAAGCCTCGTCGAAGGTCGAGCGAACCACCGGCTCGGCCTGGGCGAGCGTAGCCAGCATTCCCACCGACTGCGAACCCTGGCCGGGAAATACGAAGGCTGATTTCAACGGTTGCTCCCGTGGATTGGCGACCGGGGATTATAGGCGGAGCCCACCTGGGTACGGGGAGCGTCCCCTCGCGAGCGGCCCGGCGGGCCGGCCAGGTCGAAATCCTGCCGAGACTTCAGCCTGCCGACGCAAGCCCGGGGAACCGGGGGTGGCGAAATGTGGTCTGGTATCATGGAAGCCCGCAAGAGCGCTCCCCGCTCGCGCCTGTCTTGGAGTCCCGAATGCGCCCAGCCTGCCGGTCCGAACGCGGTTTCACGCTGATAGAGATCATGGTCGTCATGGTCATCATAGCCATTCTGGGCGCGCTGATCGGACCACAGATCCTTGGCCGGGTCGACGAAGCCCGGGTGACCAAGGCCCAGGCCGACATTCGCACGCTAGGCACGTCGCTGGACTTGTATCGCATGGACAATTTCCAGTACCCCTCCACTGACCAGGGCCTCGACGCTCTCGTACGCAAGCCCGACGACCCGTCGGTCCGCAACTGGAAAGAAGGCGGCTACGTCCAGAAGTTGTCGAAGGATCCCTGGGGCAATGACTATCAGTACCTGTTTCCGGGCACGCGCGGCGGCACGTACGACCTGTACTCCTATGGCGCCGACGGCCAGCCGGGCGGCGAAGGGAACGATGCGGACGTCGGCAACTGGAACGTAGAGTGATCCGAAGGCAGGCCTGACGTGCCTCTGCCGAGACCGACTGTCTCTACGCCGCAGCGCGGCTTCACGCTGATCGAATTGCTGGTGGTGGTCGTGATCGTCGGCCTGATGGCGGCCGTCATCACCGTCGCAGTCGGTGCGCTGGGTGGTGACAGCGAGATCCAGGATGAGGCGACTCGCCTGACCGATGTCGTCGCGGTCGCACTGGAAACGGCCGAGCTGGAGGGCCGTGACTACGGCCTGCGACTGGAGGCCGGGGGTTACGAGGTCATGGTGTTCGACGGGCGTCGTGGCTGGGCAGCCGTACTGGGCGATCGCTGGTTCGAGAATCATCCATTGCCGCCCGGTCTGGCGATCTCGCTTGAGGCGGAGGGGCGGCGTGTCTTGCTGCGCAAACCCGAGACACCCGAGACTCGCTTGCCGCAGGTGATTGCTTTTGCGAGCGGTGACGTCACTCCCTACCGGATAACGTTTACCCGCTCGAGCAGCGGAGCGACGGTGACGCTCGCCGGTGCGGCGGACGGCAGCATCGAGGTCCTTGGTGACAATGCGGGATAAACGCCATCAGCTGGGTTTCACGCTGATCGAGGTCGTCGTCGCGATGGCTGTGGTGGCGCTCGGCATGATGGCGGTATTTCGTGTCGTACACGACACCGTCAACAATTCCGCCTACCTGCGCGACCGCACGCTCGCCACCTGGATCGGCGACAACAGATTGGTGGAAATGCGCCTTGCGTCCGAGCTGCCGTCGATCGACGAGACCGAAGGTGAGGTCGAGTTCGCGAACCAACGCTGGCGCTGGAAGGCGAATGTCTCGCAAACTCCGGTTGACGACCTGCGCAGGATCGACATACGTGTCAGGCGGGAAGGCGACTCCGAGGACAGCGCGCTGGCAGAAGTCAGCGGCTTTGTCGGCGCGGTCGCCATGGCCACCCCAGCATCAGCCACATTGTGGAATGGCTCGATCAGCGCCGACGTCGATGGCGATGCAGACGACGGGGCGAATCCCAATCGCCCATTGGGCACTCGCCCGTCACGACCGCCCAAGGGCGGCGACGATGAGGACGAATGAGGCGCGCGCGGGGTTTCACGCTGATCGAGGTGCTGGTCGCCACCGTGATCCTGGCGATCCTGTCGATCATGGCCAACCGCGGTGTAGCCGAGACCCGGCTCGCAGTGGAGCGCACCCGCGAGCACATGACTCGCGTTCGCGAAGTGCAACGGGCGGTGACACTGATCACCACGGATTTCCGCCAGCTCGCACCGCGGCCGGTACGTCAGCTGGTCGGCGACGGCTACCGACCAGCCTTGCAGCGCGACCCCAATACGATCGACCTGGCCGAACTGTCGCGGCAAGGCTGGTCCAACACCATTGGAACGCCACGGGGCACCGTGCAACGGGTTACGTATCTACTCGAGGGCACCACATTGGTCCGGCGGAACTGGATCGTTGCCGATGCCACGCTGGCGAGCCAGCCCCTCTCCCGCGATCTGCTCACCAACGTTGAGTCGGTCGAGATCCGCTACCTGAATTCCGGTCGCGAGTGGCAGAGTGAGTGGCCGCCGCTCGGGGCGGCGCCCGAAATCGCGTTGCGCCTGCGCCCGCTGGCGGTGGAGATCCTGATCGTCCTTTCCGACTATGGAGAGATCCGGCGCGTCATCGAGGTGCCGGGATGAGGCAGCGGGGAGTTGCGTTGATCATGGCGGTGGTGCTGGTGGCGATTGCCACCGTACTGGCCGTTCGGGTAGGAACGGACGCGGCACTCGATCTCAGGCGCACCGCGGGCATCGGCGCGCTCAACCAGGGCTGGGAAGTGGCGCTGGGTGCCGAGGCATGGGCAGCGGAGATCCTGAACGACGATCTCGGTGACTCCGAAACTGACAATCTGGCCGAGGATTGGGCGCAACCCGTTCCACCACTGCCGATCGACGGTGGAAGTATCGAAGGCTCGCTCGAAGACATGCAGGCGAGGTTCAACGTCAACAACCTGTTGCAGCCCGACGGCTCGATCGACGAGGCCAGCCTCGAGCGGTTCAAGGAACTGTTGCGACTCGCCGATGTAGACCAGCGCTGGGCAGGGGCGCTGGCCGACTGGCTGGACGCCGACACGGTCGATACATTTCCGGATGGAGCGGAGGACGGCGTCTACATCGGCCAGTCGCCGCCATACCGCACGGCAAACGGGCCGATCACCACTACGTCCGAGCTGCTTGCCCTGCCCGGCTTTTCCCTGGAGGATTACACGCGCCTCAGGCCGCACATTGCCGCCCTGCCAGTTGGCAGCCGCATCAACGTCTGCACGGCGACGCCGCTGGTGCTGGCGGCACTGGTGCGGGGCGGAACAGACTTTGGCGACGCGGATGCACTTTCGCGTAATCGTACTGACGGCTGTTTTCCGACACTCGAGGACTTGCGCGCAACCCTGGGAGACGAGCAGTTTCAGGCCCTGCGCGAGTCGGTTGCAGAAAACACCAACTGGTTTCGCTTGCTTACAACCGTCAGTATTGGCACCTCGCAACTCACGCTGTACAGTCTGCTGGAACGGAACAATGCCGGTGGTGTCCGGGCGGTTGTTCGGTCGATAGGAACCGAGTGAATTCATGAGCCAGATCCTCGTCCTGCGTTTGAGTGAACCAGTCTCCTGGGTGCTGGTTGACGCCAACGGCGCGCGTCTTGGACCGGTCGCCATGGGCACGCTGGCCGATGCCGCGCCACTCGCCGCGGAGCGGCGCGTCATCGCGCTGGCTCCCGGAGCCGATGTGGTGCTGGCGCAGCCCGAGCTGCCGGTCAGGAGCGGCGCCCGGCTGGCGCAGGTAGTACCGTTCGCGCTCGAGGAATTTCTTGCCGGCGACGTCGAATCCTTCCATTTCTCGGTCGGCAAGTTCGGTGACGATTCACGTGCTCCCGTGGCCGCGGTTGAGCGCGACCGACTCGAGGGCTGGATCGACCGGTTCGCCGAGGCGGGTCTCGCTCCCGAGGCGCTGTACGCCGAGACCCAGTGCCTGCCGGACAATCCGGGCAAGATCGTTGCGATCCTCGAGGGCAACCGCCTGCTGGTGCATGCACCGGGCGCGATCCCGGTAGCGCTGGATGCAGAGCCCCTGACCGAGTCCTTCGCGCTCGCCGGCCTCGAGGGCGATGACCGGCACGTCCAGATGTACGTGGCTCAGGAGGACTGGGATACATCACAAGACATGATCGAGGCACTGCGCGAGGTGACCGGCAGTCTTGACGTCCAGTTGTTGCCAGATGGCGCACTGCCACTGCTGGCCAGCGTAGCGGTAAGCGCTCCGCCAAGCTCGCTGTTGTCCGGCCCCTACGCGCCCCGTACCGGCTGGGCGGCAAGCTGGCGCCGCTGGCGCCTGGTTGCCGGACTGGCCGCCGCGCTGTTGCTGGTCCACGTCGGCTCGCAGGCCTACGAATTGGTGAGATTGGGACTAGAGGAGCGGCGACTCGACGCATCCATGGCGGAGACTTTCCAGGTCGCTATGCCAGATGTCGAACGCATGGTCGACGCGCGACGCCAGATGGAGCAGCGGCTCGGCGGTGCGGGCAGTGCCGATCCGTCGGGGTTACTCGGCCGCCTTGACGGCATTTCCCAGGCATTCACCGCGGTCCCCGGGATACGCATCCAGTCACTGGGCTGGCGCGATCGCAAGCTGGACATGCGCATTTCGGCACCGTCGGGAGACGCGCTCGCCGAGTTGTCGCGGGCGGCCGGCCAGCGCGGACTCAATTTCGACGTGCAGTCCACGGTGCCGCGCGAAGGTGGCGTCGACGGGCTGGTTTCCGTGGCGCCGGCGGGGCAGACATGAACGCGCTCACGTGGTACCGGTCGCTGGCAGAGCGCGAGCAGCGCGCGGTACTTTACGGCGCCATCGCGGCAGCCCTGTTGCTGCTGTTTGGCGGGCTCTGGCAACTGAACGCGGCAACGGCTGCCGCCGGGATGCGCGTCGCGAACAAGCGGGCGGATCTCGTCTGGATGCAGGCTGCCGCGCCGCGCCTGCGCGCCATGCCGGCAGCGCGCCCCAACGAATCGCTGCCGTTGCTGGTGGACAGGACTGCGAAGGATGCGGGCCTGGCTGGCGCATTGTCGGGTTCCGATCCTGCCGGTGACGGTGGGCTCCGCGTGCGCTTCGAGGGCGCTGCATTCGACGCCATGGTGATCTGGCTTGCACGCATCCAGCAGGAACGCGGGCTGGTCGTTGAGTCTGCCAGCATCGACGGGACACCCTCGGACGGTCTGGTTAACGTCAGCCTCGTGCTCCGGGGTCCCTGAAGGGAATGCGCCGTACCCGTCTACTCTTAGCCGCGGGCTTCGCGGCGTTCCTCGTCTTTCTTGTTGCCTTCCTGCCGGCGTCGCTGTTGCTGCGCTACGTTCCGGCGGAGGTCACCCTGGCAGGCGTAAGCGGAACGATCTGGCGTGGGTCGGCCGCTTCGGTCAATGTGAAGGGCACGCCGATCGGGTCACTCAGCTGGTCAAACCGGCCGTGGCGGCTGCTGGTGGCGGAGCTCCAGTACGGGCTGGATCTTCAACCCGCCGGTGGTTCGGTGCAAATGACGGTCACCGCCGGCCGGAACGGCCGAATCGACCTTGAGCGGATCGAGGGTGCTTTCCCGGTCGAATTGGTGAGCGGGCTTGTCGCGCCGGAGAGCTGGAAGGGTACCGTTGAACTGGACGTAGATCGGGTCGCGATCCAGTCGGGGCTCCTCGACTCTGCCGCGGGAGTGATCGTGGTTCGCGACCTTACCGATGCCCGCTCGGGGGGCATCAACATAGGCAGTTTCGAGCTGACGCTGGGCGAAGGCGCGGTGGGTTCCGAGTCGATAGCCGGCCGGTTAACCGACCTCGGCGGTGGACCGATGCGGGTCCGCGCTACCCTCGAGATCGGTCATGACCTTGGTTACCTGATCAACGGCGACGTGGCGGCGACACCGGCGGCCGGCCCGCGGGTGTTGCGCGCCCTTTCGGCGCTGCCGCCGCCGGATTCCCTCGGTCGGCGACCTTTTGCCATCGAAGGTTCCGTATAGCGCCTCGTTCCACGGCGCTCGCGCCAAGCGCGCTCATGCCTCTTCCGGCGGTACCCAGTGCGTCCACAATTTCCACGCATCCATCATCGGAAAATAGAGGCCAATCTTCATCGGGCGGGAATCGTACAGCCGCATGACCCGCGCATAGCGCTCGAGCTGGGACGAGTAGCGCTGCAGTTCCTGCTCGAGGAACTGCTCGAGTCCGCCGCCCTCGTGGACGCTGGTCTTCCAGTCCACGATCCAGCGGACGCCTGCTTCGTCGACGAAGCTCCGGTCCACCTTGATGCTGACGAACTCGCCGTCGAGCCAGGCAGTGACCGCAAGTTCGCTGACTGAGTCGGTTGCCGCGGGATCAAGCAGCCGCGCAGCCAGCGGACTGGCGGCGACGTTAGCCAGTGCCAGGCTGATTCGGGCCACGGCGTTGTCGCATGATTCGTCGGGGAGCCCGAGTCGTCCCAGCTCCGCGTGCCAGTAATCCGGTCTTGCCTCCAGGCTGGAGGCTGACAACCTCTCCCTCGCTACGCGCTCCAGCTCGGCGTGGACGACGATGCCCACTGCGATCGCCTCGCGCCCGGCCCAGTCGAAGTTCGGACGTACCGGACTTTCAATCATCCGCGCCCGTCGTGACGATAGGAGGCAGGCGGCGGCCGGCATCGCGGGTTGCTCAAAGCTGGTGGCTAGCCGTAGTAGTGGCGGTGCCGAGCGGCGTGGCCGCGACGCTGAGTCGGCCGGCGAGAGCTCCTCGGAATCCCTGGCGCGCAGGAACTCCCGCTCGAAGACCGGCCGGACCGCGGGCCAAAGGAAGCCCAGCAGGGAATCTTCCTGCGGCGAGGCCAGCATTGGAATGCCTTCCTTCCAGGAAACCGGAGCTGAGCCAATCAGGTGCAGTCTGCGGCGCGCACGCGTTGCGGCGACGTAGGCCAGCCTGCCAATTTCCAGCAGGGTCCGATCCCGGTCGAGGCGTTTCATCCAGGACTCAAGGCCGTCGCCAGATCGCGCGCTATCGACCCCAGCGTGGCTCGCCAGTACGATGCCGCGGGGACCATCCTCAATGGCCACCGGGGCCCAGTACAACAGTTGTCGTGCGCCGCGCGATACCGTTCGCTCGAGTCCAGGCAGGATGACGGTATCGAATTCCAGGCCCTTCGCCTTGTGAATCGTCATGAGCTGCACGCGTGCGGCAGCGCTGCCCACTGGAGAGGCCATGAGTCCCTCGACTGCCGACTCGATCTCGGCGGCAGTCGGGATAGATCGGGTTTCCTGCGACAACCGGTCGAGCGCTGCCAGGCAAGCCTCTACATTGTCGAGGTCAGACTCATCGGTCAGCGTAGCCGGGCCGCCCAGGGCTAGCCAGCAGGAACGCACCCAGGAGCCCAGGGCGAGACGCCCTCGGTCCCGGATTGAATCACGTAATACTGACAGGACCCGTGACGCGCGGCGCCGGCCATCTTCCGAAAGGCAATTCATCGTGCCGGCATCGCCCAAGCGGTCGAGAATCGTCGCCTTGCGATCCGCGGCGGCGAGCGCATGCAGATCGGCCAGCAGCAGTCCGCAGCATGGTCCGCGCAGGATCGCCAGCCAGGCGGTGCGGTCGCCGCTATGCAGCAAGGCCCGCGCAAGCGCCAGCAGGTCGCGTACCGCGGCGCGCGAACCAAGCGGCTCGAGCTCGACCCCGCGATATTCGATGCTCCTCGAACGCAGTTCGGCCAGTATCGGCGGCAACGCGGCACGTGCCCGAACCAGTACGGCGACATGACGCGGCATGGTCGGTCGACCACCGGCTGCGTCGGCATCTTCCAGCTCTCGGCTTTCGCCAAGTGCGGTCTCGATGAGGTCGGCAACCGCACGCGCCTCACGCCGTTCATCGCGCCCGACGTAGGCGTGCAGCGTAGCTCCCGCGCCAGGTTCGTCCTCACGCGTGCAGCTGCTGGCGGTATAAGGCACGGCGCCACGTTCAAAATCGGCTTCAGGGGGCATCAGCTTCCGGAATGCCTCGTTGACCCAGTCGACGATGCTCTGGCAGGAACGAAAATTCCGGGTAAGTGACCGGGGAACGAGGGCAACTCCGCCGATACCCTGTGCCTGAGCCTCGAGAAAGAGCGTGACGTCCGCCTCCCGAAAACCGTAGATCGATTGCATCGGATCTCCGACGCAGAACAGACTGTGTCCGTCATCCTGCTGCCAGCCGGCGACCAGGCGCTCGAGCAATGCTTGCTGCGCCGGCGAAGTGTCCTGGTATTCGTCAACCAGGATGTGACGGATCCGGTATTCGAGTGCCTGGGCCAGTTCGGTCGGTGCATCGTTGCCGCCCAGCGCCTGTCTTGCTGCGGCGGCCACGGCGGGATGGTCGAGCAATCCGCGTTCGCCGAATGCAGCGTGCAGCTCGGCAGCAGCAGGCAACAAGGTCTGGCGCAGTGCATCGACGCGCTCCCATTGCTCGTCGGTGTAGCGGGAGGGAGGTAACTGCAGCACCCGCGCCAGCGCTGCGGTCTTGTCCGGAGCGTCAGCCAGCATCTCCAGCAGCGCGACCATGCGTAACTTCTGCTGCTTAAGACCTGCGGGGAAGCCTTGATTCTTGTTGACGCTCTTGCGGGCATCGCCCTTTTTCGTCAGCAGCAGTTGCGCCAGCAGTTCCCACTGCCCGCGGCTCGCGGTCTGTGCTGATGGCAGGCGCCCGAGGCCGGCCAGCGGCATCAGTGGGCCGTCCGGCGCTAGCTCGTTCGCCTCGCCTAGCAGGGCGAGGAAATGCCCCATCAATTCGCCCTCGAGGAGCTTGCGGATCCGGCGCAGCTCCGACTCGACGACAGACTCCAGCAGCCGTTCCATTTCCTGCCGTGCGTCTCCCGAGTCGGCCAGCTCCAGCAATTTGGGCAGCCATATTTCGCGCCGACCGAGCATGTCGGCAAACAGCTGCTCGAGCCATGCGGGGTCGTAATCGAGCATGCGCACCAATTGTGCAATCGCGTCTGCCAGCCTCCCGCCCTGCTCGACCCTTGCGACAAAACGGCGGGCTGCCTCTCGGTAGACGGGCCGGGCATCATCGAGCAACTGCGGAGACAGGCCCAGGCGCGCGCTCAGCGGTAACTTGTGTGACAGCCAGTGGTTGAGCCCGTCGATCGTCTGGATGTGCAGGCGCGAGGGATGACGTTCGAGGTTCCAGTTGCGTCGCCGGCTATTGGCAAGCGCGTCCCGGGCCAGCATCCAGGTCTGGCGCTCGTGTTCGCTGGCCTGCTTGTCCGGCTCGCACGACGCCGCGGCCAGCGCCGCAACGATGCGATGGCGCATCTCGGCTGAGGCCTTGCGTGTGAAGGTGATGGCGACGATTTCCTCAGGCTGCTCGACAATTGCCAGCAGCCTGAGGAAGCGCTGGGTCAGCAGGCTGGTCTTGCCCGAACCGGCGGGAGCCTGGACGACGAACGAGGCTGAGGGATCGATGGCCTGATCGCGCACTCTCTGGTCGATCCGCGCGTCGTCATGCATCGTCGTCATCCGTCGTGTCTGGCTCGAGTTCGGGCGCCACCCGGCACAGGGTCTGCAGGTGACACAGGCGGCAGGTCTGCGGCTGCTTCGGGTCGACCGCGGCACTGCCCTCGATATAGCCACGCGCCAGGCTGGCGAGCCAACCGGCCCAGCTTTGCTGTACCTGTTGCCACGTAAATCCATCCTGCCTGTCTTCGGTCAGGGCGAATTTCTCGGCGGGGACCACGCCGTCAGCGATAGCGTCGCTTGCACCAACACCCCGCAGTCGCGCTGCCTGCGAACCGACCGAGGCGAAGGCGATGCCCGCTACCCCGCCCTTCTGCTGCAACGCGTACAGCACCAGTTGTGGCGCGTCCGGGCGCGCTCCACGCCACTGGCTGGTTTCGGCCCGGCCGGTCTTGTAGTCAATGACCACCAGGCCGGCTTCCACCCGGTCGACGCGATCCACGCGCAGCTTGAGGCGGAGTCCGGCAAAATTCGCCTCGATCTCCTGCTCCAGTGCCACCAACTCAAAGGCCGGCCGTTCCCGGTCCAGCTCGAGCAGCCGGGCCAGCGCAGCGCGTTGCCACTCGGCCTCGAGCGCCACCGCCCTGCTCCCGGTCGCTGCCGGCAGCTCTTCCTCGAGTGCCTGCCGAAGCGCGTTTTCCATCAACGCATCGAGCGACTCCGGTGTCGCTGCCCGCAATGCCGCCTGGCTCCCAATCGAGCCCCAGGCGAGTTCCAGTGCCCGGTGAAGTACCACCCCTCTGCCACGAGCGTCGACGCCGGCCGCAGGTTCCTCCAACCGACCGGCTGCGAGCCTGAGCTCCGCGAATGCGCGGAACGGGCACTTCGCCTGAAGCTCCAGGATGCGCGATCCCCCACCCGGCTCGACTCCAGTCAGCGCCGGTGCCGGGTCGGCGGGCAGTGCCTCTCTGCTCCCGCTGCGGAACAGCAGCCGCGTTCGGGTCGCGGTCTCGCGTGGGACCGGGAGCTGCGCCAGGGTCGCTGGCAGGATCCGGCTGGGCTCGACTGCGGCGTCATCCTGGCGCTCGGGCCAGCTGAAGACGACCTCAGGCGCCGATCCCAGCCAGGCCTCGGTGGTGGCGAACGCTTCGGCCAGCGCAGTGTCTGCGGTGATGCCTGGCATGCCCAGCGCGGTCTGCAGGGATAGCGGAATGAAGGGGTCCTGGACAGCTGCCCGCGGCCAGGTTGATGCGGTCATGCCGGTCACCCACAGGCCATCAAAGGTGGTGCCGGGCGGCTCGAGGGAATCGAATACGATAACGGAGGCGTCGCCCCGTTCTGGCTGATATGGCGCCGCAACCAGTCTGCCGAACTCCGAGCATGCGACCCGCGCCTTCATGACCGGCGCCGATCGCGACAGACTTGCAAAGCTGTCGAGCCGCTCTCGCAGCTCCTGCGCCGTCTGGAATTCATCGCTGGCAAGTGGCCTGTCGCCAGGCCAGCCCCAGGCGCTGAGCGCCCGCCCGAATACCTCTGCCCACGAATCGGTGCCTTTCATGTCGGCGCCCTCGGACATGACACGATGCGCGGCCTCCAGCGAGTCCGCGAGCCGCGGGCATCCGGCTGCGCGGGCCTGGTAGACCAGCGGCAGGACCGGGCGCTCGAGCAGCGGCTGACGGCGCAGCGAGACGTCCAGGCGGACGCGCGCCTCGACCTCGCCCGCCTGGGCCACGTAGGGGCAGCGAAGCAAACGGCTCAGGGTTTCGTGGCGGATGCAGGAGGCGCTGCTTTCCAGACAATCCAGCGCCGCCTCGGCCACCCCGAACGATGACAGTGGCGGGCCGCCAGCGAAATCGAACAAACGATCCCGTTCGAGCGTGCCCGGCAGCTCGAGTTCGGACTGCAGCTCGGCCTCGAATCGTCGCTCCAGCGCGGCGCGGCGTGATTGAAGGTCAGCGACGATCACGGCCAGCCGTGCGCCGGGATCGGACTCCAGCCGCTGCCTTGCCCAGGCCGCCATCGCCGCGATCTCCGCCGCCGGGTCGGCCGCGCCAAAGCAGTGTCCCTGTCCTGTCTGTCCCGCGAGCGGTGCGATCTCCACGGACCAGCCGCAAGCGATCAGCGCCCGCAGCAGGGCGTCAACCGCGGCCGGCAGCTGGGCAAAGCCGGCCAACAGCAAGGGCGCAGACGGCGCCAGCAGCCCGGTGTGGTGAGCCAACGCCGATTCGAGCGATCCCGGATCGAGCCAGCCATCCGCCAGCAGGTCGGTTTCGACCTGAGCGGCCCAGGCACGGAACTGTGCCTGGTCCTGGGTCAACGAGTGCGTGTCGAGCAAGGCCAACGATCCGCCATGGCGGATCAACGAAACCCAGGCGCGGCGCGCCCCCGCGGCCAGATCGTGCGGATCGACCAGTGCTGCGTCGACGAACGACCCTGCGTGCCTGCGCCAGGACCAGGAGGCCTGTGTGTCGGTCAGCAGCCTGGGTAGGGATTCGTCCCGCCGGGCCGCCTCCTGCCAGCGGGCGGCGACCCAGGCGGACAACGGCAGCACGTTGGCTGTTGGCCAGGTACTTCGACCGGTTGCGACCTGGGCGTCGTCGAACCGACGCCGGATCAGGCGCGCCTGGCGGCGTGTTGCCGTGACGATTGCGCCGCCAGCCTCCAGATGGGTGACGAACCGGGCGTCAAGCGGATGCAAGGGCGGCGTTTCGTCAATCATTCGACGAGGCTACACCCTCGCCTGGCTCACTGGACGGCCCTGAGACCGCTGGCCTTGCCGCCGGCCCATGAGTCGAGTTCTTCCTCGATCCGCGCAAATACGACCGCCAGCGTCTCCGGATCGGGCAGGTTGGTTATCCGGAAATGATCCCGATAGGGGGCATTGAAACTCACGCCAGGCGCGACCAGCACGTGGCGGTTTTCCAGCAGGCTCATGGCGAAGGCCTGGTCGTCGAAGTCGGGCAGTCTTTCCCGCCCGACCTTGACGAACGCGTACATCGCGCCGCACGGCGGTTGGAGCTGCAGGTACTTGCTGTGGGCCACACCATCAATAATCGCCTGGCGGGACTGGTGCAGGCGCCCGCCCGGACCGACCAGGTCGCGGATGCTCTGGTAGCCGCCGAGCGCAGTCTGTACGGCCCACTGGCCTGGCACGTTGCTGCACAGCCTGAGCGAACTGAGTAATTCGAGGCCCGCCAGGTATTCCTGCGCCTGATCGCGTGCACCGGAGAATGCGGCCCAGCCGACCCGGTAACCGCAGGCGCGGTATACCTTGGACAGCCCGGACATCGTTCCGCACAGCGTCCCGTGGACCAGTGTCGCCATCGGCACGAATTCGGCGGCGTCGTAAGTCATGCTGTCGTAGATCTCGTCGGAGAAAACGACCAGCTTGTGTCTCTCGGCGATGCGCGCGATCGCAGTCAGGGTCTCCCGCGAATAAACTGCGCCGGTCGGGTTGTTGGGGTTGATAACGACGATCGCGCGGGTGCGCTTGCTGACTAGCTTCTCGATGTCTTCGGGATCCGGTTCAAAGCCGTTTTCGGGCCGGCAGGGATAGTGGACCGCCCGCCCGCCGTTCAGGGTCACCGCCGCGGTCCACAGCGGGTAGTCGGGGCTCGGAACCAGCACCTCGTCGCCGTTCTCCAGCAGCGCCCGAAGCACCAGGTCGATCAATTCACTCACGCCATTGCCGATGAATACGTCGTCAGCGGTGACATCCAGAACACCCCGGTCCTGCTGCTGCATCACCACGGCTTCGCGGGCCGGAAAGATCCCCTGCTGGTGGCAGTAGCCCTCGGCGGCTGGCATGTTTTCTATCATTGCCAGGCGCATTGTTTCCGGCGTGCGGAAGCCATAGGCGCCCGGATTGCCGATGTTCAGCGAGATGATCTCGTAGCCGAGACGCTCCATTTCGTGGGCGCGACGCGCCAGCCGCCCGCGAATTTCATAGCGAACGTTGGAGAGGCTCGAACTGGCCTGAATCCTGGTCTTGGGCATGCTTCGGCGCCGGTTGAAGGGGTCCAAAAGCATAACGCACCGGTCAGCCGCAACCATACGACCTGCACGCAATGCCCGGCCTGGACGACGCTGAATGAAACACGAATACAAATTCGTAAGTTATTGTATACAATTCCCTGCCTGAGAGCCTGTTCCCGGCTTTGTCAGCCACAGGAGGACCGCGAGCGATGAGCGACCTGCATGATGCAATGCCGCTACTGGCCTGCCAGGAGGGAATCTGGGAGGGTTGGTACCGTTACTATGATCCTGATGGCAACAAGATCGACGAGCACCGCTCGCGCCTGGTGTGCCGGTTTCCCAAGGACGGCCCGGTGCCCTATCACCAGTCCAACCACTATTTCTGGGATGATGGCCGCCAGGAAGTGCGCGAGTTTCCGGCGACCTACGCTCGCGGCAGGCTCTGGTTCGACAACGACCTGATCACCGGCTGGGCCGCCGAGGACAAGCTCGACGAGCACAATCGAACCCTGATGCTGCATTGGTTGCGCAAGGGCGAACCGGAGACCTATCTGTACGAAATGATCCAGGTCAGCGACTGCCGCAAGTACCGCACGCGGGTGTGGCAGTGGATCAACGCCGGCAGGATCCGCATGCGTACCCTGATCGACGAACACAAGGTCTCGGACAGCTGGGAAGGCTATTGAACTTCCGACAGGAGCAGGCAGGAGCGCGGGCATGTTCTCCCTGACGCGGTTCGAGGATTCAGCACCCGCGTCGCACGACGAACGGGCTCGGCAGATGTTCGTGTCGGTCCTGCGCAAACGGATCATGGCCGACATGGCCGGTGAGATGCGCACCGCCTACCAGCTGGAGGTCGAGCCTGCTTTCGTTCGCGAGCATGGCCGCCCGCCGCAGGACGGGCGCGAGATCAGGCGGGCCATGCTCGGCCATCCCTATTTTCGGGCTTGGTCGGCGCTGCGCTACAGCGCTCAGGAAATGACCTGGTGGTCGGTGATGCCACAAGTCGAGCGCTGCCTTCCCGAGTTGATCGAAGTGTCCCGCAAGCTGGCAGGCGACCGCAATGCGCCGGGATCGTTGCGCCTAAACCCCGCGCTCGAAATTCCCCGCGATGTCAGCG
>JAHEAZ010000063.1 GCA_024642505.1 Gammaproteobacteria bacterium
CCGAGGAACTCTACCTGCTTGGCCGCGTGGCCCGCGGACTGGGTACGCACAACGTCGATTCACGGCTGCGCCAAGGCGATTTCCGTGATCAGGACTGCGATCCGTTATATCCGGGCCTCGGCATGCCGCTGGCCGATGTCAGCCGACTGGACGCGCTGCTGGTGGTGGGCTCCCATCTCAGGCACGAGGCGCCGATGCTCGCTCATCGCATCCGGCAGGCGGCAGTCGGCGGCGGAACGGTCTGCCTGCTCAATGCTGCGAGCTATCCGCTGTTGTTCCCAATCAAGGTCGAGCGGGTCGTTTCGTCGGGGGAATGGCTGGCCGAGCTGGCCGCAATGGTCAAGGCCGCAGCCGCCACGACAGGCAGCGCGGTTCCGGAAGGGATCGCCTCGCTGGCCGCATGCGCCGAGCCGAACGATACGCAACAGGCGATCGTCGACTCGCTGACCGCCGGCGGGCGCCGTGCGATCCTGCTCGGGGCGCTGGCTCAGCGTCATCCGGCCTATGCCGATTTGCGTGCAGCAGCGGCCGCACTGGCCGAGCTGACGGGTGCAACGCTCGCGATCCTGCCTGACGGCGGCAATGCCGCGGGTGCGGCGCTGGCCGGGGCGCTGCCTCACCGCGAGGCTGGGGGCATTGCGGTACAGTCGCCCGGCCTCGACGCCTCGGCAATGCTGCGGCGCCCGCCTGCGGCCTGCGTGCTGTTCGGCGGCATCGAGCCGGAGTGTGATACGGCCGTGCCGAACGCCGTCCACACCCTCGCCGGGTGCGGGTTTGCCGTGGCAATCACGGCCTATGCGACCGATGAAATGAAGTCCTGGGCCAATCTGCTTCTGCCGATCGGTACCTTCGCCGAGACTTCCGGCACATTCGTGAACGCCGAGGGACGCTGGCAGAGCTTTGCCGGCTGCATCAAGCCGCTGGGCGAGGCGCGGCCAGGCTGGAAGGTGCTGCGGGTGCTGGGCAACCTGCTGGCACTGGACGGGTTTGACTACGACTCGTCAGAACAGGTCCGCGACGAACTTCGCGGGCTGGTAGGCGCCGACCGGGGCGGCGTCGCGCTTCCGCTGCGATCGATTAGCACGAGCGCGGAGACCGCGGTGGCAGAGGTTCCGATCTACGGGATCGACGCAGTCGTTCGCCGTGCGCCGTCGCTGCAGGCGACGGCTATGGGCGACACTCCATTCACGCGTCTCGCAGCGCAGGGCGGGTAGCACGGAATGGACCACCTCAACGGCATGTGGGCTGGGATCCCGGCGAATCTGCAGTCTTTCATCCTGACTACCCTGGCAGTAATCGGGGTGATGCTCGCCGTCATCATGGCTGTCGCCTTCAGTACGCTGGCCGAGCGCAAGGTCATTGGCTACATGCAGTTGCGGCGCGGCCCCAACCGGATCAGCCTGTTCGGGCTGCCGATCCTGCGCGGGCTGGCACAGCCCTTCGCTGACGTGATCAAGCTGCTCCTGAAGGAGTTCCTGATCCCGGCCAATGCGGACCGCAAGCTGTTCCTTATCGCGCCTCTGATAGTGCTGGTTCCGGCGCTGACGGCCTGGGCGGTGATCCCGTTCTCGCCCGAGTTCGTCCTGGCCGATATCAACGCCGGGCTGCTGTTCATCCTGGCGCTGACCTCGCTGGGTGTCTACGGCGTGATCCTGGCGGGTTGGGCCGCCAACTCCAAGTACGCTTTCCTGGGCGCCATGCGCTCCGCCGCACAGATGGTCGCCTACGAGCTGGCGATGGGTTTTGCCATCGTTGGCGTGTTGATGGCGGCCGGCAGCCTGAACCTGGGCGAGATCGTCCGGGCGCAGGCGGCGCTGCCGGCGAACGGTCTCAGCCTTGGCGGATTTGGCAGCTGGAACTGGTTCTGGCTGTTCCCGTTGTTCATCGTTTACTTCATCTCGGGCGTGGCCGAGACCAACCGTGCACCCTTCGACGTCGCCGAGGGCGAGTCGGAAATCGTCGCCGGTTTCCATGTCGAATACTCCGGCGCGGCCTTCGCCACCCTGTTCGCGCTGCCCGAATACGCCAACATGATCCTGATCTCGGCGCTGGCCGCTCTGATGTTCCTGGGTGGCTGGTTGTCCCCGTTCCAGGGCTATGTGCCCGATGCCTGGGGTATCGCGCAGCCCTCGTTCTTCTGGCTGTTCCTCAAGATCTGCGCCTTCATCTTCGTCTACCTGTGGATCCGCGCCACCTTCCCGCGCTATCGCTACGACCAGATCATGCGCCTCGGCTGGAAGGTGCTGATTCCGGTGACACTGGTCTGGCTGGCGGTCGAGGGCGTCATGGTGTGGCTGAAAGTCGGACCGTGGGCATAGGGAACCAAGATGGCTAGTGTCCGCAGCCTGCTGAAGACATTTTTCCTCACCGAGTTGCTGGTGGGCATGTCGGTGACCATCAGGCAGTTCTTTGCGCCCAAGGTGACGTTGAACTATCCGGAAGAGAAGGCGCCGCAGTCACCGCGCTTCCGCGGTCTGCATGCGCTGCGCCGCTACCCCAATGGCCAGGAGCGCTGCATCGCCTGCAAGCTCTGCGAGGCGGTCTGCCCGGCACTGGCCATTACCATCGACTCGGACGTTGGCGAGGACGGTACACGCAGGACCACCCGCTACGACATCGACCTGTTCAAGTGCATCTACTGCGGGTTCTGCGAGGAGGCCTGCCCGGTAGATGCGATCGTGGAGACGCGCATCCACGAGTACCACATGGAGAACCGCGGCGAGAACATCATGACCAAGGACAAGCTGCTGGCCATTGGCGAGCGCTACGAGTCCATGATCGCGGCTGACAAGGCCGCAGACGCGCCGTACCGCTAGACAGGATTGAAATCAGGTGCTGACAGAAATCCTCTTCTACACATTTGCGACGGTCCTGGTTGGGGCAGCAATCGGCGTGGTCATGTCCAGGAACCCGGTTCACTCGGTGCTTTTCCTGGTGCTGTGCTTCTGTAACGCAGCGGTGCTGTGGCTGTTGATCGAGGCAGAGTTCCTGGCGATCGTGCTGGTGCTGGTCTACGTGGGCGCGGTCATGGTGCTGTTCCTGTTCGTCGTAATGATGCTCGACATCAACATCGAGACCCTGCGTGAAGGCTTCACCCGCTATGCACCGCTTGGCGGGCTCATCGCGTTGATCGTCATCATCGAGTTTTATTACGTGCTCTGGGTCAAGCGGCTCGGCCTGGATGTGACTGGCGGGGTCGCGCCGATGCCGGAGGGTTACAGCAATACCGAGGCGGTGGGAGCGGTGCTCTATACGGACTACGTCTATCCCTTCCAGCTTGCGGCGGTGGTGCTACTGATTGCGATTGTTGCCGCAATTTCCCTGACCATGCGCCGTCGCCCCGGGTTGAAGACGCAGGACGTGTCGATGCAGGTAGCCGTACGCCGCCAGGATCGCGTGCGGCTGGTCAAGGTGGAAGTGGAGGGTGAGCAGTGATCACGCTGTCGCACTACCTTTTCCTGGCCGGGATCCTGTTCGCCATCGCGGTCGCCGGGATCTTCCTCAACCGCAAGAACGTGATCGTGCTGCTGATGTGCATCGAGCTCATGCTGCTTGCGGTCAACTTCAACTTCGTGGCCTTCTCGCGCTTCCTCGGCAACCTCGACGGGCAGATTTTCGTATTCTTCATTCTAACAGTGGCCGCAGCCGAGGCGGCCATCGGCCTGGCCATCCTGGTGGTGCTGTTCCGCGAGCGCCGTAGCATCAACGTCGACGACCTCGACGTGATGAAGGGTTGATCATGGCGATGGAACAGGTCTACCTCGCGATCGTGCTGGCACCGCTGGCCGCGGCGGTCGTATCCGGTTTCCTGGGCCGGTGGATCGGACGGATCGCGGCGCACACGCTATGCATTGCGGGCGTCGCGCTGTCCTTCGCCCTGTCGGCGTGGGTGCTGAAGTTGCTGGTCGTTGGCAGCTTGGATCCGTATAACGGCCTGGTCTATACCTGGGCGGTCAGCGACGGGATGCGCATGGAGGTCGGCTTCCTGGTCGACAACCTTACCGCGCTGATGATGACGGTCGTGACCTTCGTGTCGCTGATGGTGCACGTCTACACCATCGGCTATATGCGTGACGATCCGGGCTACCAGCGTTTTTTCGCCTATATATCGCTATTCACTTTCTCGATGCTGATGCTGGTGATGTCCAACAACTTCCTGCAGCTGTTCTTTGGCTGGGAGGCTGTCGGACTGGTGTCCTACCTGTTGATCGGGTTCTGGTACAAGCGACCGACGGCAATCTTTGCCAACCTGAAGGCGTTCGTCGTCAACCGGATCGGTGACTTCGGCTTCGTGCTGGGAATTGCTGGTATTGCCTATTACACCGGCACACTCGACTACGCTGAGGCGTTCGCACGTACCGACATGATCGTCGGCCAGGACATCTTCCTGACCCCGGGCGAGCCAACCAAGGCGATCACCATTATCTGCATCCTGCTGTTCATCGGCGCGATGGGCAAATCAGCGCAGGTGCCGCTGCACGTATGGCTGCCTGATTCCATGGAAGGCCCGACCCCGATTTCGGCGCTGATTCACGCGGCGACCATGGTCACCGCGGGCATTTTCATGGTCGCGCGCCTGTCGCCGATCTTCGAATTGTCCGAAGCAGCACTGTCGTTCATCCTCATTATCGGCGCGACGACCGCCTTGTTCATGGGCCTGCTCGGCCTGGTCAACAACGACATCAAACGCGTTATCGCCTATTCGACCCTGTCACAGCTGGGATACATGACAGTCGCTCTCGGTGCAGGAGCCTATGCGGCGGGCATTTTTCACTTGATGACGCACGCATTCTTCAAGGCACTGCTGTTCCTCGCGGCAGGGTCGGTAATCATCGCCATGCACCATGAGCAGGACATGCGCCGCATGGGTGGGCTGCGGAAGTACATGCCGGTGACCTACTGGACGACGCTGATCGGCTCGCTGGCGTTGATCGGATTCCCAGGCCTGTCAGGGTTCTTTTCCAAGGACATCATCATTGAGGCGGTCCACGAGTCGCGCATAGAGGGCGCGGTCTACGCCTACTGGTGCGTACTGCTTGGCGTGTTCGTCACTGCGCTGTACAGCTTCCGGCTGGTGTTCCTGACGTTTCACGGCAAGGAACGCATGGACGAGCACACCCGCGAGCACCTGCACGAGAGCCCGTTGGTAGTAACACTGCCGCTGATTGCATTGGCCATTCCGTCCATCGTGATTGGCTGGCTGACCGTCGACCCGGTGGTGTTTGGCGGCTTTTTCTCCGGCGCGATCAGCCAGTCACCAGACGGGCCGCTGGCCGAGATCGGAACCAGCTTCCACGGCGCCGCTGGTTTCGTCCTGCACGAGGCGGGCTCGCCCGGGGTCTACCTTGCCGCAGCCGGTGTGCTGACGGCGTGGTTGCTTTACCTGAAGTGGCCAACACTCCCGGGGTTGCTGCAGTCGCGTCTCCCCAAGGTGCATCGCCTGCTCGACAACAAGTACTACTTTGACTGGTTCAATGAGCACGTAATCGCGGCCGGTGCACGCAGCTTCGGCCGCAATCTCTGGAAGCGCGGCGACGAGCGCGTGATCGACGGGTGGCTCGTCAATGGCTCGGCCAATGCGGTGGCTCGCGTGGCCGGTGTCGTCCGGCAGCTGCAGACCGGCTACCTGTACCACTATGCCTTCGCGATGATCATCGGCCTCTCGATGCTGCTCGCCTGGCTGCTGATCAAGGGCTGACGATGTTGTCCATGCAACCAGTGGCCGGCAGTCCGGATCGCGGCGGGGACATCTGACATGACGGCCAACCTGCCGCTGCTCAGTTGGCTGATATGGCTGCCGATCGCAGGTGGTGTCGTCGTGCTGGCGCTGGGCGAGGCCAGGTCCCGGGCAGCGCGCTGGGCGGCGCTGACGGTGGCGGTCACGGCATTCGTGCTGAGCCTGCCGCTCTGGTCCGGCTTCGACACCAGCAGCGCTGCGATGCAGTTCGTGGAGCGTGCGCCATGGATAGGCGTGGTCAACGCCTGGTACCACCTGGGCGTTGACGGCATTGCCATGCCGCTGGTACTGCTGACCACCTTCATTACTCCGCTGGTTGTCGTCGCGGCCTGGACGGTGATCGAGAAAAAGCCGGCGCAGTACTTTGCCTCGTTCCTCATCATGGAAGGGCTGATGATCGGCGTGTTCTCGGCGCTGGATGCCCTGCTTTTCTACGTGTTCTGGGAAGCAATGCTGATCCCGATGTTCATCATCATCGGTATCTGGGGTGGTGTCCGGCGCGTCTACGCGACCATCAAGTTCTTCCTGTATACCTTCCTCGGCTCCGTCTTCATGCTTATTGCCCTGATCTACATGTATCTACAGTCCGGTAGCTATGAGATCGCGGCGTTCCAGCGGATGCCGCTCGGCATGACCGAGCAGGTGCTGATCTTTCTGGCTTTCCTCGCGGCATTTGCCGTGAAGATTCCGATGTGGCCGGTACACACCTGGCTGCCGGATGCCCATGTCGAGGCGCCGACCGGTGGCTCGGTCGTGCTGGCGGCCATCATGCTGAAGATGGGTGGCTACGGCTTCCTCCGCTTCAGCCTGCCTATGACCCCAGATGCCAGCCGCGAGCTCGACTGGTTGATGATTGCACTGTCGCTGATCGCCGTGGCCTACATCGGCTTCGTGGCACTGGTTCAGCAGGACATGAAGAAGCTGATTGCCTATTCATCCATCGCCCACATGGGCTTCGTGACGCTGGGTTGCTTCCTGGCTTTTGACATCGTGCAGACAACCGGTTCGGCGACCGGCGCCGGCATGGGAATCGACGGAGCGATGGTGCAGATGATCTCCCACGGCCTGGTGTCCGGTGCGCTGTTCTTCTGCGTAGGGGTCATGTATGACCGGCTGCATACGCGCGAGATCTCGGCCTACGGCGGCGTGGTCAACACCATGCCGGTGTTCGCCTTTTTCATGGTGCTGTTCGCCATGGCGAATGCCGGGCTGCCGGGCACGTCGGGCTTTGTCGGCGAGTTCCTGGTGATCATCGCGAGCTTCAAGGCCAATTTCTGGTACGCGTTCGTTGCTGCAACCACGCTGATCCTGGGGGCAGCCTACACCCTGTGGTTGGTCAAGCGGGTGGTCTGGGGCGAGGTTGCCAATGACGGCGTAGCGTCGCTCAAGGACGTCAACCGACGCGAATTCGCGGTATTGGCTGTGCTGGCCGTGGCGGTACTGCTGCTCGGCCTATGGCCGGCGCCGCTGCTTGAGGTGATGCACGCGACGGTCGAGCAACTTGTCCAGCAGTTACTGGTGAGCAAGCTATGAGGCAGCGGGTGATTCTGCAATGAACCAGGTGCTGACTTGGGCCGAGCTTGCTCCCGCCAGTGCGGAGATCTTCCTGCTGGCCGCGGCCTGTGCGGTGCTGCTGGTGGATCTGGCGTTGAGCGACCGGTACCGCTGGGTCACCTACGTACTCAGCATCGTGGCGCTGGCTGGTGCCGCCGTGCTGACCTCGAGGTATGGAGTAGGGGAGCGGACCGTAACATTGTTCGGCCACTACGTCGCCGACCCGATGGGTACGGTACTGAAGCTGGTCAACTACGCCGTGGTCGCGGTCGTCATGCTGTACTCGCGCGACTATCTCGACCGTCGCGGGCTGTTCAAGGGTGAGTACTTCGTACTGGCACTGTTCGCGGTCATCGGCATCAATGTGATGATCTCGGCAGGCAGCCTGCTTTCCATGTATCTCGGCATCGAGATACTTTCCCTGGCGCTGTATGCCATGGTCGCCTTCGACCGGGACAATGGAATTGCGGCCGAGTCAGCCATGAAGTACTTCGTCCTGGGCGCCATTGCCTCGGGGACGCTGCTGTACGGCATTTCAATCGTCTACGGAATAACTGGCACGTTCCGGCTGGACTGGCTGGCCAACGGACTGACCCGCGCAAACGTGCACAATATCGGTTTGCTTTTCGGACTGGCGTTCATCGTGGTCGGCGTGGCGTTCAAGTTTGGCGCGGTCCCGTTCCACATGTGGATTCCCGACGTCTATCATGGCGCGCCGACGTCGGTGACCTTGTTCATCGGTTCTGCGCCCAAGATCGCATCGTTTGCGCTGACCATGCGCGTTCTTGCGGAAGGCCTGGGTGGAATGACAGAGGCCTGGCAGGACATGCTGGTGGTGCTGTCGGTGCTGTCGATGGGCCTGGGCAACGTCATCGCGATAGCCCAGACCAACATCAAACGCATGCTGGCGTATTCGACCATCTCGCACGTGGGCTTCATCCTGCTCGGCATTCTGGCCGGGACGGTCGAGGGCTACCAGGCGGCCATGTTCTACACACTGACCTACGTGATCATGGCGACCGGATCCTTCGGCGTGATCCTGCTGCTATCGCGACAGGGATTCGAGGCGGACGAGCTGCAGGACTTCAAGGGGCTGAACCAGAGAAGTCCGTGGTTTGCTTTCGTCATGTTGCTGCTGATGTTCGGGACCGCCGGCGTCCCACCTATGGTCGGCTTCTGGGCCAAGGTGCAGGTGATTTCGGCCGTGCTTAATATCGGCATGACCTGGCTGGCCGTTGCTGCCGTGTTCTTCTCGGTGATCGGCGCGTTCTACTACCTGCGTGTGGTCAAACTGATGTATTTCGATGCCACCGAGGACAAGGCAGCCATCGAGGCCAGCGCGGGTTTTCGACTTGTATTGAGCGCCAACGCCCTGCTCGTACTGGCCCTTGGGCTAATGCCCGGATGGCTGCTTGAGGTCTGTGCCAGCGTCATTCCGGGATGATTTGCTAAGGCCTTTGGACCCGCCTATAATTAGCGGCTCGGTTGCGGGGTGGAGCAGTCTGGCAGCTCGTCGGGCTCATAACCCGAAGGTCGCAGGTTCAAATCCTGCCCCCGCTACCAACCTATTGGACGGAACGGCCCCCTTGCGGGGCCGTTTTGCTTTGCGGCCACTGAGGACTCTGTCGGGTCTACAGCCCGCTCGGCATGACTGGTTCTCGCGACCAGCGGTCCGCTGGTGCCGTTGGCAACCAAGGTGCGCGGCTCACCGGCCCCGGCCCAGGCCGCGTTGCTCGTCAAGCCGATGCCCTGGGATGATCCCGCCGTCCGCCGCCTGGATGCACGCCGGGCGGGTGCGCGGCGCCCGGGCTCACGGCTCAGCGGTTACATGGCGGCATGGGCCGGGCCAACCCGGCCGATGCACGGGCTGTCGCAAAGATATGTCAATAGAACCAACGGATGCCTAAACTGCAGACCCCACTTTCGGTCGTCGGTACGTGTGCCGGCAGCCCTTCAGGGACGCCCCGTCTCAGACTCTCCGGGCAGGGGTTGACGCGTCGTGCAACCTTGTGGTCGTCCGGCGAGTCAAAACTTGATCTAGCTGAGGAATTCTGATTGTCGACACAATTCAAAAATGCCTGCCGTGCCGGTGCAGCTGCTGTCCTAGCTTGTTCCCTGCTGAGTCTCGGCGCCTGCGGCAAAGGAACCGACGACGCGCCCGAAAAGGCGGAGGCGGTTGCCCTGCTGGTTTCCCCCGAAGACCTGGTCACCGTGAGCGACAGTGCGCTCGCGTCCGGTCCTTCCATCACCGGGTCCGTCGAAGCAGAGCGTCGCGCCGACCTGCGTGCCGAAGTGTCTGCGGCAGTCCTGTCAGTCCTCAAGGAGAACGGCGATCCGGTCCGCCGCGGGGATCTGCTGGTGCGTCTCGACCCCAACGCCATCCGCGACAGCCTGACGGCCGCAGAGGCTTCAGTGCGCGCTGCCTCGCAGGCCTTCGAGCATGCGGAGCGTCAATACCAGCGCATGATCAAGTTGCGCGAGGCAGGCATGGTCGCGATGCAGCAGCTTGAAGACGCCGAGACCCAGCGCAACAACGCGCAAAGCGAGCGAGCGGCGGCACGAACACGCGAGGTCACTGCGCGCCAGCAACTGGAGCGTACCGAAGTACGTGCACCGTTCGACGGAATTGTCAGCGACCGGAAGGTCTCCGCCGGTGATACGGCGCCGGTCGGCAAGGAACTCATGCAGATCATCGATCCGACCAGCCTGCGCTTCGAAGGCCGAGTATCAGCCGACAGCATCGGGGAGGTGGCCGAGGGTCAACGCGTCAGCTTCCGCATTCAAGGCTCCGCCGATACCGACGTTGCCGGCACGGTGACGCGCGTGAATCCGGCCGCGAACGCCGCGACCCGCCAGGTCGAGGTTCTGGTGCGCTTCGACGATCCGAAACAGCAGCCCGGCGTGACCGGATTGTATGCCGAGGGGCGCGTCGAGACGCGCAGCTCAAAGACGGTTACTGTTCCTGCGGCATCGGTGGTGCATGAGGGTGACAGCGCCTTCGCATGGCGCGTCAAAAACGGCACCGTGCAGAAGGTGAAGCTCGATCTCGGCGTCCGCGATGCACGCACAGGACAGTACGTCCTCAACGGCGGTCTCGCTGCTGGTGACAGCGTGCTGCGCTATCCGGGCTCGAGCCTGAAGGACGGACAACCCGCACGGCTCGCCGGCAGGCAGGAGGAGACGACTGTGACTGCGGAGCAATAGGCCATGTTGCTGTCGGATTTCAGCATCAAGCAGCCAGTGACCACGGTTGCGATCGTCATCGTGCTCATGTGTCTCGGGTTGTTGGCACTGAAGAATCTGCGTGTCAACCAGATTCCCGACGTCGATCAGCCGGTGATGGTGGTCAATTTTCCTTATCCGGGCGCATCGCCGGAAACCGTGGAGCGGGAGATCGTCAACCGAGTCGAAAAAGCGCTGCAGAGCATTCCGCAGGTCTACGAGATCCGCTCGACGTCCTCGGAAGGCAACGCCCGCATCGTCATCATCTTTGACTTCAAGAAGGAAATGACGGAGGCAGCTGACGAGATCCGCAACGCCATCGCGTCGGTGCGCTACAAGTTGCCGATCGAGATGCGCGAGCCGGTGCTCTACCGCATCGATCCGTCCGCGCAACCGATCATGCAGCTGGCGCTGTCGTCGGAGCAGCAGACTCACGCTGAGATCTCGCGCCTCGCGGAAGACGTGTTAGCGGACCGACTGCGGGGGCTTGACGGTGTCGCCGTCGTCAACGTCGAGGGCTCGTTGAAGCGCGAGCTGTCGGTGCTGTTGCACGCGGACAGGCTGCGTGAGTTCAATGTCTCGGTGAGTGACGTGGTCAATGCGCTGCGAGCGCAGAACACGACCGCGCCCGTGGGTCGCGTCAAGGGGATCCTTGACGAGCAGAATATCCGGTTGGTCGGACGCATCGAATCACCGGCCGAGTTCAACGACGTCGCGGTCAGGCGCGCCGGCAACGAAATCGTTCGGCTTGGCCAGGTGGCGACCGTCGAGGACGGCTTCGCAGAGCCGGAGACCATCAGCCTGCGCAACGGCCACCCAAACGTGGGCATGTCCGTGATCCGCTCGCGTGAGGCGAGCACCGTAAGCGTGGCCGAGCTCGTCCGCAAGGAAGTGGCCGAGATCAACAGGAGCCTGCCGGAGGGGACCCGGCTCGACGTGACCATGGACGGCGGCGAGGATGCCTCCAGCTCGCTGCGTAACGTCGTTGAGGCGCTGATCTTCGGCGCCATGCTGACGATTGTCGTCGTGTACGCCTTCCTGAACTCCTGGCGTTCGACGCTGATTACGAGCCTGTCGCTGCCGACCTCGGTCATTGCGGCATTCATCGCAGTGTGGGCCGCAGGTTTCACGCTGAACTTCATGACTCTGCTGGGACTGTCACTGGCCATTGGCGTGCTCATCGACGATGCGATCGTGGTGCGTGAGAACATCGTCAGGCACATGGAGCGCGGCGAGGACCGCGTCACCGCTGCGCGCAACGGCACGGCGGAGATCGGGCTCGCCGTTACCGCGACTACGTTTTCCATCGTGGCGGTATTCGTTCCGGTAGCATTCATGGGCGGCGGCGCCGGCGAGTGGTTCCGGCCATTCGGCGTCACAGTTGTGACTTCGGTGCTGGTCAGCCTGCTAATTTCCTTCACGCTCGATCCGATGCTGTCGGCCTATTGGGGCGATCCGCCCGGCTATGCCCACAGCGAGCGCCGCGGCCTTGGGAGGTATCTGCAGCAATTCAATCGATGGTTCGATCATCAGGCCGACTTTTACGGCAGGGTCATCTCCTGGGCCCTGCATCACCGCAAGTGGATGGCCGGGATTGCAGTGCTCACCCTGGCATTGGCCCTCGTGCTGCAAGCCACCATCGGCGGAAGTGAATTCCTGCCGAAGGCGGACTACGGCATGATAGCGGTCGAAGTACGGACTCCATCGAGCGCCAGTCTCGAATACGCCCGCGGCAAGGTCGAGAAGGCAGCGGAGTTCGCGCGTTCGATGCCTGAAACCGTTGCCACCAACACCCGGGTGAACTCAGGCGGCGGCCGCATCTACGTGGACATAGGCAAGAGCCGGGACCGCAGCCGATCGGCTGTCGAGGTCGCGGCCGCACTACGTGTGCTGCTGAAGCAGCTGGTCGGGGCCGAATACGTCGTGCTCGACGATCTGAACAACGGCGCACAGAAGCCGGTGCAGATCCAGTTCTACGGCGAGGGGTCTCGCCGTCTCATGGAGATCACCAACGCGTACATGGCGAAAATGCGTGGCATCCCTGGAGCAGTGGACGTGGGCCTCTCCGAACAGGAGCCCAAGGACGAACTCCGTATCGAGCTCGATCGAGGACTGGCCAACCAGCTTGGTATCTCCATGAGTGATGCCGCGCAGGCCTTGCGGGTGGCGTTCGCCGGAGTGGAGGTCGGCGACTGGGTAGACCCGGTGGGCGAATCGCGCGACGTCGCGGTACGCCTGCGGGCCGAAGATCGGGTTACGGCCAGCAATATCGAGCACCTCCCCGTCGCGGTGGCCGGCACCGACATGATGGTACCGCTCGAGCAGATCGCAACCGTCACGTTCGACAAGGGGCCGGCGAAGATCCAGCATCTGGATGGCAGGCGCACGGTTACCGTCTCCGCAAACGTAGAGGGGCGCGCTGCGGGCGAAGTCACCGCCGATGCCCTGAAGATCGCAAATGCCATCGAGTTTCCGAACGGTTACGGGCTGTCCCTGGGTGGCGCTTCGCGCGACCAGGCTGAAATATTCAGCGAGATGCTCACTGCGCTCGTCCTCGGTATCGGTGTGATGTACCTGGTGCTGGTAATGCAGTTCGGCTCCTTTACCGCGCCTTTGCCGGTGATGCTGTCGCTGCCGCTGTCGCTGATCGGCGTGGTGCTCGCGCTGCTCGTGACTGGTGGAACGCTCAACCTGATGAGCTTCATCGGCGTCATCATGCTGATGGGGCTGGTCGCAAAAAACGCGATTCTGCTGCTCGATTGCGCGCGCAGGGAAGAGGCCCAGGGCGTCGATCGCGAGGAGGCGTTGATGCACGCGGGCCGCATGCGACTGCGCCCGATCCTGATGACTACGTTCGCGCTTGTCGCGGGCATGGTGCCAGTGGCGATTGGGATGGGGGAAGGCGGTGAGTTCTATCGGCCGATGGCGGTAGCCATCATCGGTGGGGTCCTAACCTCGACCGCGCTCACGTTGCTGGTGATCCCAAGCTTCTATGACAGCACAGAGATCGCGAGCGAGCGAGCGAAGCTCAAGTTCAAGGCGCGCGCAACGTTGGGCAATGCGTTTGTGGCCTTCGTCTTCACGTTTGTCGAAGGCTTGCTGACCCTGGCGCTGCTGCGTTTCCTGTATCGCGCGGCGCGTTGGCTGCTCAATCTCGCACCTGTCGAACATCCGGTAGAGCGTGCGGCACGACTGAAGGGTTTCGCGGTTCCGGAAGGGTTTGAACACTATCCGGCGCCATGGCAGCGGCAGCGCGGCACATAGCGGGATCTGCTGGCCACGCAGGCCGCGAAGCCGGGCCCCGTCCCTTGCGAATCCATTCCGGCTGATTGATGA
>JAHEAZ010000013.1:0-13289 GCA_024642505.1 Gammaproteobacteria bacterium
TAGAACAAGACCGTGCTGGCGGGGTATCGGCATGAATCTGAAGTTTCATCGTTTCATGGTCCTGGGCGCGGGCTTGCTGCTCGGTGCTTCAGTGGCCGTTGCCGCACCCGGTAACGGCAAGCGGCCCTTCACCATTGGCGAGCACAGCTGGGAAAGTCACCAGGCGTTCATCGACGCCGGTGCCCGCTGTGCGACCCTGCCGCCCACCGCGGCCGAGGCCGCAAGAGTCGAGCGCCAGATCGGTCCCCAATTGCGTGCGCTGCGCGCGGCCCGGGGTATCAACGGCAACAAGGGCCCACCGCCGGGTGGCGGTAACGTTACCGTCAAGCGCGGCACCATCGACGTGTACTTCCATGTCATCGCGGCCGCACCGGGCGGAGCTGGCGATGTTCCCGACACGATGATCGCCAACCAGATCGATGTCCTGAATGCCGCCTATGCCGGCACCGGCTGGAGCTTCAACCTGATCGGCACGGATCGTACCTACAGCAGTTCCTGGTTCCGCATGGGCCCGGGCACCGGCCCGGAGCGTCAAGCCAAGGCAGCGCTCCGCCAGGGCAGTGCCGACGACCTGAACATCTACACGGCGAACCCGAGCCAGGGGCTGCTCGGCTGGGCCACGCTACCGTCGAGCTACGAAGCCAATCCCAGCTACGACGGCGTAGTGCTGCTCTACAGTTCGCTGCCTGGTGGCGGGGCTGTGCCCTACGACGAGGGCGACACCGGTACGCATGAGGTGGGCCACTGGATGGGGCTTTATCACACCTTCCAGGGTGGCTGTGCGGTGCCTGGAGACGAGGTCGAGGACACGCCGTACGAGGCTTCGCCGGCATTTCGCTGTCCGGTAGGGCGCGATACCTGCACCGAAGACCCGGGCGTTGATCCGATCTATAACTTCATGGATTACACCGACGACGCCTGCATGAACGAGTTCACGCGCGACCAGGATGACCGCATGGACGCGATGTTCTCGACCTATCGCCACAATCAGTAGACCTGGGGCGGCGCATTGAATCTGGTGCCCCCGTTGCGACGGCAGCGGGGGCGTTTCCTTTTGGAATGGGGACAATCCCTTTTCATGCGCTGCGGCCATTCCTAGCTGCCTTTCCCCACCCATACCCCGACAATGCCTGCAACTTCGAACGTGGGCGTCACCATGAACCTGGCAGAATCCGTTCTCACCGCGCTCAAGGACCATGGCGTCCGGCAGCTGTTTGGTATTCCTGGCGACTTTGCGCTGCCGTTCTTCAAGGCGGCCGAGCAAGCCGCGATCCTGCCACTGTATACGCTGAGCCACGAACCGGCGGTCGGTTTCGCCGCTGATGCGGCAGCACGTGCTCTCGGCGCACCTAGCGTGGCCGTCGTCACCTACGGTGCCGGTGCGCTCAACATGGTCAACTCGATCGCTTCCGCCTACGCCGAGAAATCACCGGTCGTGGTCATCTCGGGCGCGCCGGGCGCCCGCGAGGGCCGGGCGGGACTGCTGCTGCACCACCAGGTAAAGACGCTCGACTCGCAGTTCGCCATCTATGACGAGATCACCTGCGACCAGGCGCGACTCGACGACCTGTCCCGTGCGCCTCAGCAGATCGCCCGCGTGCTGCAGAGCTGCATTGCGCACTCGCGCCCCGTGTACCTGGAGGTTCCACGTGACCTGGTCTTTCAGCCGTGCGAGCGGGTCGTACCGTTGCCGCCGCCGGAGTTGGATGCCGAGGCCGTTGGCGCCTGCGTCGACGAAATCATGTCGCGACTCGAGCGTGCCCAGCGGCCCGCGCTGATGGTCGGCGTCGAGGTGCGTCGTTTCGGCCTCGAGGGACGAGTCGGCGAGCTGGCGCGCAGGCTGCACGTGCCGGTGGTCACTTCGTTCATGGGTCGCGGCCTGCTGGCTCGTGGCGACACGCCCGTCGTCGGCACCTACATGGGCCTGGCCGGGCAGCCGGACATCACCCACCTGGTCGAGGAATCCGATTGCCTGCTGCTGTTTGGCGTCATTGTCTCGGACACCAATTTTGGCGTATCGGAGCGCCGCATCACGCCTCGTAGCGCCATCAGCGCGCGCGACGGCTCCGTGTCCATGGGTTGGCACAAGTATCACAACGTGCCGCTTGCAGCGCTTGTCGACGAACTGAATCGTCGGGTCGCTGCGCGCCAGCCGCGGGCGGAAGGGATTGCTGCGGACTATCCGCGCGGGCTCCAGGCGGACGATGAGCCGATTGCACCGACCGACATTTCCCGGGCCGTGAACGACCTGTTCGCACGCCATGGTCGTATGCCCCTGGCTTCCGACATGGGTGATTGCCTGTTTACTGCGCTCGACATCGAGAACACAGAACTGGTCGCGCCCGGCTACTACGCCACGATGGGATTCGGCGTGCCGGCGGGGCTGGGCCTGCAGGCCGCGATGGGCCAGCGGCCGATCGTGCTGGTAGGCGATGGGGCGTTCCAGATGACCGGCTGGGAACTCGGCAACTGTCGTCGCTATGGTTGGGATCCCATCGTCATCGTGTTCAATAACCAGAGCTGGGAGATGCTGCGCGTCTTCCAGCCGGAGTCCGGATTCAACAACCTCGACGACTGGCATTTCGCCGACCTGGCTGTGCCTCTAGGCGGAGAGGGCGTCCGGGTAACCACCCGCCGTGAACTGGGCGAAGCTCTCGAGCGAGCCTACCAGCGCACGGGCTGCTTTCAGCTGATCGAAGTCATGCTGCCGAAGGGCGCAGTCTCGGCAACCCTCGCCAGGTTTGTGGCGGGATTGAAAAAGACTCACTAATCGATAACATTGGAAATAATAAAATCAGTTAGATAGTTGCTATAATCTATTGAATAATAATATTATTATTTTCTCATTGCTCAGCCTGCGCTGTCGGGGACCCTCGGCCGACGCCTCAGCGGAATCCGGGCTGGTGCTGCCGGTCACGGACCAGGCAGCCGGATCCGACTGTTTCGCAGGGCGTGATCGCGACTGAATGCCGCCCTGGTGCCGTCCCCACGCTTTGCATATCGGCGTGTCCACATGCTGCTGGCACGTCAGGGGCATGTGATGAGCCCGACTGCGCCCATCGGTTGTGGCGCCAGGAATCGAGCGATGCCTGCTCAAGCGCGTGAGCGGTGAGGCGATCAGCGACTGCCGGAAAGGCGACTTCAATCTGTTCCTGCAACTGGAACCCACCCAGGCAGGCGCAGTCCATGTCCGCTCTGCTGCCTGGCGCCGGCCGCGCGGTCAGTACCAGCCTCCCGCAAGGGATCCAGCCACTCTTGGGCCAATCTTGGGCGGGCCTTGGGTTGCTCATCATGTAGTCGGGCGAAGCCACGCGCAGTGTTCTTCACGGGTCGTCGGCCCAAAGTCACGAACACGGAGATCATGCCATGCGCATCGCAGCAATCTTGCCCGTCATCGGGCTACTCACCGTTTCCTTCCCGGTAACGGTCCAGGCGGAGCCACCAGCGCTCCCGGTCGGCCATGGTGGAGCGGTCGTCAGCGTCGTCGCGGATGGATTACACGATCCCCGAGGGCTGGTGCTGGGTGAGCACGGAGAGATCTATGTTGCCGAGGCCGGGACGGATACCGGGATCTTCGTCCTGCCGAAGCCACCTAACGAAGAGGCCGTTCCACCCAATACCTGGGTACCTCAGGAACCGCCGACGCAGACACGCTGCGAGGTCTACTTTCCCGTCGGCCCGGCCACGCCGGGCTATACGGGGCGCATTTCGCGCATTGACCGCCATGGCGTGAGGACTACCGTGGCCGAAGGGTTGCCGTCGTTTGCCTCGAACCTGCTGATCGGCGGCGACCGCATGGGTATTGCCGCCATGGCGTTCGCAGGTGAACGACTGTTCGCGCTGCAGGCCGGCGGCGGATGCTCGCACGGCCATCCAAGTGAACCGAATGCACTGCTGCGTATCGAGGGCGACGGAACCGCGGTAGCCATCGCCGACCTGAGTAACTATCTGCGCGGCAATACAGATTCCAAGGATCCCGCCGACGGCGACTTCGAGCCGGACGGCACGTGGTACAGCCTGGTGCGGGCGTTCGGCGGCTTCTATGCAGTCGAGCCGAACCGTGGGGTACTGATCCGGATCGACATGAATGGCGCGATCACACCGGTCGCTGACCTGATCCAGCAGGTGGCCGCCATCCGTGCGGACAGCGACGGCGACCAGACCTACCCAACGCTGATTCGACACAAGCGCTTCCTGTACGTTGCGACGCTCGGGAAGATCCCGAACGACTTCGAAGCTTCCGTGTACCGCATCAGTCCCGATGGAACGGGCGCCGACCTGGTTGCTTCCGGACTGCACGGCGTCCTGGGTCTTGCATTCGATCGGCAGGGACACCTGTACGCGCTCGAGACGACCACGGCAGGCGTCAATCCACCGCTGTCGGATCCATCGGCCGGCCGACTGGTACGAGTCGAGCCGGACGGTTCGCTCACCGAGATCGTCACGGGTCTCGCCTTTCCGACCTCACTGATTACGGGCAGGAACGGTGAGTTCTACATCTCGAACTGTGGCTATCACTGCGATGACCCGCCCGGCAGCGGCGTCTCGGCCGGGGCGGGCCAGGTCCTGAGGGTCCGGATGCCCAAATCGCGGTCGGATCGAGACTGACCAGGACTTGATCATGAGTACCACGGTACGAACAGGAGGAGCGGACATGAAAACGCTTCGTGCAGCGGCCGTCCAGTCGTTGCTGATGACAGTCGTTGCCGGTTGCAGCGGATCATCTGGCTTTGGATTGAACCCACCCACTTCTCCAGGACCCCCTGATCCGCCCGTTCCCACCATGGTCAGCGGCACGATTTCCGGCTTGACGGGATCGGGGCTTGTGTTGGGGAACGTCAACGATAACGCTCGCCTGGAGATACAGCCAGGTGCCACGACCTTTGCTTTCCGTCCGGTTCCCGTGGGCTCCGGTTACTTCGTCCGGGTGGTCGTGCAGCCTTCCTCGCCGGCGCAGGTATGCACGACCTATTTTGGTAGCGGCTCGGTAGGCGACGCCAACACCAACCGCGTTCGAATAGAATGCACCAGTGACGTCGGGTATCTGCGTGGAACCATAGCCGGCCTGAAGGGATCCGGTCTGCTGCTCACGCAATCCAACAGCGAGTCGGTCCAACCCCTGCCGGGGTCCACGGAGTTCAACTTTCCCTCGGCCCTGAAGGTCGGCGGCCGCTACAGTGTTGGCGTGACCACGCAACCTGTTGCTCCCGCGCAGACCTGCACGATCGTTCGTGGCAAGGGGCTCATCGCTGATACCAGTGGCGTCGAGAATGTCGCGATCGAATGCCTGGATAACTCGACGAGTCCACTGTCAGGTACCTATCTGTTTGAGCCATTGCCTGGCAAGAGTGGCTATTTCACCTTCTTCCCGGACGGGACCTACTCCGTGGTAATACGCGTCGAAAACCCGGCCTGTGGCGCGACGAACGGGAATGGAGTGGAGTACGGCGTGTACAACTGGAACGCCGCCACAGGTGACTTTGCAATCCGCAGCGCCGTTGTGGATACGAACGGGCCGTGCGGCGTCGCCGACCTGACTGGCAGCGCTCCCAAGCTGCTCATGGGCCATCTCAGCCAATCGACCGATGATGGGCTGCAAGTCACATGGGGCGACGAGGCGCTGCAGTTGTCGCCCGTCGAGTCGCCTGAGAATTCGATCTTGGGTAGTTTCCTGCCGGGCACCGGGGCCATCTCGATCGACGCGGAAGTTTATTGGGTCAATCGCCTCAGCGGCGCCTTCACAGTATTCGCGTCCGACGGAAGCTATGTCTCGGTCGAGACCCAGGACGCAGCAAGTGACGGTGGGGCCGTCGGTGCCGAGTGGGGCTGCTATGAGTGGAGCCCCAACGAGCTTACGGCCACCTGCGGTGAATATGCGCCGTCGGAGATCTACCTGGACCTCAACGGTACGGGCGGCCTGTCGGAGCATTTCCGATACGGGTACGGGGACATCAACGCGACGCTGTTTGTCGACCCTGATGTCGGGGAATTCCTGGCGATTGACAACCTCCCGGGCTACGGGGAAATGGAGAGTTACTGGTTCAAGCTCCGGCCCGAATGAAGCGTGCGGGAGTTGAGGTACCGCTACGGTAGCTGAAGGTGACGCCGAGCCTTCGCCCGGGGCCGTACAGCAGGTCGAGCGGGCGGGGCGTCGTCGGGAAGTAGACGGCGCCCCGGGATGCGGCGGCAGCTACATACCGCTCGTCGGTAAGATTCAGGCTCCACAGGTCGATCGACAGTCTGCCATGCACAAGATGGATCCCGGCGTCGCACTGGACCCTCGAACCATACCGGGCGCCTCCGATGGCGCGATCGAATACGTCGTCCTGTCCGCGCAGGTTGACTCTCGCCGTCAAATCCCACTCGTCCGTGATCATGCCGGCATATTCGAGTCCTGCCTGCCAGGTCCTCTTCGGCGCACGCTGTAGCCGGTTGCCGTCGACATAGGGCACAAGCGCGACGCTGCTGCTGTCGAACGTCCGGGGAGGTCCCACCGTGCAGAATGTCGAGGTCGTGTTGTTCGCGGACAAGCCGCAGAATCGGCCCGAACCCGGGTCATCGGTGCTGGCACGGAAGCGGGCGTCCACCAGCGAACCGCCAAGATCCGCGCGCCAGCCCGCGCCCAGAACAACGCTCGCGGAAAATTCCATGCCCCGCGTGGTGATGCCCCGGGCGTTCCTCAGGATCAGGTTGCCGACGCCCGGCGTATTGGAGAACCCGGTGATCTGCACGTTGCGCCAGTCGACATAGAACGCGGTTGCCATCGCATCCAGCCGGCCACCGGACGCTGTGTAGTGCCCGCCGAGCTCATAGGTCCAGTTGTACTCGGGCTCAAAGCCCTGCTCCTCCGGCAGCAATCCCGGGATCGGATTGACGCCGCCCGAGCGGGAGCCCTTTGCCGCCGAGACGTAGACCATTGATCCGTCCTGCTGGTAGTCCACGCTGACGCGTGGCGTGACATCCGTGAAGTCGAGCGACCTGATGGCCTTGCCGAAGCTCGGCAAGAAGTTCGCCGTGACGCTGTTGATTGACTTGCGCTCACGCGTCGCGCGGACCTCGACGCGTGAACGGAGATTCGAGGCAATGTCCCAGTCGACACTGCCGTACACGGCCAGCGTCCGTGTCCGGTCTCGTGTGAGGGTTTGTTCGACTCCGTCATTGTCCGGATCCGGGACCAGCGCTCGGTTAAAGGCTGATACCGGACCGACGAGCATCGGTGTACGAGGCAGGTACGACGTCAGCCGCTCCGACGCATTCAGACCGGAGCCGTCCACGCCCAGCTGGGTCCTCATGACTTCGTCGGTCTCGAATGCAGTCAATCCGACCAGCCACCGAATTCCGTTTTCAGCCTCCTGCCGGAGACGGACGTCCTGAGACACTTCCGTGACTTCCGGCAGCTGTCGCTGGACCTCGTTTACGAATATCAGCCGGTCGACAATCCGGGGTGGTCCGAGTAGGCCACTGCAGTTGGAGTCCAGCGTGCAAACGCCGAACAGGTCACCGGCGCTGGATCCGTCGAAGTCACGAATGAGGCGGGCGCTGGATCGGTAGTAGCTCGTATCGCTCTCGAAAACCAAGCCGGCCAACGGCCATTGGAGATGGAAGGAAACCTGCCCGGTGTCCTGGGCACTGTCGGGCAGCGCGGGCGAGATGTCGAAGGACGAACGGACCGGAAACTTGCCACAGAAATAGCTCCAGGCACCGGATGCCGGATCAATGCTGCCGCAGTTGTAGTCGTCATAGGTCATTTCGCCGGCCAAGGGGTGGCCGGAGTCCCGCTGCATCATTCGAACAGACAGGCGTGCGTACCAGTCCAGGTCGTCTGTCGTTGCAAGTACCAGCGCCGCCGCACGGCGCCGGATCGCGCCCAGGGACTGCCCGGGTGCCGCGACATTGCGGCCGGTTCCGTCGAAGTTGCTGGCGCCTGCGGACAGGCGCATCGAGACTGGGCCGTCACCGATGGGTCCGGACAGCATCCCACTGACAGCGAGGTAGCCGTCGGAACCCGCACCAATGGAGACGCTGGACTCACTGGAGGCGCCGGGCTCGGCGGTCACGAAATGTACTGCGCCGGCGAAGGTGCTGTGCCCGAACAGGGTATTCTGTGGTCCACGCGCGACCTCGACGCGCTCGATGTCGAGCGTGTCGACGTCCACGGCGTAGCGCGCGGCCTGGTAAACGCCGTCGACGAAGATGCCGACGTTGTCTCCTGCCGTGCTGGGTTGTGACTGACCGCGCAGTACGACGGCGGAGTTGTCGCCGCCCCACATCGACTCGAAGTACAGGCCGGGCGTCGACATTGCGAGCGACTGGAGCCCGTCAAACGCTCCTTGAGTGAGCCGGGGTCTCTCGACCACGTTGACGGCCATCGGGATCGAAGCCAGCGACTCGTTCACGCGCCGCGCCGTGACCACGACTTCCTCGAGGGTCACCGACGCGCCGCGGGCCGTGCCGACACCGCCAAACTGCAGCGCAACGGCCACGGTCAGCGGAAGCAGGATCATGCGCGCCGCAGGCCAGGGTCCGGTCGCGTTCATGAACGCACGGCGGGCCGGGTTCTCGCCTGCATTGCGTCGTAAGCGGGTACGGCGCCACTCTGGCGCAACCGTTCCAGTGCTGCGCGCTCGCTGGCAACATGAGCGCGGACGCTCGCGTCGAGCGCCCTGAACCGCGGATCCTGCCGCAGCGGCTGCCACAGTGGATCATGCTCGAGCGTATACCACCACTGCGTATAGTCGCTGGCCCTGAAGGACTCTTCGAGCATAGCCAGCGCCCCATTCGGATCGCCCCTGAGCACCAGGATCATCGCCTTCGTACGCAGTGAGTAGACGGCCCCGAACTTCGGAAGGCTTGCATCGATAGCTGGAAGGAGACGGTCGAGAAGCCGGTTCGCGCCGTCCTGGTCGCCGCTGGCGCGAAGCAGCTGTGCAACGTAGGTGGCCGCCCGGAAGTTGCCAATGTTCAGCTCGGCGCTGTCGGACAGCCCGTAGCGTCTGTTCAGATAGTCGATGGCCGTCCCATAGTCGTGCGAAGCCAATGCAGAGTCACGGATTGACTCCGCCTCGCCCCAGCTTTCGAAACGATTGTAGGCTCGCACTGCACCCGCTTCGGCTGCTTCGCCTGCGCCGAAGCTATCGCCCCGTTGCAGGGACTGCAGGAGCCGGCCTGCGATGGCGGACTGGGCGGAGCCGGACGCGATTGCTTCAGCCGCGGTGGGGTCGCCCAGATCGAGATAGATCGCCGAGGCCGTATAGCGCGACCAGGGATTCTCGGGATCGACGGCGACGGCGTGCTCGATGATCGAGGCGGCTTCGGCGAGGCGACCATCCAGAATCCAGCGGTACTTGGCGTACCGCTGCAGTGCGGGCTGGAAGTTGGGGTCCCGCTCGAGCACCTTCAACATCAGTGCTTCCTGGGTCGGGGGGTCCTGCTCCCCGAATCCGCGCATTACGTGGTGGAACTGGGCGCGGGGCGAAAGGGGATCGACTCGCAGGGCGCGTGCCAGCATGGCCTCGGACTCATCGCGCCGGCCCTGCTGGTCGAGAAATTCCGAATACGCAGTCAGGCCGCGACCATTGCTGGGGTCGAGACTGGCGCCATGACTGAAGTCGGCGTCTCTTCGGGGATCATCCCGCGGTGCCCAGATGGCCCGAACGAAATAGGCGGCGCCGCTGTCCGGATCAAGGGTAATTGCGCGCTCAATCAGGCGTCGATTGTCGCGGCGGGCGGCGTCGAGATCCTGTCGGCGTCGGTCTGCGGCCATCATCCTGGCGTCGTAGAGCGACGCGTGGGCTTCGGCGAATTCTCGATCGAGCGCGATGGCTCGCTCAAAAGCAGCTGCCGCGGCCTCGGCATCGACGATGGTCCATCGTGTCAGCCTCGACCGCCCCTCAAGAAACAGGAGGTAGGCTTCAGCGCTGCGCGTGGCACGACGGCCTGGCGGCAGCGTGGCAAGGCCCGCGATATTTTCGCGGAGGATGCCTGCCACCTTGCCGGCGATCTTCTCCTGGAGGGAAAACAGGCTGGACAGGTCGCCGTCCAGGCTGTCGGACCAGAGCTGTCGGTTGGATTCGGGATCGATCAGCCGGGTCGTGATACGGATGGAGTCGGCTGCACGCTGAACGCTTCCCGTGACCAGCCACCTGGCGTCGAGCCCGTGGGCGACCTCGATCTCAGCGGACTTTGCGTCCACGTTGAACGACGAGTCGCGCGCGATGACCACCAGCCCGGGTACCGTTGCAAGCCGGTTCAGGATCATCTCCGGAACCCCGAGCGCGATGAAGCCGGCGGAGCCGTCAACCGTGAGGTCCCGGAAAGGCATGACGGCCACGGACGGAGCGTCGTCACCTGTCGCGTGGGCGGGCGGTGCTTCGGGCATCCCGGATTCGCCACCGCGCAATGCGATGGCGGCAAGGACCAACAGGATACAGGCCGGGATGGCGACGGACGCCAGCGCCGCGAAGCGCCTGTTCTTCGCGTCGGGTATCACCGGCGCAGAACCTGGCTCCCCGGACTGCGAAATCTGGCTCGAGTCGACGGCGGTTGGCGCCGGTCGAACTGCCTCGTCACCACCATCGAACCGAAAGACCGGACAGATGACCTGGTAGCCGCGACCGCGCAGTCCGCCGATGTAGCGGGGAGCACGCGGCTCGTCGCCGATGGCGTCGCGCAGCATCTTCACGCGTTGGATGACGGTCTCAGGGTTGACCACCAGGCCCGCCCATACGATCGACATCAGTTCATCGATCGACAGGACATTGGGCGCCGCGCGCACGAGTGCCAACAGCAGGTTGAACGACAGCCTGGGCAGTGGAACTTCGCTACCGGCACGCGCAAGCCTTTGCTGGCCGACATCCAGCCGCAGATCGCCAACCTCGTAGATCTCGGGTCCGTCAGCCATGGGTTGCAGGCCAGCGCAATCTGGTGGACTGAAGCCGGCCTCTGGCCGGCGACACGTTTCGTTCCGCAATACGGCCCCAATTCGTGGGGTAATTCCAGCCTACAGGATATCGACCCGGGTCGCGATTGAGAGGCATTCGCGTTCCTCTTGCGCCGCAAAAGGAACGCTAGCCAGACCGTCGATTCGCAGGCGCAAGTCACTTCTGCAACGGCACGTTCAGGCCGCTAAACAGTTTGCCCGTGCTTGGGAATTCGGGCGGCGGGCATGGCATATTCCCAGGCCGTGTAGATTGCCGCGAGAGGCGCCGTGAGCGCCAGCGCCACCAGCCAACAACCCGAAAGCCACCGGCTAGGTGCTTGAGCCTGTTAGGGTCTTTCCGGCAGGCCGACACAGCTTGCGGGCAAGTCGTATGCGGCCAATGCATCCGGGCAGCTTCGAGGAGTCGCGGATGAACTCGAGCAACTGATGCCTGAGGCCGGCCCCGAGCACAGACTTCCGTACGAAGGGCGGGGGAACTTCGTAACTAATTGATTATTGGTGGGCGGTACTGGATTTGAACCAGTGACCCCTGCCGTGTGAAAGCAGTGCTCTACCGCTGAGCTAACCGCCCGTTGGGGCTCGCGATTCTACGGAGCGGCTCCGGGGCGGTCAATGAATGCCGCGCCAGCGGTATCGGCAGCGGTTGCGCCTGGGGAAAGTCTCGTTACCGGTGTGTGCACCGCGCCGCTTGCTACAATCCGCGGCCCTGGTTGAGCGCTGGAATCCTCATGACCGTCCGCACCCGTTTTGCTCCCAGCCCGACCGGCATGCTGCATATCGGGGGGGTGCGCACAGCGCTGTTCTGCTGGCTGTATGCCCGTCGGCATGGCGGGATCTTCATCCTGCGGGTCGAGGATACGGATCGGGAGCGTTCCACCCCGGAAGCCGTGCAGGTCATCCTTGATGGAATGGCCTGGCTGGGGCTGGATGCGGACGAGGGTCCCTACTATCAGACACAGCGCTACGGGCGCTATCGAGAAGTCATTGACCGGTGGCTGGCCGAGGGCAAGGCGTATCACTGCTATTGCACCAAGGACGAACTCGAGCAGCTGCGCAACGACCAGCTGGCACGCAAGGAGAAGCCGCGCTACAACGGTCGCTGCCGCCACGATGCGCAGCCGCGGCAAGGCATCACACCCGTCGTTCGGTTTGCGAATCCGCAGGAGGGCGAGGTGGTCGTGGACGACGCAGTGCATGGCCGCGTTGTGTTCCAGAACAGCGAGCTCGACGACCTGATCATCCTGCGTTCCGACGGCAACCCTACCTACAATTTCTGCGTCACCGTGGATGACTGGGACATGAAGATCACCCATGTCATCCGCGGCGACGATCACCTGAACAACACCCCACGCCAGATCAACATGCTGAAGACCCTGGGCGGCGAGCTGCCGACCTACGCCCACCTGCCGATGATTCTGGGGCCGGATGGCGCAAAGCTGTCGAAGCGCCATGGCGCTGTGAGCGTGCTGCAATACAAGGAAGAAGGCTATCTGGCCGAGGCGTTACTCAATTACCTGGCGCGGCTCGGCTGGTCGCACGGCGACCAGGAGATCTTCACGCTGGACGAGATGTGCAAGCTGTTCGACATCACCGACGTGAACAAGTCCGCCGCGGCCATCAACCCGGACAAGCTGAGCTGGCTCAACCAGCAGCACCTGATGCGCGCGGACGATGCGCGTCTAGCCGGCGAGCTGCAGTGGCAACTCGCTCAACTCGAGGTCGACACCTCTGGCGGTCCCGACCTGGAAGCCGTGGTGGCTGCGCAGAAGGAGCGCGCCAAGACGCTGAAGGATATGGCCGCCAGCAGTGTGTTCTTCTTCCGCGAGCCGGCCTGGTACGAAGAAAAGGCTGCGAAGAAGAATCTGACGCCGGAGACGAAACCTCATCTTGAGCGTGCGCACGAGGCGCTTGCCGGCCTTGGCGACTGGTCGGCCGAGTCCATTCATGCGCTGATGCAGGCGCTGGCAGAGCAGGGAGGGGTCGGGCTCGGCAAGATCGCCCAGCCCATCCGGGTTGCGGTGTCCGGCGGCAGCGTTTCGCCGCCGATCGACCAGACTCTGGCAATTCTCGGGTCGGAGCAGGTATTGAAGCGGCTCGAACGGGCCATTGCCTTCATTGGCAGCTAACCCATTGACACTTCGGGACCCCTGACCGAAAATCCCGCCCCTCCTACGTGGGGCCATAGCTCAGCTGGGAGAGCGCTTGCATGGCATGCAAGAGGTCGTCGGTTCGATCCCGTCTGGCTCCACCAATTTTCTGAAAGACGTCCCCATCGTCTAGAGGCCTAGGACACCGCCCTTTCACGGCGGCAACCGGGGTTCGAATCCCCGTGGGGACGCCAGTTTTGTGG
>JAHEAZ010000013.1:13389-52385 GCA_024642505.1 Gammaproteobacteria bacterium
CGCGACGTATCCGGGATGAGAACCCCGCAGGGGTTCGACGAGCGACTGCGTCAGCGGTCGCGAAGGACAGCGCCGCATGGCGGCGCTGGTCCCGAGCTGGCAGGCGAGGGACGAGGGCCGCAGGCCCGAGCAATCCCCGTGGGGACGCCAGTTTTGTGGCGCGACGTATCCGGGATGAGAACCCCGCAGGGGTTCGACGAGCGACTGCGTCAGCGGTCGCGAAGGACAGCGCCGCATGGCGGCGCTGGTCCCGAGCTGGCAGGCGAGGGACGAGGGCCGCGGGCCCGAGCAATCCGCGCGGAGATGCCAGTTTTTTGACTCACCACCGTACGCAAAAAGTACCAAAGAAAGACCGCTCGAAGGCGGCGTAGGGCGCAGGGGACGTGCCACCCAAAGACCGCCGACGGATCAGGCGCTGCCGAGCGCCATCCCGTCGGCACGGGACACTCGCCTGGATATCAGGACCGCAACGATTCTTACAGGCACAGGCATGTTTGCCCGGCCACGCCTCACGGCTAGAAGTCCAGGAGGCCTCGCCAAGAGGCTATTTGCGCCTTGTTCTGCAGCCTTGTTGCGCAGCTTTTCCTGCCAGTCGTCCGTGATAACCCACGATGGATGGGCGGTGACGCTACCAAGAGACTTGTATCCAGCGACATCGTCTTCGTTGATTGTCATTGGCACCTGCGTACCGCCGACGCTGGCTGGCGCTAATTGCAGCAGCAATTTTCTTCGGCTTGAGTGCCGCCCTTAGCAGTGCGCCATGGTGGGCAATCATCATCGTACTGCTGGTGATTACGAGTTTGAAGTAATGACGGCGCGTCTCGCCCGGCGCAAACCTGGCCATAAAAATAAAAAATGTCGCACGGTTGGACGAGCCTAGATGGTACCTACGCACTCCCGGCGTCTTTGATTTCACGGTATCCGCTCCAGGTGGGGAGCGGTGTCCTGGCTGTTTCAGGTTGCAGACAGTGCCCAAGAGTGAACTGTCCGAGAGGGACCCCTTGACCCATATCCCGGTGGTTGATCAGCAAGGCTATTACAGTGCCGGAAAACTCTAGAGCCACCCGCTACTGAACGCGGAGTGGGGTCGAAGCGGCCTGTTTATGGTTCTAATCAACGGCTGAACATCATTCCTGATGAGGCCGCCATATAGCCTCCGATGGCACCCAGCAGATTCATCGAGCAATGAATGATAATTCCCAGATATACGTTCTTGGTCTTCCAGACTACGTAACTCAATACGATTCCGACACCAATTAGGGCCAGGGCATTGTGGGGCTGCCAGAAATGATAAACGCCGAACAAAGCACCATTTAGCACGGGAGCCCAACCTTTTAGAAATTCCATTCGGGCTAACAGGTAGCCCCTGAAGAACAGCTCTTCAACAATGGGTCCGACCAGCCCGTCGATAAAAATCGCGGCCAGATACATTTTGGCAATCAAGGTTGCATCGGTGCTCCCAAATCCGGGATCGAAATACCATCTCGGCAGCCATGAAAATAGGGAATTCTTAAGAAATATGCCGACTGGATAAAGCGGTATGTAGACAAGGTTGACTAGCACGATTCCGCCGAGAGTCCACAGAACCATGGACCGCAGCGGCATGGTGCGCGTATTCACAACCACCGACGACAACTGGTATTGGCCGGTCATTGACTTCGCTGTGACCAGAAGATGGGCCATCCCGACAGGCGCGAGAATGAGCAGCTCGGCCAGAAGCAGGGGAGCAAGTCCCGGATATCCCTGCGACACCAAAATGGGGCCTGCAATTACATAAAAAACAGTAACCAGCACACCGATGTAGAGATGATTGAAAGCAATTTGGCCGGGGCTCAGTGGAGTGAGCTGCATGACTTCTCCAAATCGCCAAAATGTTCGCCAACAGTAAACGCGCATCGAAACACTATCAATGCTGGGGGCGAAATTGCCATCAATTGCTTCAAGAGCGGCATGACCGTCAATAGTCTCGCGCATGTGTTCTGTAACTTGGACGCCAAAACGCGAGATAAGTGACAAAAATTGCCGACCCCACGAGAGTGTCCGGGATTTCGGTGTATTGATCCCCGCCCTACGCCAGCGCTTTATTGTCCGGCGATTGTCCAACCCTGGTCGTTAGCGGACATCGCCTGGGCGTTTGTCCGAGTGCAAGGAGGTGTCTAGGTTGGGCCGTCGTTTGGTGCCTGCATTACGAAGAGCGGTTGGACGCGGGCAGATGGTACCGACATCCCCCTGGGGTCCGTGTCTTCACGGTACCTCCACGGAGGTGGGTGGGGCCTGCTACCTACCCGACGCAGACATCCCGTAGCTACGCCGCAGCGCGGAATGTGCGTGCGAGCGGGTGAGACCGGATTGTTCACGATCTCGGTTGCCGATCCCAGGTCCTCCCCGCGGGCAATGCAGGATGTAATCGACCCCCGCCGCACGCCGAGAGCCCGCCCGGCCACGCCTCACGGCCTGACCGGGCTGGCAGACAGGAGCTACAGCGTCAGTCCCCCCAGGTCGCCACGCGGCGGTACATCTCGACCCCGACCACCTTGCGGGTAGGGCCTACCTTCGCGGTGAACTTGCCGAAGGCGTCACTCGCAAAGAGTTTGTCGAGGTACTCGTTGACGGCCTTGAAGTCAGGCCCGCCAATCAGCACTGCGTGCGTCACGGCCATGCTGCCGCTGCGAAACGAGGCCAGTCGCAGGACGCCCGGGTTGCCCACTTCACGATTGAGGTCGGCAATTCCCTCTCGATAGGTTGTGGGATCGGTGGTGTTGATGAGGTAAGCCACGAGGTAGCCGGCGCTGCGCCGCGCCGCGCCGTGGTCGTCAACGACCATCACCAGCTTGCTGCCCAGGTAGTGCGCTTCTACATTCGTTTCGAGCAGGTAGCGCGACCAGCCCGGGCTGGCGAGGCGTTTCGCCGTCGAGTCCATGTACTCGGCATAGCTGTCGAAGTCCTCAACGACGAGGTGCGTAGCTTCCATATCGCCGAACTCACGCGCGTAGAACGTGAGCTTGGCGCCCTTCATGGCCGGATCCGCCATCAGAGTGTCGATGGCCCGCTTGGCGCGTTGGGTGTCCGGATAGTTGATGCTGTGCACTGCCTCGAACTTGTCTGCGAGCGACGGCATGGTCACGAGCAGCGTTGCCATAGCTGCCAGGATCGACAAGATTCTTGTCCTCATTGCCTTCATTCCCCCTTTATGGCGCTGATGCGCGTATTGGATGTGGCGTGATGCCAGGAGGCCTCCCGTCTGGGAAGGCCCGTGCCGCAGTATAGACACCATGTCCCTGTCGGCGGCGTCCGATTCTCGGTCGATAGCCGTTGATTTGCTGCAGCGCGGCATCGTGTCGGGTTCGCGTAGCGTTTGAGGTTGACAGTAGCGGCCAGCCCTAGACGGCAGCGAGCATTGCGTCGACAGATTTCGGGTTGAACTTGCGAACCTGGCGGTTAAGCAATCCGCGGCCAGCTAGTTCGTCTGCGCTCCGCCGAAAAGCTACGCCTGTTTCCCGCAGCTCGTGTAACAACCCCACCATGTTTCCAGCCGTTCGACGGGCGACCACTTGAGTGGTCGCGAAGGACAGCGCCGCATGGTGACGCGGGTCCCGAGCTGTCAGGCGAAGGACCGCGTCTAGCTGGACTTCAGGTGATTGACGAGCTTGATGTAGGCCTTCATCGCTGCATCCTTGCTCATTCCCTTGCGGGCCTCCCAGGCGTTGTACTTGGCCCGCGCCTTGAAGTCGAAGGCGCTGGGCTTGTCGCCGGCGACGTCGCCATCCGAGGCTTGCTTGTAGAAGGAGTAGAGCTCCAGGAGAGTCTCGTTGTCGGGCCGCTGCTGCAGATTCTGCACTTCGGCCTGGGCCGCTTCGAACTGTTTCTTGAGTGCCGTCATCGCCATCCCCTTTGGTCAACGGGCATGGCTAGGTTGCAACGGATGCAGGGTGCGGGTCAACGGCGCCCGTAAGCCCGCTGGCCGGATACCCAAAACCCGGGTGTCCAGTCGTCAGGCGATGGTCTTGCTGAGTGTCTGGCTGCGTTCGCTCTCGACCCCCGACGCGTTCAGCGACGACATCGCGAAGAAATAGGTCGACGGCGACAGATTGTCGATCACGTAGGTGGTGACGCCGGGCGAGTTGATCGTGACGACCTGGTCGAGCGAATTCTGTGACTTGCCGAAGTAGATCTTGTATCCGGCGAGGTTCGTCAGTGGCGAGCCGTCGGTGTTCTCGGACGGTGGTGTCCAGCTCAGCGTCACCGAGCCCATGGCCACCTGGGTGACATCGACCAGAAAGACGGGCAGCTCCGCCGAGGCCTTGCCATCGCTGACCGCAATCACGATCTCTTCGTAAGAACCAACATCGCCGTCGCCCGGGACGCCCGACAGTCTCCCTGTACTGGAGTCGAACGCAAGCCAATTGGGCTTGTTGCGGATGCTGAAAGAGAGTGGATCGTTGTCCGGGTCACTGGCGCTCGGCTGGAAGTCGTACGTCTCCCCGGCCTTTACCGCAGTCGGGGGCTGGCCCGAGATGCTGGGGCTCCTGTTCGAAGAGCCGCTGGGGCCAACGGGTGAGGCGGGCGAACCAGTGCCATTCAACGCTCTCGCCGATGGATTCGATTCGAAACAGCCGGCGAGCAGCGCCGCAAGTCCGAGAGCTACGAGCCAGCGATGAGAATTGAATGCCTGCAACTGCTCCGCCTCGCGAGACGAGGGCGGACCATTCAAACGAGACGGAGACGCGCCAGCACGGCACTGCTGCCAATTGACGACAAATCGAGTGACCGTGCGTCGATGAATCGACGGCGGTCTCGTCTGCCGGCAACCCCGCTAGCCTGGGCACCATCACTGGTGCCGTTAGCCCGGAAGCTTTGCGTCCCCATCTTTCGATGGGTTTGCCCTCTAGGAGTCGATTATCACGGTGCTATGTCGGGCCATACTGCGACGGGGTTCACCGAAAAGCAGCGCGCGTCCGATCAGTTTTGAGTTGGAGTCTCGGGAGGCGAGGATGCTTGACATAAGCGGCAGCGAAACGATGTTCGCCAAGCACATCCAGAAGTGTCTACACTTCAAAATCGTGCATCGTTTTTCTAAGGTGAAGTCGCTGCATCCGATCTCAATCCAGTCCCTGAGTACGTTTGCGCGACACTAACGTGTAGGGTCTTCCGGCGTGTCTGCATTCGGCGCATTCGGTTATGGCATATCAGCGCTCGGCTACGCGGCGCTCTTCTTCCTGTTGCTGGCCGCCTGGCAGGGTCGTGGATCCGGCTGGAGGCTGGTCGCTGCCGCGCTGGTTACTGCGCTGTGGGCGGTGATGCTGGTCGTCTTCGCCAGAGAACTGGTTGAACCGAACGCGTCCGCGGTGACCCTGGATTCCGCACGCTATCTGGCCTGGTTCGCGGTACTAGCGAGCGGTGCCGAAGCGAGTAGTTCCGCAAGGCTGATTGCGCGCGCGGCGCAGGCAGTGGGTCTGGCAGTGCTGTGCGTCGGTCTGGTTGCGATCGCGCTGGACAACCAGACGGTCGGCGCGGCTGCTGTCGCCGGCGGCCTGATCATGCCGATGCTCGGCATGTGGCTGTTGGGAAGCGTCCGTACGGGCTCGGACGGCAGCCAACGGCGGGGAATGAATTACCTCGGCATTGGCCTGGGCGCCGTGATGATCTGCGACATCATTCTCTACCTTCAGCCCCTTGTATCGGGCTCAGGCGCGGCTGACATCTGGCTCGTACGCGGTTATACCTCCGGGTTGGCGTTACCGTTCATCGCCCTGGCGGTCACTCGCGGCACGCGCTGGCCGTTTGCGTTCACGGTGTCGCGCGACGCCGCGTTTTATACGACGCTGGCGACGGCGATCGGTGGCTACATCCTGCTCACCGCGATCGGTGGTCACCTCGTGCGTCTGGTAGGAGGAAGCCAGGGCGACATCGCCCAGATGTTGTTCTACGTTGCAGCGCTCTCGCTGCTCATTCTCCTGGTCGCGTCGGCATCTCTGCGGCGGCGCTTGAGGGTCTTTCTTCTCAAGCACTTCTTCGAACACAAGTATGACTATCGCGAGGAATGGCTGCGGTTCATCGCGACCCTGTCTGACAATGCCGCAGGCGAGGACTCGCGCGTCGCCGGCCTGCGTGCGATTGCCCAGATCATCTCGAGTCCCGCCGCGGCCCTGCTGTTGAAGGATGAGGGCTCCGGGACACTCCGATTCGCCGCAAGTTGGCCGAGCGATGGCGCATTGCCCGAGAGTGCCTTCGGGCTGGGTGCGAATCACCGGCTGATGGATCTTCTCGGCCGTCGGGAGTGGGTCGTGGACTTCCAGGATCAGAGGAGCGGTCGCTCCTCGCGCGAACAGCTGCACCTGCCCGACTGGCTGGTCGCCGGCGGCCGCTGGCGACTGATCGTCCCGATGTTGTTCAAGGATGAGCTAATGGGAATGATCCTGCTGGAGGATCCACCAGGACAATTCTCGCTGACCTTCGAGGATCGCGACCTTCTCAAGACGGTCGCGCGACACGTCGCCACTCACGTCGCCCAACACGAGGCCGAGCGAAGGCTGACCGAGGCCAGGCAATTCGAGGCCTACAGTCGCCTAACCGCGTTCCTCATGCATGACCTGAAAAATGCTGCGGCCCAGCTGCAGATGGTCGTGACCAACGCAGGTCGCCACAAACAGAATCCGGAGTTCATTGACGACGCGATCGACACCGTGGCCAACGCGGCGGGGCGGATTTCCCGACTGATCGAGCAACTCGGCCGGGGGGCAGATGGTGAAGGTGCCGGGAACGTCGGTCTCGAGCAGGTCGCTGCTGCGTCGATCGAGCGAACCCTCGGACGGTATCCTCGGCCACGGCTGACAGTCGCGGCGAGTGGGCTGTGCGTCGCCGCAAGGCGTGAACAGCTGGGTAACATCATCGAGCACCTCATCCGCAACGCGCAGGATGCAACTCCACCAGACGGGCAGATCGAGGTCTTGATCGAGGAGCTGGATGGTGCAGCGGTGGTGTCGATTGCCGATACCGGGGCAGGCATGACGCCCGCGTTCGTGCGGGACCGGCTGTTCAAGCCCTTCGACAGCACCAAGGGCAGCAAGGGAATGGGGATCGGCGCCTATCAGGCAAGGGAGTACGCTCGCTCCCATGGTGGAGACGTCGTAGTAGAGTCTGAGCCGGGCCACGGGACCACCTTTCGCCTGGTGTTGCCCATTTCTATAGTCGCGGCGGTTGCGTGAAGATGAAATCGGTGGCGACAGGAGCGGCATGCAAGGGTAGCAGCGCGAGCCGTCGCTGCCTGCTGGTGGTCGAAGACGACCTTGGCCTGCAGAAACAGCTCAAGTGGTCGCTTGACGAGTATGAACTCGTCTTCGCGGCGACGCGTCAGGAGGCGGTGGCTGCGCTGCGCAGGCACGAACCGGCGGTAGTGCTGCAGGATCTTGGCTTGCCGCCCGAGCCGGATAGCGTTACCGAGGGTCTCGCGACGCTCACCGAAGTCCTGGCGCTGTCTCCACATGCCAAGGTGATCGTGCTTACCGGTAATGCGGAGCGCGGAAGTGCGCTGGATGCGGTGCGCCTGGGCGCCTACGATTTCTTCCAGAAGCCGCTGGATGTCGACGTCCTGAGACTGATGCTGGATCGTGCCTTCAGGATGGTTGCCCTCGAGGACGAAGTCCGCAAGTTGGCAGGCGCCACGTCGTCGCCGCGCATCCAGGGAATCATCACCGCCGATGAGGGCATGGAACGGTTGTGTCGTACGGTCGAGAAAGTGGCGGCCACGGATGTATCGGTACTGATTCTGGGTGAGAGCGGCACCGGAAAGGAGCTGCTGGCCCGGGCGATTCACAAGCTTGGGAGCAGGAGCAAGGGCCGCTTCGTTGCGATCAACTGCGCCGCGATTCCGGAGAGTCTCCTGGCGAGCGAGTTGTTCGGCCACGAGCGCGGCAGCTTCACGGGCGCGCACAAGACTACCCCGGGAAAGATCGAGGTTGCCAGCGGCGGCACGCTGTTCCTGGACGAGATCGGCGACATGCCGGCCCCGTTACAGGCGACCCTGCTTCGTTTCCTGCAGGAGCGTGTCATCGAAAGGGTTGGAGGTCGCGAGGAAATACCCGTGGATGTGCGGGTGGTCTGCGCCACTAACCAGCGGCTGGAGGCGATGATCGCCGCGGGCCAGTTCCGGCAGGACCTCTATTATCGCATTGGCGAGGTGACCCTTACCGTGCCACCGCTGCGGGAGAGGCCGGGTGACACCGTGCTGCTGGCGCAGTTTTTCCTGCAGCGATTCTCGACCGAGTTGGGGTGTCCCGTTCGGGGGCTGTCTCCCGATGCCGTGGAGGCTATCGAGTCCCACGACTGGCCGGGCAACGTCCGTGAACTGGAAAGCAAGATCAAGACGGCGGTGGTGATGGCCGACGGCCCACTACTGACAGCAGCGGACCTGGGCCTCCGCGAAGGGGGTACCGACGTCTTGCCGCTCAACCTGCGTGAGGCACGCCAGCAGGCGGAGCGCCATGCGATCCAGCAGGCGCTCGCGACGGCGGAGGGCAACCTGTCGAGAGCTGCAGAGCTGCTGGGAATCGCCCGACCCACGCTCTACGACCTGATGGATCGACTCGGTATCGAAAGGGAGTAGGCTGGCCTGTGCCGCCTGGAGCGTCGCCCCAGTCGCTGCAGGCGCAGTGCGGCGGACGTTCAGGTCTTGAACGACTCCGGCGACAAATCGTATTTCGCCAGCAACTTATAGAAATCCGTACGGTTGCGGGCGGCCAGCTTGGCCGCCTGGGTGACGTTTCCACGTGAAATCTGCAACAGCTGGACGAGGTAATTGCGGGTAAATTCTTCCCTTGCCTCGGCGAAGCTCGGGAGTCGGGTGGCAGCACCGCCAAGCAGCCTCTGAATGACGTCGGGACTGATGACGGGGCTGTTTGCCGAGGCGACTGCGTGGGTCAACAGGCTCTGCAACTCACGAATATTGCCCGGCCACTCGGCGGTCATCAGCAGCTCCAGAGACTCTGGCGCGAGTACGCGGCGATCGTCGTTGCGGGAGGCCAGTTCGTCGAGAAAGAAGGCCGCCAGCAACGGGATATCTTCGCGCCGCTGCGAGAGTGGGGGGAGATCTATACGGGTGGTGGACAGGGCATAGTAAAGGTCCTCCCGGAACTGACTCTTGGCAATCAGCTGCTGCAGGTTTCTGGTGGTCGCTGCGATTAACGCTAGCGGCCGCCCGCCGCCCGGCTGCGCCCCGGCACCACCCGCTAGAAAATTGGCCAGATGGGATTGCGCCGGCATTGACAGTGCGCCCACTTCCGGAAGGTAGACGGTGCCAATGGTCGCAGCGCCGGCCTCCGGGCCGCCCTGGCCTTGCCGGTAATTCTCGATCGCCTGTTCGACGCTGATTGCATCCGCGACCGCGAGATCGAGTTCGACGAACGCGTCGTTGCGACGTGCGCTGGCGACATGTATCGCGTGGGCTAATTGCGACTTTCCGGTGCCGGGCTGTCCGACGAGCAAGACCGGCGCATCCGCACCGGATGCCACCAGCGCCTGGGACAACCGCTCTTCCATGACGTGACTGCGAGTGTGGATCCTGGCGCGCCAGTTCTCGCCAGCAGCTACGAATCCCGATACCTTCAACGCCCGGTTGATCTTCTCCAGCAGTTCCTGGCGTTCTATTGGCTTGGTGAGAAAGGCGAATGCCCCGCTCTGGGTGGCCTCTACGGCGTCCGGTATGGTGCCGTGAGCGGTCATCAGGATGACTGGCAGGGCCGGATAGCGCCTTTGCAGGCTCTTCAGCAGCTCAATGCCATCCTGCTCCGCCATGCGCAGGTCTGACACAACGACATCCGGCCTGAATCGCGGGACCGATGCCTGGGCCTGGGCGGCAGATTCGCAGGCGGCGACATCGTAGCCCTCGGTCTTCAGGCGTATGGTCAACAGCCTTAGCAGCCCCGGGTCGTCATCCACGAGCAGCACCCGGTAGCGGCGGGATTCCTCCGCAGTCACTTCGCGGCCTCTGGCGTCACGTGCCGGTCCACCAGCGCCTTCTCGAGTTCTGCCACTGCCTCGAGCTTGGCGTTCGCTGCCTCGATTTGCTTTCGCAGGCGGGCATTGTCTGCCGAAAGCGCCTGGATCCGGCGATTGGCCGCCGCGCTGCGTTCCTTGTCAGCGGAGTGCATGGCTACCGTGAGGTCGTCGAGCTGCGCCTGCAGCGACAAGAGGTTGTTCAGGTCCCGGAATACGATGCCGGCCAGGGCGTGCTCGGCTGGCGTCAGTCGTTCGGGAGTCGCGAGAATTTCTCCAAGCAACACGCGGGCTCCAACGAAGTCGGTGCGGCCGTGCCCCGGTGTCGACAGCACCAGCGCGTAGCGAAGCTTGTGGTTCGCAGTCGGATTGCTGACGAACTGTGCCCGGGATGCCTCGGCGATTTCGGCCTGTGCCGCCGGTGGACCGGATCCCAGCTGGTTCAAGACATCGAGGTGCTGGGCGACCACGTCAGCGCCGGTCGACACGGGTACTTCCGCGACGGGCTTCTGCCGCCCAAAGCCAGCCCAGTCGTCCACGCTCGAGCAACCCGCGACCGCCAGGGGTGCGAGCAGCAGGACCACTAACTGACGGCTACGCAGCATGGGTGCTCTGTCCTGAAGGTTCCCGCAGGCTCGAAATCGGTAGCCGGAGCCGGAAGTGGGCGCCCGGGAAAAGGCCCTGGCGGAGTTCCACCGTGCCGCCGTGTGCCTGCACGAATTCCTGTACGACCGACAGGCCAATTCCCGTTCCCTTCAAAGGTCCCGACTGGGGTGCGCTGCCGGTATAGAAGGCGTCGAATATTCTTTCATGCTCGGTCACCGGGATGCCGGGACCGGTATCTGCAAAATCGATCACGGCTTGCTCACCGTCCATGTGACCATGGATGTGGATGGTGCCTCCACGCGGCGTGAACTTCAGTGCGTTGGATAGCAGGTTGTCGAGAACCAGCTTGAGCTTCGAGCGATCCGCAGCAATCAGGATCTCGTCAACTTCCAGATCGAGCGTCACATCACGGGCGGCCAGCGCCAGTCGCTGCGCATCCACGACGGTTCCCACCAGCGAGGGCAGACGGAAGTTGCTGTAGTCGAGTCGCTCCGGCTGGCTCTGCCGGGCACTGTAGGACAGCAGGTTCTCGATCAGGTGCTGCAGCTTCAGGGCATTCTCGCTCAGGATCCCGGCGACTTCCCGCTGGTTATCGTCCAGCGGCCCCACCGCGCCGTCCACCAGCAGGTCCGTTCCCTCGCGCAGGTTGGCCAATGGTGTCTTGAGTTCGTGGGACATCTGGCGCAGGAATCGGTTCTTCTCCTCGGCGACCTCGAGCAGGCGGCCGCGCAGCCACTCCAGCTGACGGCCCAGCGCCTCCAGATCCGAGGGTCCTTCGACCTGGATGGGCCGCGACAGGGTACCCTGGCCAAGTTCCGCGATCGCGCGGTCGATACCTCGCAGCGGCCGCAGCACGAAATATCCGAAGATTCCCGCGAGCAGGAGCCCGACCGGGATGAGCGCGGCCAGGGCCCAGAACAGCCAACGCTGGCTGATCGAAGTCCGAAATTCCAGTTCGGCCAGACGCGAATCCGTCAGCTCGCGGGTGCTCTCGGCCAGCTCGCCGGCTTGCTGCCACAACGCCTCGAATCGGTCTTGCATGACGGCAACGCTTTCCGCTTGCGTTGACCCGGTTGAGGTCATTTGCAGGTCAATCCGGGACAAGGTATCCGCAATTCGCCCGAGGTCGCCGGCGAGCGGCGACGGGTTTCCTTGCTCGCCCAACGTATCCAGGGTTTCGATCAATGAGGCTTGTGACGTCGCATAGGCCTCGGCCAGGCGGACATCGCCCAGCACGGCAAACAGGCTTGCCGCGCGTTCCATGGCGGTGATGTTCTGGAACAATCCCTGCGTCAGGCGGGCTGTCTCGACACTCTGGCGGACCAGCTCGTCACTGTCCTTGGAGAGCTGCCTGAGTTGCAGGGCGCCGTAGCTCACTGCCAGTAGCAGCGGCAGCATCAGCAGCGCCAGGCTGACTGTCAGCAGGCTGCTGAGGGACTTGGGGCGCAGTGAGGGCATGCGAATAGGTTACCGTAACGCGGAGCAGGTACCACGGGCATGCACGGTAGCGCCGGATTCAGGTCATTGGCGAAGACTGCAACTTCCGTTCCCAGGCAAGGGCGGAAGCTACGATGCCAGCGAGATCCGCGTGCTGCGGCTGCCAGTCCAGCGTGCTGCGAATTCGTTCCGCGCGCGCGACGAGTTTCGGGGGATCTCCGGCGCGCCGGGGGCCTTCGTCGATGTTCATTGGCTGGCCGGCAATCCCGGCAACCGTTTCCAGTACCTGCCTTACGCTGAATCCCTGTCCGTATCCGCAGTTGAGGATGGAGGAGGTGCCGCCGGCCCGTAGGTAGTCGAGCGCGCGGAGATGGGCCGCGGCCAAATCCTCGACGTGAATGTAGTCGCGAATTCCGGTGCCGTCCGGCGTGTCGAAGTCGGTGCCAAAGATGGATACCTGGTCGCGCTTGCCGACAATGTGTTCGCAAGCGACCTTGATCAGGTGAGTGGCCTCGGGAGTGGCCTGGCCGATTCGCCCGCCCGGATCCGCGCCCGCGACATTGAAATAGCGCAGCGCTACGTAGTTGAGTGGTGTAACGGCAGCGACGTCCCGCAGCATCCATTCGCTCATCAGTTTCGAAAGGCCGTAGGGGTTGATCGGCTGGGTCGGCGTGTCCTCCGAGGCGACACCCCCCTCCGGGATGCCGTAGACCGCGGCGGTCGAGGAAAAGATGAAGTTCTTCACCCCGGCATTCACTGCGCATTCCAGCATGTTGCGGGTGTTCACGGTGTTGTTGCGGTAATACTTCAGCGGGTCAGCGACCGATTCTGGCACCACGATGTGCGCGGCAAAGTGCATGATCGTGTCGATGCCGCGCTCGTGCAGCAGGCGGGAGACGAGATCGGCATCGCCGGTGTCGCCCACTACGAGGTCTCCGTGGAGTACGGCCGAACGAAACCCGGTCGAGAGGTTGTCGAGGGTGACGATGTCCTCACCCCGCTCGCCAAGTTGCCGGGCGACGTGGCTTCCGATGTAGCCGGCGCCGCCGGTGACAAGGATGGTGCTCATGCGCTCTCCGCGATATGTTGGATCGATGATACCAAGTGGAGCACCTTTGTCTTGAGAACTGGTAGGCAGGATAAGGATGGGCACCCGTTCGACGCGCTGACGCCCGACGCCATCATTGGTGCGGTCGAGGCAGCCGGTTTTCGGTGTGATGGCCGGGTCCTTGCCCTGGGCAGCTATGAAAACAGGGTCTATCAGGTCGGGGTGGAGGACGACGAGCCGGTGGTCGTGAAGTTTTACCGGCCGGGCCGCTGGTCGGACGAGGCGATCCTGGAGGAGCACGCCTTCGCGCTGGAGCTGGCGGCAGCGGAGATCCCGGTGGTGGCGCCGTTGGTGATCGAACAGGGGAGGCTGCCGGGTTCAATTGGGACTGTCCCCAAAGAGGACTGTACCCTGCTCGAGCCGGCCGCCGACACCCTGCTGAACCATGCCGGCTTCCGCTACGCCATCTTTCCTCGCCGTGGCGGGCAATGGCCGGAACTGGGCAGCGAGGAGGATCGCCAGTGGATGGGCCGATTCCTCGGGCGTATCCACATGGTGGGTGCGAGGCGGCGTTTCGACCACCGGCCGTCGCTGTCACCTGAGGCCATGGGTCGGGGCAGCGTCGACTACCTGCTGGACTCCGGCCGGATCCCTGATTACGTGGCGCATCGCTACAAAAAAGTGGCGGACGAGCTGCTCGAACTGGTCGAAGTGCGCATTGCAGGCGCCGGCGAACTCCGCTACCTGCGGATCCACGGTGACTGTCACCGCAATAATGTCCTGTGGACGCCGTCAGGACCGCATTTCGTCGACCTGGACGACACGATGATGGGCCCGGCGATCCAGGACCTGTGGATGCTCCTGGCGGGATCCAGGGACGAACTGCGCAAGCAGCTCGACGACTTCCTCGAGGGCTACACGCAGTTTGCCGATTTCGACTATCGCGAGGTCGGGCTGATCGAGCCGCTGCGGGCGCTACGCATGGTCCACTATGCGGCGTGGCTGGCCCGGCGCTGGGACGACCCGGCGTTTCCCCGGGCCTTCCCATGGTTCGGGGAGGCGACTTACTGGGAGCGGCACGTGGCTGAACTGGAAGAGCAGTACTGGGCGGTGGAGGGAGCGACGTAGGCGGCGCCAGGCACCACGCGGGAACTGTCGCCGGTGGAGACTGTCTCCTTCATCTACGCCCTGCAACCCGTTCACGTAGAATTCCGGATTGGGGAGGGTATTCGGATCCCTGGAGTCTTTGCATGGATCGCGCGCGTATTGTTCTTCAGGCAGGCCTGGTTGCTGCGACCTGTCTAACGCTGTCCGCCTGCGGTGGGGGCGGTGGAGGCGGCGGAGGCGGTGGAGGTACGACTCCGCCACCTGGCGGCAACGTCACCGTCTCCGGCACGGTGACCTTCGAGCGGCCGTCCTATCGCAGCAACAACACGCTCGATTTTTCCAACCTGCAGCGGCTGCCGGTGCGGGGCGCGACGGTCGAGATCCTGCGTTCCTCGGACCAGTCTGTGCTGGTAACGACCACCACCGAGGCCACTTCGGGAAACTATTCGGCGAGCGTAGCCAACACGCCAATCATCGTGCGCGTGAAGGCCCGGCTGGTAAAGCCGGGCACCAGCGGCTACGACTTCGAGGTGCGCAACAACACTTCGGGCAATGCCTTGTACGCGCTGGACAGTTCGGTGGTCACGCCTACCGGCAGCACGGCACGGATTGACCTCAATGCGGCAACCGGCTGGGGCGGCACTTCCTACACTGGCACGCGCGCCGCGGCACCTTTTGCGATCCTGGACATGCTCTGGCAGGCGAAGGAACTGCTGCAGGGCGTCGAGGCCAACCTGACGATGCCGGCCGTCGACGTATTCTGGTCAACGCTCAACAACTCGGCCGATTGCGACGGGCGGCCGGACCCGGCGAGTGGCGCCATCGGTACGACGTTCTACGTCGGCGGTACCATCGCGGCGACGGACAATTGTTCAGCGACGACTGCGGGGATCTACGTGCTGGGAGATGCCAGCGGAAATGCCGATGACGATGCCGACGAATTCGATCCCTCGGTGATTGCGCATGAGTTCGGGCACTATTTCGAGGACGCGTTTTCCCGCGGCGACTCGCTCGGCGGACCGCACTCGATCGATACCCGCCACGACCTGACGCTGGCGATGTCGGAAGGCTGGGGCAACGCATTCCAGGGATTTGTGCTCAACAACAAGTGGTACCGGGATACTTTTGGGACGTCCGGAAACCTGGCGTTCGCATTCGACATGGAAAACGACACGTCGCCTTACCTGGTCGAGTCCGGCTGGTTTGCCGAGGCTTCCGTCCATGAATTCCTGTGGGACGTGTACGATGGCGTAGGGGACGACCAAATAGAACTGGGCTATGGATCGATGCACACCGTCATGCGCAACGACATGCGCACGACCGATGCCTTGACCAGCATCTACGTGATGGCCAATGGGCTGGAGACACGAAACCCGTCAGCGCAGGCGGCAATTCGCTCACTGCTGCAGGCAGAGCGGATCTTCGGAGAAGGTGATTTCGGGGCGGGTGAAACCCCCGTGCTCCGCAACACTTCGACAGGTTGGCCGGCCGATCCGGACGCCGTGCCGGTATTCGAGCCGGTCACCCTCGGGGTACCGGTCAATACGGTAAGCACCATCCAGTTCGCTGATCCCGGTGATACGTTCTATCAGGCCTACAACCGGCTCGGGGGTCGGCGCTACCTGCGCATCGACCTGCCATCTGGCGGTTTCCTGCGGATCAGGGCGCAGGGTCCGGTGGGTTCGGACCCGGACTTTTCCCTGTATCGCAATGCGGTAGATCAGTGTCCCAACGGGGGCGCCTGTTCGGGCTTCGACTTCAGCGCCAGCGACGGACTGGAGGAAGCGACCTACTCCGGCCTTGCAGCCGGGACCTACGTGCTCGACGTTGCCGAGTGCAGCAACCTTGGTGAAGTCGTGTGCGGAGCGGATTCCACGGCGCGCGGTGACACGCCAATTGCCGTTACGGTGACACAGCAATGATTCCGGTAAGCAGCCAGGCAGGGGTGGTGCTCGGTTCGTTCATGTTCGCGATGGCGGCCGTCGGCTGCGGTCAAGGGCAAGAAGACCCTGGGACGAAGTTGGGCTGGCGGGCGGATGTCGCCGCGAGTCCGGCTCGCGCGGGCTCGATCAGGCCCTTCATTGGCAAGCCCAGGCCACCTGTGCAGGTGTTTCTCGCACCAGGACCCGCCCTGGAGTCTGGGGTTCCCGGGCAGTTGGCCCTGCAAGTGCGCTCCGGGGCCGGGATCGGGGCCGTCGAACTGGTGGTCGAGGGGGACGATGGTCTGGCGGTCGTAAATGTCCGGGAAATGATTCCGGGCACGGAAGATTCCCGGATTGCGCCGGCCGACGGCGTAGCCAGTTTCGAAATCGCCACCACTCCAACCTCAGGCGGTACCCGCTATCTGTCGGGCTTCCTCAGCTTCGAAGTGAATGGTGTCCGCCAGGGACTTCCATTCAGGATACCGGTGCAGGTGGCGGGGGTGGTGACCGCAGCGCCGGTGGTTGCCAAGCCTGATCGGCTGCCCGTCCACGACGCAGCAGGTGAACTCATCGATTCGATGCAAGCCGAAACGACAGTGCGCTAGGCAAAGGGAGGTGGCCGGGGCCGCCATCACGTATACTCCGCGCCCCTTTTCCCAGCTCCCGGCCCCATCGTGATCCAGAATCTGCGCAACATTGCGATCATCGCCCATGTCGATCACGGCAAGACGACGCTGGTCGACCAGCTGCTTCGCCAGTCCGGCACCTTCGACGCCCGCAAGGCCGTCGTCGACCGCGTCATGGATTCGAACGCGCTGGAGAAGGAGCGGGGAATCACGATCCTGGCCAAGAACACGGCCATCCGCTGGCGCGACTATCGTATCAACATCGTCGACACGCCGGGACACGCCGACTTTGGTGGCGAGGTCGAACGCGTGCTGTCCATGGTGGACTGCGTGTTGCTGCTGGTCGATGCCGTCGACGGACCGATGCCGCAGACGCGGTTCGTGACGCAAAAGGCCTTCGCGCACGGCCTGCGGCCCATCGTGGTGATCAACAAGATTGATCGCCCCGAGGCGCGCCCCGACTGGGTGCTGAACCAGACCTTCGACCTGTTCGACCGCCTCGGCGCCAGCGAGGCGCAGCTGGATTTCCCGGTGGTCTACACCTCGGCCATCAAGGGCCTTTCCGGGCGCGACACGGCGCACATCACTGGTGACATGACGCCGCTTTTCGAGACCATCCTGCAGTTCTGTCCGGCTCCGGACGTGGATGTGGACGGCCCGTTGCAGCTGCAGATCTCCCAGCTCGACTATTCGAGCTACGTCGGCGCTATCGGCATCGGACGGATCAAGCGCGGCACCTTGCGACGCGGCGCCGCTGTCTCGGTGATCTGCCGCGACGGCGAGGTCCGCAGCGAGCGCATCGGCCAGGTTTTCGGGTTCCACGGCCTGGAGCGGGTGGAGGCCGAGTCGGCTACCGCCGGCGACATCGTGGCATTCTCCGGCATCGAGGAACCGAAGATCTCCGATACGATCTGCGACCCGGCCAAGGTCGAGGCGCTGCCGCCCCTGGTCGTGGACGAGCCGACCATCAGCATGACCTTCGAGACCAACACCTCGCCGTTCTTCGGCAAGGAAGGCAAGTTCGTCACCAGTCGCCAGGTGCGTGAGCGGCTGATGCGCGAGACGCTGCATAACGTGGCGCTGCGGGTCGAGGAAACCGACGATCCGGACAGGTTCGTGGTCTACGGTCGAGGCGAACTGCACCTGGGTGTGCTGATCGAGAACATGCGCCGCGAGGGCTACGAGCTCGCGGTATCGCGACCGCAGGTCGTCGTCAAGGAGATCGATGGCAGGAAGGCCGAGCCGTGGGAGCAGCTGGCGGTGGACATAGAGGAGTTCGCGCAGGGTGCGGTCATGCAGGCGCTCGGAGAGCGGGGTGCCAAGCTCGACAACATGGTCCCGGATGGCAAGGGCCGGGTCCGTCTCGACTACACGATCCCATCCCGGGGCATGATCGGATTCCAGACGGAATTCCGCACGCTGACCAGCGGCACCGGGCTGATGTACCACGTGTTTGACCATTTCGGACCGGTGCTGGACAAGGAACTTGCCCCGCGCATGTCCGGCGTGCTGATTTCGAATGCCCAGGGCGAGGCGGTTGCGTATTCGCTGTTCAACCTGCAGGAGCGCTCCAAGCTGTTTGTCGGGCCGGGCGACCCGATATATGAAGGCCAGATCGTCGGCATCAACAGCCGTGATGACGACATGGTCGTGAACCCGCTGAAGACCAAGAAGCTGAGTAATGTCCGTTCCGCCGGCAAGGACGAGAACGTGCTGCTGACGCCGCCGATCAGGCTGTCGCTGGAGCAGGCCATGGAGTTCATCGCGGATGACGAGCTGGTCGAGGTGACGCCGAGGTCGATCCGGCTGCGCAAGCGATACCTGAAGGAAGGCGAGCGGAAACGGGCGGAGCGGGCATGACGAGTGGCTGTCGCCGCCGGCCCGGTGACAGCTGCGTTTGAGAGCCGATTCACAGTCCGCCACGGCCCGAACCGTTAAGGCCGTCACGCTCGGCCACCAGCCATATCCCTAATATCGGACCACATTCTGTCGCATTGCGCCCGCAGGTCGGGCGTGTCGGAGAGCGGTGGTCATGTCGAAAGCCGGCGATAAAGCCAGGGTGATGCGCCTGCATCCCATGTCGTCCGAAGGGGATGATCAGGGGGCGCGCCCGGCGCCGGCACCAAACAGGCGCAGCGAGGACCGGGACGACGACGCCGTCAATTCGCTGCTCGAGCGGCAGCTCATGGAAGCGGCGGATAGCCTGGGCAAGATCCGTGTCCGTGAGCTGATCAGGATGGTCAGCCGACAGTACGACTCCTTCGAGTCAGACCGTAACTCGCTCCAGACAGTCATGCAGATCGCCTCGGACGAGGCGAACGCAATGACCGAGGCACTCGAGCGCGAGGGTGCCGTCAAGCTGCAGGCCATCCTCGACCACGTCAAGGATGGAATCATCTCCTGCGACCAGCACGGACGCATCGAGAGCTTGAACCGCACTGCCGAGCGCTTCTTCGGCGTGAGGCAATCAGACCTGCTGTCGCAGACGCTGGACGAGCTGCTGCCAGAACTTGCGCCCGGCGGCGACATCGCCCAGGCGCTCGACGACCTGGCCGCTTCGCAGGAAAACACCCACTACGATCTGGCTGCCAAGGACACCAACGCCAAGCACAAGCGCGGCGAACTGATGCCCTCGGAAATACTTGTCAGCAAGATGTTGCTCAGGAAGCGGGTGATCTACATTGTCTGCGTGCGCGATACGCTGGAGCGCACCAAGGCGGAAGTCGCACTGAAGGACAGCGAGGCCCGCTATCGGGTGCTGGTCGAGAATGCGCCCGAAGTCGTCGTCGTCTACGACGTCGATTCAGGCAAGTTCGTGGACTGCAACGAAAACGCCGCGAAATTCCTGAAGATGACCCGGGCCCAGCTGTTGCGGGTGGGCCCCGAGGAAATCAGCCCGCCGAATCAGGCCGACGGAACAGAATCGTTCGGCAGGGCCCGCGGTCACATCGAAATGGCGTTGAATGGTGGTACGCCGGTCTTCGAGTGGCTGCACCGCGATGCGGAAGGCCGGGATATTCCCTGCGAGGTTCGCCTGGTGCGCCTGCCAAGTTCCTCCGGGAAACTGATCCGCGCGAGCATCATCGACATCACCGATCGCAAGCGGGCTGAGCACATCGCCGCCGGTGAGCGCCGGGTGTTCGAGCGCATCGCGTCGAACGCCAGCCTGACCAAGTCGCTCGAGGCGATCACCGATGTCATCGAGCAGGTGCTGCCGCAGTCGATCTGCTGCATTCGCCTTTACGACCCTGCTCATGGCGTGCTGACCCATGGCGCCGGCCCGAACCTGCCGCGTGAGTACGTGGCACTGATGGAAGAGGTGCCCGCCGAGATTCGTTACGGATCCTGTGCTGCCGCGGTGGCGCTGCAACGGCAAATCATCGTGCCGGACCTCAGCAATGATCCGTTCTGGGAATACCGACGTGATGCGGCATTGCAGGCTGGCCTGCGGGCGTGCTGGTCTACCCCCATCTGTCACGATGACGGCAGAACGCTGGGCACCTTCGCCGTGTACCTGAAGCGCACCGGTCTTCCTTCGCGGCGCGATCTCGAACTGATGGCCCGGATGACCCAGCTGGCGCGCATTGCGATTGAACGTCGTCGCGCGGAGAAAGCCCTGCGGGCCAGTGAACAGCGCTTCCGTGGCTTGTTCGACAACGTCGTGGAAGGCGTCTACCAGGTCACGCTTGCCGGGGAACTGCTTTCTGCCAACCCGGCGCTGATCGAAATGCTGGGCTACGAGTCCTTTGAGGCGCTGAGCGTCGTTGGCCTGACCGGCAACCTGTTCGTCGATCCGGACCAGCGCAATACCCTGGTCAAGAAGCTCATCGACGAAGGCGAACTGGTCGAGGCCGAGTACGAACTGCGGCGCAAGGACGGCTCCGTGATTACCGTCAGCGAGAACGCTCGGGCCAATCGCGACACACTCGGCAAGGTCATTGGCTTCGAGGGGACTATCACCGACGTGACCGAGCGCAAGCGCGCAGAGATCCGCCTGTTCGAGGAAAAGGAGCGCGCGCAGGTCACCTTGCAGTCCATCGTGGACGCGGTGATCACCACCGACCAGCAAGGCGTCATCGACTACCTGAACCCGGTTGCCGAGCACCTGACTGGCTGGACCGCCTCGGAGGCGATCGGCAAGTCGATCGGCGAGGTGGTCAGGCTGACCACCGAGTCGGGACACGAGCCGGTCGAGGATCCCGTCAACCGGGTCGTCCGCGACGGAACCGCCGTCACCCTGTCGGATCAGACGGTCCTGAACGGGCGCAACGCCGGCGAAATCGCCATTCAGGCGAGTGCTGCTCCCATTCGGGATCGCGACGGAAACATGGTAGGCGCCGTCATGGTATTCCACGACGTCAGCCAGGAGCGGCGCATGAAGCGGCTTCTGTCCTACCAGGCCGCTCACGATGCACTGACCGGGCTGATCAACCGGCGCGAATTCGAGAACCGGCTCAGTATGGCCTGGGACGCGGCTCAGGAAGATCATGCTGTCACGCACGCCATGGTCTATGTGGACCTCGACCAGTTCAAGATCGTCAACGATACCTGTGGTCATCCGGCCGGCGACGAGCTGCTCAGGCAGGTCACCGGTCTGTTGCAGACACGGATCAGGTCGGTCGACATACTGGCCCGGCTCGGCGGCGATGAGTTTGGCATCCTGCTGCAGAACTGCAGCATGGACGTCGCGATCCGGATTTCCGAGGCAGTCCGGCAGGCGATCCGCGACTACCGCTTTGACTGGGACGGCAACACCATGCAGATCGGCGCGTCGATTGGCATCGTGGAGCTCAATCATGAAACGGAGAGCATCGCGACGCTGCTGTCGGCTGCTGATGTCGCCTGCTATTCCGCCAAGGACGGTGGACGTAACCGCGTCCACACCTACGATCCGGCCAGCGCCTCGGCGCGACATCGCGAGATGCGATGGGTTTCACGCCTGACCAGTGCCAACGACGAAGGGCGCCTGGACATCGTGTTTCAACCGATCGTGCCGATTGCCGCCAATGGCGACTCTCGACCGCACTACGAGCTGCTTCTCCGGTTACGGGACGAAGACGGCCGTGTGGTCATGCCTCGTGAGTTCATTCCGGCGGCGGAGCGCTTCAACGTCATGCCGATTCTCGATCGATCGGTCATCGAACGGGTCCTTGCTACCCTGGTGCCATCGAAGCGCGACGGCGTCTTCGATGCGCCGTTTACGGTGGCAGTAAACCTGTCGGGTACCACGTTATCCGACCCGGGTTTCCTTGATTCGTTGATTGAGAGGCTCGAGGAGCATGATCCGACCCCGGGCGTGCTCTGCTTCGAGATTACCGAAACGGCGGCCATTGCAAATCTCGCGAATGCGAGCCACTTCATGCGCGAGCTGTCGACCCGCGGCTGCCTGGTGTCGCTCGACGACTTCGGCAGCGGCTTGTCGTCATTCAACTACCTGCGCAACCTTCCAGTGAACTACCTGAAGATTGACGGGCAGTTCGTGCAGGACGTGGCGCGGGACCGGGTGGACCGGAGCCTGGTGGAGGCCATCGTCAAGGTCGGCCGCGCGATGGGTATCTACGTCGTTGCGGAGCGGGTCGAGACCCAGGAGGTGTACGACACGCTACAGGAAATCGGGGTTGGCTATGCGCAGGGTTACCTGCTGGGCCGGCCGGCCCCGATAGAGGAATTCCCGCACAGGTAGACAGGTGCCGTAAAATGGCAGCGCAATGTCCGCCGCTTCCGCTTTCGAACTCCTGAATCCCGACGGCTCGACTCCGGTGCTGCTGGTCTGCGACCACGCCAGCCGGGTCTTTCCGGAGCACCTGGGGACGTTGGGAGTGCCCGAACCGGATACCTTCGAACACATCGCCTGGGATATCGGCGCGGCGGAACTGACCCGGGGACTTTCGGCCGCACTCGACGCGCCGGCCATCCTCTGCCGCTGGTCGCGCCTCGTAGTGGACTGCAATCGGCGCCTCGACCACCCTTCGGCCATTCCGGTCGAGAGCGACCGCATCGCGATTCCCGGAAATATCGGCATCACGGCGGAGGACCGCGAGTGGCGCATCCGGCACATCCATGCGCCGTACCATACGGCCATCGATACCCAGCTCGATATCATGCTGGCGCGAGGATCGGTGCCAGCGTTTGTCTCCGTACACAGTTTCACGCCGCTAATGGGCGAGGTCGCCAGGCCCTGGCACGTGGGTGTACTTTGGGACAAGGACGAACGCATGCCGAAGCCGGTAATCGATTCCCTTCGTCGGGTGAATGGCCTGCATGTCGGCGACAACGAGCCTTACTCGGGTCGCCACCCGACCGACTACACGCTGCATGCGCACGCTGCGGTGAGGGGTCTGGCCTACCTGGGCTTCGAGGTGCGGCAGGACCTGCTGGCGACGCCGGGCGGCATCCGCTATTGGGTGGGCCTGCTGGAGCAGGCCGTGCGCGCGGCGCTGGCGGATCCGGGCATGCGGGCCGGGCCGCTGCCGCACGGCGCAAGCCGTAGCTGACATGAAATCGGAGTCGCAACTTGCCTTCGACAGCAAGCTCGGCAGCGATTTGGTCGTGCCTCTGGACCGGCGACTGTCGGTGGCGCCGATGATGGACTGGACTGATCGGCACTGCCGGTTTTTCCTGCGCCTGTTTTCGCCGCGTGTCCTGCTCTACACGGAGATGATCGTGGCCAACGCAATCCTGCGCGGCGATCGGGATTACCTGCTCGGCTTCGACCCGGCGGAGCATCCGGTGGCGCTGCAGCTGGGTGGATCGGATCCGGCCATGCTGGCGGAGGCTGCAGCGATCGGCGAGCAGTTCGGTTACGTCGAGGTCAACCTGAATGTCGGCTGCCCCAGCGACCGCGTGCAGAGTGCGACGTTCGGAGCTTGCCTGATGGCCCGGCCCAGGCTGGTGGCCGACTGTGTGCGCGCCATGCGCACATCGGTAAGGGTGCCCGTGACCGTGAAGACCCGGATCGGGATCGACGACCGGGATGATTACGGTTTCTTGCGCGAATTCATCGATGAAGTCGCGGCCGCGGGATGCGGGGTATTCATAATTCACGCACGCAAGGCAGTTCTGCGAGGCTTGTCGCCGAAGGAGAACCGCGAGGTCCCGCCACTCAACTATGAGCGGGCATGGCAGGTCAAGCGCGATTACCCACAGCTGACAATCGTGGTGAATGGCGGACTGAGGACCGTGCCACAGGTAGTGGATCAGTGGCAGCACGTTGACGGCACAATGCTTGGACGCGAGGCCTACCACAATCCCTATGTGCTCTCAGCGCTGCACCGGGTGGCGTACGACGACGATTTCCATGCGCCGGATCCGGCCGCGGTTGTCGCACGGATGCAGGACTACGCATCCCGGCAGGTCGCTCAAGGTGTTCCGCTGCGTGCCATCACCCGGCATATGCTCGGAATGTTCAACGGCCGCGCAGGTGCGCGCAACTGGCGGCGCACGCTCAGCGAGGGCGTGAACCGCGGGGCGACGTCTCCGGCGCTGCTGTCGGAGGCGCTGCGCGCCCTGAACGGCTAGCAGGAAAGGGCTCGCCCCGTTTCTTGTGTGAAACGCATCACCGTTTGGCAGTTTGCAGTCTTGCCGGACGCCCGCGATTTCACATAGAGTGGCGCGGACTGCAGCGGCAAACCCGTCGAAAGGCGGGGACGCAAAGCCTCCGGTCTAACGGCCTACAGGGCCTACGACAGCGGGGTTGCCAGTTCGGCGGATGGACGTTCTGCCCTCCGCTATTCTGAGCGCCCCTTGTCTTGAACCGCAGGATTTCCCGCTGGCAGCCATGTGCTTCCGGTGCACGTTGGCGTGCGAAATGTCCGGGAGTGATTTGAAAAAGGCAAACCCGTCGCGAGGCGGGGACGCAAAGCCACTGGTCTCGCAATGCGAGAAAGCAGGGTTGCCAAATGATTTCGATGCATCGTTCCGTTTGTTCGCATTGGTGCCGCGTATTATCGGTTGTGCTAGCGGCCATGTTGTTCGCGACGCCGGCCGTTGCCGGCAAGAACAACAGCAATGGCAAGTCATGGGGCGTCATCAAGGGAAACCTATTCGGCAGCAAGTGCGACAAGACGCCGATCGCGCCGACGATCGACGGGCTGCCGACCTTCTCGCTGACCGAGGGCGAGACCTATCAGTTCACGCCCAGCGCTGCCGACGCCAACTGTGACAGCCTGAGGTTCTCGATCTCCGGCCAGCCCGACTGGTCGAGCTTCAACGCATCCGACGGCACGCTATCGGGTAAGGCACCGGCTGGCTCGGCCGGCAGCTATCCAGGAATACGTATCTCGGTCAGCGACGGCACCTACACGACCTCGCTGGCGACCTTCAGCATCACCGTCTATGACAACGCGACACCGGTGCTGAGCGGTACGCCGCCAGGCAGGGCGGCGAGCGGACAGAAATATGGCTTTGTACCGATCGCGTTCGACCCGGACGGACAGAAGCTCAGCTTTGGGATCAGAAACCGTCCCGTCTGGGCCTCCTTCAACAGTTCGACGGGTGAACTCGCCGGAACTCCGTCAGACACCCAGCTCGGCACGTACGCAGATATCACGATTACAGCGACCGATGGAGTGGAGACTGGCTCGCTCGGTCCATTTGCCATCGTCGTTGAAACGGGTAACCGCGCTCCGTCCATCTCCGGAACCCCGGCGGGATCCGTTGTTGCCGGGCAGTCTTACTCTTTCAAGCCTTCCGCCACCGACCCGGACAACGATTCGCTGACATTCAGCATCAGCAACAAGCCCACCTGGGCAACGTTCAGTACCGGCACCGGACTGTTGGCGGGCACGCCTGCCGAGGGCACGAGTGGCGAGTATGTCGATATAGTCATCGGCGTCAGCGATGGCAAGGTGACCTCGGCACTGCCTGCCTTCGGGATCGTCGTCAGCACTGCGAATCGCCCACCCAGCATCACCGGCACGCCGGCCTCGGTGGTGACCGTGGGTCAACCCTACAAGTTCGTTCCGGGCGCGTCAGATGCTGACGGAGACTTGCTGACCTTCAGCGTTACCAACAAGCCTGCCTGGGCCTCCTTCAACAAGTCGACCGGCCAGCTGGGCGGCACTCCGGGATCCGGCAGCACGGGCACGTATTCCAACGTCCGGGTCAGCGTCAGCGATGGAACGTCGTCGGCAGCCCTGCCGGCGTTCTCGATTGTGGTCGAGCAGGCGTCGAAAGGCAGCGCCACCTTGTCGTGGCAGCCGCCGACGCAACGCACCGACGGCACGCCGCTGGTCGACCTGGCCGGTTACCGGATCCTGTACGGCAACTCACCGGACAGCTATTCGAATCGGGTCACCCTGGACAACGCCGGGCTAACGTCCTATGTCGTCGACAACCTTGCGCAGGGCACATGGTACTTCGTGATGACGGCATTCGATGCTTCAGGCGCGGAGAGCGATTACTCCAGCGTCGGGTCCAAGACCGTTCAGTAAAGGGCGCCAGCAGCTGCTCATTGCCTGGTTCCGGAGGTCGTTGGCTTGGTCCGTTCCGGCGGGTCGATCCGGCCGAAACCACCCTCGGCCTGTGCGGCGAGGTAGACGGTTGCTACATAGGCCGCAACGACCTGGTTTAGACGGACTCGGTCGACCTTGTCGAGGTTGTCGTTGGGCGAGTGGTGGGCGTCCAGATAGTTGGTCCAGTCCTGCCGCAGGCTGAGCGCGGGCACCCCCCCGGCCATGAGGCCGGAGATGTCGGCGCCGCCGTAGGATTCGTTTTTCCCCAGCTCGATCCGTAGCGGCGCCAGGACTCCGGCGATGCTCTCTACCACACCCCGCTTGCCTTCAGGGACGCGCGAGTCGAGTGCCAGAACGTGATCGGCTCCTGCATCCGCCTCGAGGGCCACCACATGCCGGCCTATCTCGTCTTCAGGAAGTCGCGCGTAGGCGGCGCCGCCGGCGACGACGTACTCCTCGCTCGCGAACAGCACGACGCGAATGGTCCTGCGTGTCTTCGCGCCGGAGCGTGCGATCAGCGCCGCAGTCTCAGCCGCTATCGCGACTCCTGTGCCATCGTCTATCGCCCCGGTTCCGAGATCCCAGGAATCGAGATGCGCACCGATGAGGACGACCTCGTCCTCGAGGTCGGTGCCGGGAACCTCGGCAATCAGGTTGGCCGACTGCTCGTAGGGGAGCTCGCGCGCGCCCATCTTCAGGAAAAGACGTACCGGCTTGCCCGTCGCGAGCATTCGCTCCAGCAGGTCGGCGTCGGGGTTGGACAGTGCGGCCGCGGGAATCCTTGGCGCGTTGTTGTCGTAGGACAGCGCGCCTGTGTGTGCGATCCGGTCGTTGCTGGTGCCCACGGAGCGGATCACCAGCGCCCTGGCGTCGAGGCTGGCCGCGATGCTCGGCCCCGATACGCGGTTGTATACGGTTCCGAGGTATCCCGCCGATGTGTTACTGCGCTCGGTTCGCTGCCCGAGATAGACGATCCTGCCGGCAACCTGTTCCTTTGCCGCGGCGCGCAATTCCGCGATGTTATCGAAACGAACCACCTCGGCTTCGATGCCGGCTTCGTCCGTTCCAATGCTGCCGCCCAGCGCCGTTGCCACCAATGTCTGCGGAAACGGGGCGGTAACACGCGCTTCGATGCGGCCGCGTTCCCAGTGCGGGACCATCACCGGCTGCAGGCGAACGTTTGACAGCCCAAGCTCGATGAGCATGCGCTGGGCCCAGGCGACGGCCCTCTTGTCCCCGGCAGATCCCGCCAGACGGGGGCCCACCTCGGTCGTCAGCGAAGCTACGATGTCATAGGCCCCGTTGTCGGCCAGTGCCGCATCGCGCAGGCGTGCGGCCGTGGCGATATCGGCCTGGGTGAAGGGGGCTTGCGCGAGCGCGACAGCCGGCAGCAGGGCAAGACAGGTCATGGCTGCAAGTAGCCGGGGCATGATGGTTTCCTCAGCGCCAGGGGCGCAGTCTAAGCGACGGGCCGGCTTGGCAATACCCCGCGGCAAGTAGTTGCTGATCCGAATAGGCTCGGTCCCGGCGCTTGCTATACTGGTGACACCTCAACCTCCCCCCATCAAGCTGTACGAGCGGGGCCAGGATTTCGTCGTCGGTTAGCGCGCAGGAGGCGGTCGGGCCACCCATGGGCAAGGACACGGAACTCGTCATCCTGTTCGCTGACGTCGTCGGCAGCACCCGGTTGTTCGAAACCTTCGGCGACGAGTCCGCGCGCGACCTGGTCGCGATCTGTGTCGGCGTCATGCGCCGGGCCACCGAGCAGCACGGCGGCAAGGTCGTCAAGACCATGGGCGACGAGATCATGGCAACCTTCGAAGACTGCGACAGCGCCCTCGACGCCGCGGTGCAGATTCAGACCGAGATCCGCGCCCACCCCGGCCTGGTGGTCGACGGCCAGCAGATCGCAGTCCGCATAGGCGCTCATTTTGGACCTGCCGTCATCGAGCCACGCGACGTGTTCGGCGCAGCAGTGCATACTGCCAATCGCATGACCAGCCAGGCCAAGGCCGGCCAGATCATTATCACCGAGTCAATCTATCGGCGTCTCGCTTCGGAATGGCAAAGCGTGTCGCGGCAGGTGGACGTGTCGGTACCACGCGGCCAGCACGGAGAGGTAGGAGTCTTCGAGGTACTTTGGCAGGGCGAGGACGCTACCAGCATGCTGCCAGCCATCGCGACCATTACCGAGCAACACCAGCCGTTCCGGATTCGGCTGCACTACCTTGGTCGCGACGTCGTACTGGATGACCGGCAGCGGGCGACGCTGGCGATCGGCCGTGGCGACGACAGCGGATTGGTAGTTCGCGGCAACCTGGTGTCGCGCTTGCATGCCCGGGTGGAGGCGGGCAAGAACCGATTCGTGCTGGTGGATCAGAGCACCAACGGTTCGTTCGTCCGGAACTCAAAGGGTGAGGAGTCGTTCGTGCGGCGCGATTCCATGTCGCTCAAGGGCAGCGGCATGATCGGCTTCGGGCAGCCGCCTGAGCCAGACTCGGTGCATACCATCGAGTACTTCTGCGAGGAATGAGCACGCGACTGCCACCAGGCCTGTGACAGCCACGCCGCCCTAACCCAGCCGCCTGCGCACGTCCGCCAGCTCCACCTTCAGATCATGCGGCGTGCGTTCATCGAACGCGTCGATGTATTCCTCGACGTCAGTCATTTCCTTGCGCCAGGCTTCCGGCACCATCGTCAGCAACTGTTCGAGGATGGCGGCATCCACATCCAGGCCGGCGCTATTCAGCGCCGCAGCAGTCGGCAGGTAACCGATCGGCGTCTCCACTGCTTCGCCACGACCTTCGCAGCGCGCGATGATCCATTCCAGTACCCGCAGGTTCTCGCCGAACCCGGGCCACAGGAAGCGGCCATCGGAGTCGCGTCGGAACCAGTTGACGTGGAAGATCTTCGGCGGCTGCTCGAGTTTGCCCGCGAACGACAGCCAGTGAGCCCAGTAGTCACCGAAGTTATAGCCGCAGAAAGGCTTCATTGCCATCGGGTCACGGCGCACGATGCCGACCTTGCCGGTGGCGGCGGCGGTCGTCTCCGAGGCGACCGATGCACCGACCAGCACGCCGTGCGCCCAGTTGCGCGCCTGGTAGACCAGCGGCGTGAACTCGCGGCGGCGCCCGCCGAACACGATAGCCGAAATCGGCACCCCGCCCGGGGCATCGGCCATCTTCGAGTAGATGGGGTTTTGCCTGGCCGCTACGGTGAAACGCGAATTGGGATGGGCTGCAGGGCCGTTCCTGGGATCGTAGGGCCGGCCCCGCCAGTCCGTCACCGGTGTGCCTTCGTCCAGGCCCTCCCACCATGGCTGGTTATCCGCTGTCACCGCAACGTTGGTGAAGATGGTGTCGTGGGTGATCATCTCGTAGGCCTGGCGATTGGTCTGGGCATTGGTGCCTGGGACCACGCCGAAGTAACCGGCTTCGGGGTTGATGGCGTAAAGGCGGCCGTCCGGTCCCGGGTGCAGCCAGCCGATGTCGTCGCCGACCGTCCAGATCTTCCAGCCGGGCATGGATTCCGGCGGTATCAGCATGGCCAGGTTGGTCTTGCCGCAGGCCGAGGGGAACGCCGCGGCGATGTAATGGGTTTCGCCCCGGGGATTTTCGACGCCGACGAGCATCATATGTTCGGCCATCCAACCCTCGTCGCGTGCCTGCCAGCTGGCAATGCGCAGCGCGTGGCACTTCTTGCCGAGCAGGGCGTTGCCGCCGTAGCCGGAACCGTAGCTCATGATCGACAGTTCTTCCGGGAAGTGCATGATGTAGCGCCGGTCGGGGTCAAGTTCGCCGGTCGAGTGCAATCCCTTGACGAAATTGCCCTCACGCGCAATGCGCTCCAGCGCGGCCGCGCCCATGCGCGTCATCAGCTTCATGTTGGCAGCGACATAGGCGCTGTCGGTAATTTCCACACCGCAGCGCGAGTAGGGCGAGTCAATAGGCCCCATGCAGTAGGGCACCACGTACAACGTGCGGCCCTTCATGCAGTCCTCGAACAGCTCGGTCATGAGCCGCTTGGCGTCCACCGGGTCCATCCAGTTGTTGTTTGGACCGGCGTCGTGGGTGTGATGGGTGCACACGAAGGTAAGGTGTTCGACCCGGGCCACGTCCGTGGGATCCGAGCGATGCAGGTAACACCCGGGATGGGTTTCCTCGTTCAGCTTCACCAGGTCGCCGGTACCGAGCATCAACTCGATCAGGCCCTGGTATTCCTCCTCGGAACCATCGCACCAGTGAATCCTGTCGGGGCGGGTGAGTCGTGCGACCGTATCAACCCAGTCGGCGACTATCTTTGGCTGGTGCTGCGGGACGGCGGTGTGGGGCGTTGGGGTGGCCATTCTTTCCTCGTGAATGCCGCTGAGCCTTCAGTCGGCGCCGGGTCTCCCTGGGCCGGCGTGTGAAGGGGTACGCATTGGCGGTGTGCTGAAATGGATTGCTGATTATAGAGGAGCAGAAACGCAATACCGCGTCTGCAGGTAGGCACATTCCGCGGTTCGACCTCTACGATCCTACCGGCCAATGCTTGCGCCAAAATGAAACTATCATCTCGACCTGTCGGCGGCCTGTCCTGGCGCCTGTCTGTGCCTGAGCATCAGTTAATTTAATAGATTATGATAATCCTTTATCTTGTTGATTTATATCATTATAAATGGCAATAGAGATACCTTGGCGCGGCACCGCACCGGCGCGTGAATGGGGGGCGGTCGCGCTATATCAACAATGGGGGCATTCCTGATCTTCATTCATACACGGATGGGCGGCGTTTCTTTACACTGCCGGCCCGTGGAATGCACCGCAACGCCCTTCTGTAAAGTCGTCCCCCATGGGCTGCAGGTCCGGTGGCTGCCGCTTGCTTCAACATGAGTAGCGTCGGCGAGTTATTGGGACCGCATGGTCCGTTGGCTGCGGTGGTGCCGGGCTTCGAGTCGCGTCGCGAACAGCAGGAGATGGCCGACTGGGTCGGTGAGGCGCTCGAAGAGCGGGCCGTGCTTGCGGTCGAGGCGGGAACTGGTACCGGCAAGACCTTTGCGTACCTGGTTCCGGCGCTGCTATCCGGCCGGCATGTCATCGTTTCTACCGGTACGCGTACCCTGCAAGACCAGCTTTACCATCGTGACCTGCCGATGTTGTCCAAGGCACTGGGGCGGCCGGTGCGCGTCGCCCTGCTCAAGGGCCGATCCAATTACCTGTGTCGGCACCGCCTGGGGCTCGCCGACCAGGCGATGGCGCTGCCCGGATTCGAGCCGCCCCCGGTCAAGGCGCTTAAACGCGTGCGTGAATGGGCGCAACTTACCCGCTCGGGCGACATCGCCGAGCTCAGCGGCGTTCGCGATGACGATCCGGTTTGGCCAGCCGTGACTTCGACCCGTGACAACTGTCTCGGCGTCGAATGCAATGATTACTCGCGGTGCCATGTGGTGGCGGCGCGGCGCGATGCACAGGCGGCGGACATCGTGGTCGTGAACCATCACCTGTTGCTGGCCGACCTGGCGCTGAAGGAAGAGGGTTTCGGCGACTTGTTGCCGGGTGCTGATGCAGTGATCCTGGACGAGGCGCACCAGGTACCGGACGTCGCCGCACAGTTTTTCGGCTTGTCCGTCAGCAGCCGCCAGGCGGTGGCGCTGACTCGCGATTCGCTCGCCGAGCTCGTTCGCACCGGGCATATCAACCCGGTGCTGCGCGAGCGAATCATGAGGGTCGAGGACGTCTTCGCGCAGGCGCTGGCGTCGATCCGCGGCAACAAGGACCGGCTCGACTGGACGGAGCTGCCCGACGCCTTCATCGAGTCGTTGCACGGGTGCAGTGCTGCTGTTGAGTTGCTTGCGCAGGGCCTGGCGGAAACCTGCAGCGACGATGCCGGGCTGAAGGCCTGTATTCGTCGCGGCCAAGCACTGGTGGAGGGGTTGACCGAAATGTCTGGCTTCGGGCCCGAGGACGGTGTGCGCTGGGTCGAGATCGCCGGGCGCAGCTTCACGCTGGGTTTCTCGCCGTTCGAGGTAGCGGACAGGCTGCGCGAGCTGATGAGCGCGCGTCCCTGCGCCTGGGTGTTCACCTCGGCGACACTAGCCGTGGGCCAGGACTTCGCGCACTTCCTGGGGCGCGTGGGCGCTGCCGACGCCCGTACTCTGAGGGTGGCGAGCCCCTTCGACTTCGAGCACCAGGCAATGTTGTACCTGCCGCAGGGCCTGCCCGATCCGTCGGATCGCACCCACACCACGGCAGTGCTGGCCGCTGCGCTGCCGCTGATCGAGGCCGCCGACGGCCGCACTTTCCTGCTGTTCACCAGCCACCGCGCGTTGAAGGAGGCCGCCCGGTTGCTCAGGCTGCGCGCCGGCTTCGAGGAGCGCTTCCCCATGCTGGTGCAGGGCGAAGCGCCACGCGAAAGCCTGCTAAAACGATTTCGCGAGATCGAGCACTCGGTACTGCTTGGCACGTCGAGTTTCTGGGAGGGGGTGGACGTGCGAGGCACTGCGCTTGCGCTGGTTGTCATTGACAAACTACCGTTCGCCGCGCCCGACGACCCGCTGCTCAAGGCACGACTCGAGGGCATCAAGCGCCGCGGCGGCAATCCATTCTTCGAATACCAGGTGCCACAGGCGGTGCTGGCTCTGAAGCAGGGCTTCGGACGGCTGATCCGCGATCGCGAGGATTTCGGTGTGGTGGCGATCTGCGACCCGCGACTGCGCACGCGCGGCTATGGGCGAATGTTCGTGCAGTCGTTGCCACCGGCGCGACTGACCGACGAAGGCGACGAAGCAGCGCGGTTCCTGAGGCGCCGGCTGGCGGAGGCGGGCGTCGACATGCGCAAGGTCATGAACGCATGAAGATCCTGGCGCTCGATACGGCGACAGAGGCCTGCTCGGCAGCGCTGGTCTTTGACGGCGATATTGCCGAACGCTATGAGGTGCTGGGCCGCGGCCACGCCGAGCGGCTGCTGCCGATGGTGCAGGAGGTCTTGGCGGAGGCAGGTGTCGCGTTGGCCGCGGTGGATGCAATCGCCTTCGGCCGCGGACCAGGATCCTTTACAGGCCTGCGCATTGGTGCTGGCGTTACCCAGGGGCTGGCTTTCGGCGCCAACCTGCCAGTCGTGCCCGTATCCGATCTCGCAGCGTTGGCGGCGCGCGCGGCAAGCCATCGCGGCGCACGCCATGTGCTCGCCTGCCTCGACGCGCGCATGTCACAGGTCTACTGGGCGGCCTTCGATTGTACCGAGCCGCACAGGCCGGTTGCCCTGACGCGGGAGACGGTCTCCGACCCCGGTGAAGTCGTGCTTCCACCAATCAATGAGTTGCCAAATGGGGACAGTTCTATTTTCTTTGCAGCGGGGCACGGATTGTCGGCATATCCGGCGCTTCACACCCTGCTAGGTAAGCGGCTGGCTGGGTTCGATGCCGAGCTGCTTCCCCATGCGCGCGAAATAGCACTGGTTGGGGCGCGGATCTTTGCCGAAGGTGGAGCTGTTGATGCCGCACAGGCACTACCCGTGTACCTCCGCAACGAGGTGGCACACCGCCGGTAGACCGGGGTCCGGTACGGTTTGAGGAGACAGTCCTCTGATAGCGCCAAGCCGCATTTATGACATCTGCCACCCGTCCGTCATCGAGATGTCATAAATTATTCATATGGTGTCGTCGGTCAAAACCCGGAAATCGGGCAAATCCCCAACAGGACAGGCGGTTATGACCGGCAAGCAGATCCTGATCGTCGAGGACGAGAAGCCGATCCGCGACATGATCGCGTTCGGATTACGGCGCGCCGGATACCAGGTCTCGGAGGCAGAAGATTGCACCGCGGCCCGGGCGCAGATTGCCGACAACCGTCCCGACCTGCTGCTGGTGGACTGGATGCTGCCGGACATGAGCGGTCTCGAACTCACGCGCCAGCTCAAGCGTGACAAGGACACGCAGGAAGTGCCCATCATCATGCTGACGGCGCGGGCCGACGAAAGCGACAAGGTCACCGGCCTCGAAGGCGGTGCTGACGATTACGTCACCAAGCCCTTCTCGCCGCGCGAGCTGCTGGCCCGCATCAATGCAGTCCTGCGACGGACCGTGCCCGGCGGCGCCGACGAAATGGTGCAGGTGGAAGGCCTGGTGCTCGATCAGGCCAGTCATCGTGTCCTGGCCGGCGAGCGGGCGGTGGCGCTGGGTCCGACCGAGTACCGGTTGCTGAGTTTCTTCATGACCCACCGCGAGCGTGTCTATTCACGCGCTCAGTTGCTCGACCGGGTCTGGGGCGGCAACGTCTACGTCGAGGAACGCACCGTGGACGTGCACATCCGGCGCCTGCGCAGGGCACTCGAAAGCTTCGGCTACGACCGATTCGTCCAGACAGTACGGGGCGCGGGATACCGGTTCTCGAGCCGGCCCACGTAGAGAGACGATGAAGTCACCCTGGTCCTTTGCGCTGGTTCGCCTGGCTGGAGCGCTTGCCTTTGCGATCGTCGGCGGCATCATTTTCGGCCGCGTGGACCTGTGGCTGGTCGTGGTGCTGGGTGGCTACCTGGCCCTGCAGCTATCCAGTCTCTACCGGCTGCATCGCTGGCTGCGTCACCGGCGCGAGGAACAGCCGCCAGACCTTGGCGGGGTATGGGGTGACGTCGTCGCGCTGGTCGGACGCATTTACCGGCGCAAGAACTTTCACAAGCGGCGCATCGTGCAGCTGCTGCGCGAGTTCCGCCGGCTGACGGCCGCAATGCCGGAAGGCGTAGTGCTGCTTTCGCCGCAACTGGAAATTCTCTGGTTCAATCGTACCGCCTCGCAGCTGCTCGGCTTGCGGCGCAAAGCCGACTTCGGTATGCGTATCGACAACTTCATCCGGCAGCCTGATTTCGTCCACTACCTGCAGTCGGCGCCACAAACGTCGCCGGTAGTGGTTCGTTTCGGCCCGGCGGAGGATCGCTACCTCGCATTGCAGATCATCCCGGCGGGCGACCAGCAGTTGATGCTGGCTCGCGATATCACTCGCGAGTCCCGGCTGGAAGCGATGCGCAAGGACTTCGTCGCCAATGCATCGCATGAGTTGCGTTCGCCGCTGACCGTAATCAACGGCTACCTCGACCAGTTGGCTGACGACCCCAGTGTCGAGTCCATCTGGAGATCCCCGATAGAAGAGATGCGTCGCCAGGCCGAGCGGATGCGGCTGATCGTCGAGGACCTGCTGGAACTTTCGAAGCTAGAGGCGTCCGGCAAGGACGCGGCGCTCGATCCGGTAGACATTGGCGGAATGCTTGCGGTGATCCGCAAGGAAGTGATGGCGCGCGAGCAGCGGCCGCGCGAGATTGTCCTGAAGCTCGAATCGCCCGCCAGGCTGCTCGGCAGCGAGGCTGAGTTGCACTCGATTGCCTCGAACCTCGTCTCCAACGCAGTCAAGTACACGCCGGCGGAAGGTTCAGTGCAGATCCGCTGGTGGTCGGATGCAGAGGGTGGCCACCTGGCCGTCACGGATACCGGCATTGGCATCCCGGCGCAGCACCTGCCGCGGCTGACCGAGCGCTTCTATCGTGTGGACCGCGGCCGTTCGCGCAAGTCCGGCGGTTCAGGTCTGGGTCTGGCCATCGTCAAGCATGCGCTGCAGCGACACGGCGGGCGTCTTACCGTTGATAGCGCCGAGGGCAAGGGCTCGACGTTCACCTGTCATTTTCCGGCGCAGCGGCTGCTGGTTACGCCGTAGTCCGTCGCGGCGGACCGCTAAACGGGGCGACACATACTTGTTATGTGACATAAGAAATATAATGTAAAATATTGTTTATAATAATATTAGTCTTGGATTCATCTGCTCTTCATACCACCGCTTCATGGTTTCCCCGTCTTGAAACAGGCCGCACGGAGGGGATGAAGCTGACACCGGTCCACCCGTCCATCCGGGTCCGCTGATACCCGCGGTTTGCTGGGCACAATTCGCGCGCGGGCCGTACGCAGCGGGACTGCGGCGTCGGCTACGGACCGCCGATACGATTTGAGAATGGCGACTGGCTCTATCGGTTTTTGCCTGGAGCGTTGAGGAAGCCTCCAAGCTGCTGACGCATCCGGACAGTCACCAGTCTCTCCGCTGAAGCAATTCTGTAACAAAGCCGGCGTAACCTCTGCGCCGTCGCGGGTACTGGACCACGGCTGATGCTACGTTGGCATGCCATCCAGGGCCGGCAGCAAGTCCGCACCGCACCTAAATCCTGGAGGCTCAAAAAGTGCTCAAGAAGACCCTGATCGCCGCTTCGGCTGCGGCCATGATGCTGGCGGGCGCCGCGCACGCCCAGTCCGCCCGCGACTACATCAGCGTCGCCGGCTCGTCGACCGTGTTCCCGTTCTCGTCCGCCGTAGCCGAGCAATTCGGGCGTGGTTCGAAGTTCAAGACGCCGAAGGTCGAGAGCGTTGGCACGGGCGGCGGCATGAAACTGTTCTGCCAGGGCCTCGGTCCGCAGTACACGGACATCGCCAACGCCTCGCGCCGCATCAAGGCCGGCGAAGTTGCCGACTGCGAGAAGAACGGCGTGAAGGAAATCGTCGAGGTCAAGATCGGCTTTGACGGCATCGTGCTGGCCAACTCGAAGGCCTCACCGACCTACAAGCTGACCCGTCAGCAGATCTACATGGCGCTGGCCAAGCAGGTGCCTGATCCTGCAAATCCGACCAAGTTGGTCGACAACCCCTACAAGACCTGGAAGCAGATCGACAAGACGCTGCCTGACGTCAAGATCGAGGTGCTCGGTCCCCCGCCGACCTCTGGTACCCGCGATGCGTTTGCCGAGCTGGCGCTGGAGAAAGGCTGCGAGGGCTTTACCTGGCTGAAGGAACTCAAGGGCGTGGACGAGAAGCGCTTCAAGCGCGTCTGCACGCAGATACGCGAGGACGGCGCCTACGTCGAAGCCGGTGAGAACGACAACCTGATCGTGCAGAAGCTTGAGGCGAACCCGAAGGCGCTCGGTATCTTCGGTTACAGCTTCCTCGAGGAGAACCTCAGCAAGCTGCATGGCTCGATCATCGAGGCGAAGGAGCCGACGTTCGAGAACATCGCCTCCGGCGGCTACCCGGTGTCCCGTTCACTCTACTTCTACGTGAAGAAGGCGCATATCGGCGTGATCCCGGGCATCCAGGAGTTCGTTGCCGAGTTCACCAGCGAGAAAGCAGTGGGCGACGAGGGATATCTGGCCGACAAGGGCCTGATCCCACTGCCCAGGGCCGAGCGCGAGAAAGTACGCAAGGATTCGGCCGCGGGCGCCGCCTTGAAGCTCTGACCGGTGCGATTGAATTTCGGCAACATATAACGGGAATTCCACATGCGTAATTTCATTACTGCCGGCGCGGTCGGACTGGTTCTGTCCGCGCCTGTCTCCGCCCAGGCTGCCGTCAGTGAACAGGAAGTGGCGGAACTCAAACAGCAGGTCCAGGCTCTCCTGTCGCGGGTGCAGCAGCTCGAGGCCCAGAACAGCCAGCTGGCCGCAACCGGCGCTGCTCCGGCCGCAGCCGCCCCCAAGGTCGAGGAGCTCGAGGCCCGCGTCGCGGAAATCGAGTCCACCAACGACCGCCAGACCGACCAGCTCGCCCAGGCCGCGGCCAACAACAAGAGCTTGGACTGGGCGACCAGGCTCAAATTCAAGGGCGACCTGCGCTATCGCCACGAGATGATCGACGAGGAGACCAAGGACGACCAGACTCGGCATCGCATCCGCGCGCGGCTCGGCGTCGAGGCCAAGGTTGCCGACAATGTGCTGGTTGGCCTGCAGATCGCTACCGGCGATCCGCTCGACCCACGGTCGACCAATTCGACGCTCGGGGATTCCAACATCCGTGAGCAGATCCAGATGGATCTCGCTTACATCGACTGGCGCTTCATGACCGACACCACCCTGACCGCAGGCAAGCAGAAATATCCCTGGTACCGCCCGGGTGCCAGCCTCTTCTACGACGGTGACGTCAATCCCGAGGGCGTGGCTCTGAAGTGGGGAGGCAAGACCGGGCCATTTGCCAGCGCCTGGGGTCTGTGGCTGTCGGAGTCCTCGTCTGGCGCCGATGCGAACATCTTTGGTGCTCAGCTGGGCTGGGCGTCGGATTTCGGCATCAAGGTCGCACTGAGCTACCACGACTATGGCGCGATCCAGCGCAGTTCGCTGTTGTTCAAGGATTATCCGGCGGGCAACACCACCTACAACGGTGACACCAGCTGCAACCTGCCGGTACCGGCGGTCGCGATCCGTTGCTACGCAAACGACTACAACATCCTGGGCGTTGGTGCGGAGTACCTGACCCAGGTAGGGCGGTTCCCGCTGTCCCTGTGGGGCGACTACATCAGCAACCAGGCAGCGGATGACCTGAACACTGGCTACGCCGTCGGCGTGAAGCTCGGCAGGGCGAGCGAGCCACACAGTTGGGAGGTGGGGCTGCTCTACCAGGACGTCGAGGCCGACGCGCAGTGGGCCGGGTTCATCGATTCCGACTTCGCGGGTGGCGCCACACAGGGCAAGGGCCTGCAGTTCAAGGGAGCCTGGGTGCCGGTCAAGAACACCTCGGTCAACCTGACCCTGTTCGACAACACCCGGAACTACGATACCTCGAGCGAGCGCGACTACCGCCGCCTGCAGCTGGACTTCAACATGAAGTTCTGATGAAGCAGCGTTCAGGGCTCTGCGCGCGCGAACAGCAGGGGACGGTCCCCGTGTCAGCGAGCGCAGGGCCTGGCCGCCGCTGATCGAGGCGGCGCCCGCCCGCCCGCCAGTCAGGCCGGACGGGAACTCCCAGGCTGTCACACGAATCCAACGGCGCATCAGTTATCATCCGCCGGCAGGCAAGGAACGTCAGGGACGC
>JAHEAZ010000134.1 GCA_024642505.1 Gammaproteobacteria bacterium
CGAGCCTACGCTTGCGCCGCCGGTAGCTGTCGCTCAAAACTCGCGGGTCCGACGCTAGCGGCAGGTTCCTGGTGCTGGCGCGAACTCACAGTCCCGGCCAAAAGCGGCCTCTTGATTCAGCCAAGTATTGGCTCGCTTGGGTCCGGGTACCCTTCCTGACCTTGACGCCACTCAACGGTGCGCGGCTCAAGGCGGGGTATACGAATGTTGATTCGATTGCATTGTTGCGGCCAGATCGGCATGGAGTGAGGCAAGGCGATCATGAGAGCGGCCAAGTGGACAAGTCCTGCAGGGACGTTTGCCGCAGTGCCTATCGTCTGGATGTTGCTCGGACTGGTAGGGTGTGCGACCAGCGAGCCGATCGCGTTGCAGGTGCAAGCACCGCCCGATCAGCCGACGGCCCGGTTCAATCGGCCGATCGCATTCATGCATGCACGGTCGTTTCGCGAACATCAGGACAAGATCGAACCCTATGGCCGAGGTTATGTTCTGACGCTGAAGACCGGCGAAGCAAGCGACGAGGCGCTGCGCCAGGTCTATCCACGACTGTTCTCCAATGCAAGCGAAGTCGTGTCGCGCGACGACCTGACCGGTTTGGCAGGGCCAGATGCTCCGGAGGCTCTGCTCGAGCCTTCGTTCGTCGAACTCCGTTACTTGAACGCGTCGCGACGCATGCAGGGGCCGTATTTCGCCGAGGTGGTCTATCGCTTCACGTTGACGGAGCCCCAGGGTGGGCCGATCGCCACCTGGTTTGTTCGCGGCTTTGGCCAATACAGTCCGGACCTAGAGTCTCGGGTACACGTGAAGGATTCGCAGCCAGTTCCAACTAGCGAGCAGAGTTGGAGCGCTGAAGCACCACGGCGCGCTATAGAAGCGGCCGTCGCCTCTTTCGTGGGCAACGTCGAGCGCGTCCCGGAACTAAGTAGGTGGCGCCAAGGGCAACCCGTCTCCAGCACGGACGTAGCCATCGATCAACAGGGCATGCGCACGCCGGACGGCGGCGGGGCAGGCGTCGAGGCACATTACGCCGACGCCCTTATGTTGCGTGTGGAACGCGCGCCGCTGCCTGGTCCACCCGACGTGTCGGCCCAGAATTCAGGCGACGAGCCCGGGCTGCTAGCGGTGCGGCTCACTCTGGCGAACATGTCCTCGCACCGACTGGCACTGGATCCGGCCGATATTGAATGGAACGTGGGCCCGAATTCCACGCACGAACCGCTGCCGGCCCCAATAGCCGCTGCGCTCATAACGCGAATGCCGCTCGGATTGGCCGTTGCTACGGGCACCGGTATGGCGGCTCTTCCATCTGTGTTTGCCGCACTTGCAAGCGCAGCCGAAAGCGAGCGCCACCGCACCGAACTGACGACCTGGGTAGCGAAGGTATCGGGCGAAGTGCTGGTGGACGGCGTCGTTCCTGGCGGCCAGTCGCGCACCGGGCTGATCTACTTTGCGCTGCCCGATAAGCCAATCGCCGGCAGGATGACAGTTCCTATCATCGACCTCGACCAGGCGCTGCGCTACACGGTGCGCTTACCGTTCCCCAAGCCCTGATCCGGGCACGATCAACGATCTCGATCGTTGGCGCACTGCCGAAGTTCCGTCAACAACTCCGTCGCCTTTGTGACCCAGACCGGCATCGCGTTATGAGCCTGGCTGGCAGCTACTCGCTCCTTGCACTTGCCAATGCTGGACGTCCGCCGGCGGAGACGAGATTTCCGAAGCGGTCGCTCGGTTGCAACGGGAACGGATCGCCAGCGCAATGACAGGTCGTCACGGGATCAAACTGGCGTTGCTGCCCGGAAGCGGGCACCTGCAATCCTATGGCCTTGGTTCACAAGTGGGCAACGGACCATCATCCTCGCAGCGAAGGCCACCGCCGCGGATCCCTCCAAGCCGGTGTAGCCCGCGTCGCGCCGCCCCTGCGGTCAGCGCAGCGGGCGCGGTGCCGAAAACAGGCCCGGCGTGCCGGACTGGTACATCGCGAAGCACTGCTCATCGCCATACACGACGAGATCGTTGCGGCCGTCGCCGTCCAGGTCTCCCGCGGCAATCCGGCTGACGGCTATCGGCATCTCGATCTGCGCGCTGGGGATGAACGCGCCACTGCCGTTGGCGAACAGCAAGTTGGTGCGCGAGCGAACAGTGGGTGCCGCCAGCGGGCCGCCCGACTCCGGCCAGAAGCCGGCTACTGCAGCATCGACGCCGCCCAGCCCGTTCAACTGAGCAAAGGCCGTGTCATTGATCCCCCACACCTGTGCTAGCGACGTGATCACCGAGGCACCCCAGGCCCGAGTGGCAGTCTGCGGGACGGCGAGGAGCATGGCCTTGAAGTCGGTGCTCGACGGGGAAAGGAAGGCAAGCAGATCGCGCCTCCCGTCACCATCGGCGTCGGCGATGGCTACCTCATAGCCATTCAAGCCCATCTGCGGAGCCAGAAGCGCCGTGCCGACGAAGCCGCCCCCTGGCTGCTGGAACCAAGCGACCAAGGCTCCGCTGAGGGGCAAAGGGTAATCGGACGTGACGACCCATGTCAGCAAGTCGATGAGGCCGTCGCCATCGATATCGCCGCTAGCGAGCTTGGAAGGCTTGCCCGGCATCTGAATGTCAATCGAAGGAGCGAAACTACCGCGCACGAGCGGGTTCTGATACCGGATGTGCATGCTCGACGTGGCGTACCGGATGACCGCGACGTCGAGCACACCGTCGTGATTGAAGTCGGCAATTGCGACGTCTACAGCCGGCATCGGGAACAACGTCTGCGGCGCGCGGAACAAACCCGGCTGCGAGGGGTCCTGCAGTAGGAGGACTACAACGTCGGCATCCGGATCGACGATCACCACATCGGCCAGCGCGTCGTCGTCGATGGCGCCGACTGCCATCTGCGAGGGGTAGTGCCCAACGGCTGTGTCCAGCGGTGCATCGAACACTCCCGGCACACGCTGCCGATAGGTCAGGAGATGCCCGCCGCGCTGCCCGTCTTGGCTGCGCATGGCCAGCGTCAGGACATCCGCCCGACCGTCGCCGTCAATGTCCGCGATCTTCGCATCAGTCTCGACCCACAATGGACCCGACCCGCCACCATCCTCGCCGCCGCAGCCGGCCGCGAGCACCGCGGCAGCGAACATTGCCGACAAGAAGTGCTTCGACCTGTTCATTACCTACCCCTGTGATAGCTGATACGGGCGCCACATTCCAAGACGGAACGGCCCATATCGGAAATGATTCTTCTCCGTCTGCCTTCTCAAGTGTTGCGCCCGCTCAATTGCGGGGCACGTGCCTTTGGACACCCATTCATGCATGGCGAGTTCGTCCGTCTCGCTGGTCTACCGCGGCCTGCGGAGATAGATCCCCTCTCACTTGTACGGCGCGTTGATCGTCGCGGCCAAAAAGTTCTAGTGCCCGACAGCCCGAAACCTGTCGGTCGCGACCGGCAGTTGCTGGCCGGGACGGGTCAAAGCTGAGTTCAAGTTGGCCGCCGTAAACCAGTTATCCAAGGCGGGGCCCAGCAGGGGAAACTCTGAGCGGATCACCAGGGGCCGCTTGTGGCCGGGAGCGTCGC
>JAHEAZ010000135.1 GCA_024642505.1 Gammaproteobacteria bacterium
CGGTACACAGCACCGGCGAACGGAAGCGGACGCCGACCCGGCGAAATTCGTTCCTGAGGAATCCGTAATCGAAGCGGGCGTTGTGCGCGACGAACAGGCGCCCCGACAGCCTACCCAGGATTTCGTCCTGCAGCTCCCGGAACTCCGGTGCATCGGCCACCATGTCGTTCGAAATGCCGGTGAACTGCTCGATATTGCGGGGAATCCGGCTGCATGGATTGACCAGCGAACTCCACTCCTCGATCACGTCACCGTTTCGCATGAGCACGATGCCCACCTCGATCACGCGGTTGAAAAGGGCATGGCCACCCGTCGTCTCCAGGTCGACACAGACGATCTCTCCATCGAGCTGCACGGGCGTCAGGATTGCGGCGAGCCGAGTGATAGCAGTGGCCCATACAGGTCCGGCCGGCGGTCGCGGAACACGCCCCATGCCTGGCGGTAACGACGCGTCGCGTCCAGGTCGAAAGTCGCGGTCAGCACGGTTTCCGAGTGGTCGTCAGCCTCTTCAACCACGGCGCCCGTGTGATCGGCGATGAAAGAGTGTCCGTAGAAGGTAATGGAGCATTTCTCGCCCTGCTCCAATCCGATGCGGTTCGAGGCGACCACGGGCATGACGTTGGCCGCCGCATGACCCTGCATGGTGCGCTGCCAGTGCCAGCGCGAATCCAGCGTGGGGTCCTGCGGCTCGGAGCCGATCGCGGTCGGGTAGAGGAGAATGTCGGCACCCATGACCGCCATCGCACGCGCACACTCCGGGAACCACTGGTCCCAGCAGATACCCACACCGAGCCGGCCGAAACGCGTCTGCCAGACCCTGAAGCCGGTGTCGCCGGGTGAGAAATAGAACTTTTCGTGGTAGCCCGGACTCTCTGGAATATGCGACTTGCGGTAGATTCCCAGGCTCGAACCGTCGGCATCAACCATTACCAGGGTATTGAAGTAGGCGTTCTGCGCGCGCTCGAAGACCGATAATGGCAGCACCACACCCAGCTCCGCCGCGACGCCTGCCAGCCGCTTCACCGCCGGATTCTCCCCGATCTCGCTGGCCAGTTCGAAATGCTTTGCAAGGTGGTCCTTGCAGAAATAGGGCGTCTCGAACAATTCCTGAATCAGCACCACGTTGGCACCGCGCGCCGCAGCCTCGCGGACCAGCCTCTCGGCGCCTGCCATGTTGGCTTCGCGATCCCAGCCGCATGCCATCTGGGTCGCGGCAACGGTCACCTTCATCTGCGTCTCCAGGCCGTCAGTTCGAAAGATCGATCCATGTGGTCTTGAGCTCGGTGTACTTGTCCAGGGCATGCAGCGACTTGTCGCGGCCGTTGCCGGATTGCTTGAAACCGCCGAAGGGCACGGTGATGTCGTCCGCGTCGTAGCAATTGATGTAGACGGTGCCGGCCCGGATCGCACGTGCGACCCTGTGTGCGGTCGTGACGTCGCGCGTCCACACGGCCGATACCAGACCGTACATGACGTCATTGGCGATACGGATCGCCTCCTGTTCCTCTCTGAAGCCGATGACCGAGAGCACTGGCCCAAAGATCTCTTCCTGCGCGATCTTCATGTCCATGCGCACGTTGTCGAACACGGTGGGCTCCACGAAGTAGCCACCGGTTTCCTCCCGGACGCGCCGGCCCCCAAGACGCAGTGTCGCACCATTGCTGCGGCCGGCCTCGATGTAGCCAGTCACGGTATCGAGCTGACCCTTGTCGACCAGTGCGCCGAGGCGCGTGCGAGGATCGAGCGGGTCGCCCGGCGCCATGGCGCGGCCGACGGAAACGATCTTCTCGAGCAGGGCTTCCTTCACGCTCTCGTGAACGACCAGCCGCGAGGCGGCGGAGCACATCTCGCCCTGGTTGAAGAAGATCCCGGCCGCTGCCGCGGCAGCCGCCCGGTCGAGATCCTCGACGTCGCCAAAGACAATGTTGGGTGACTTGCCGCCGCACTCGAGCCAGACCCGCTTCATGTTGGAACGGCCGGAATACTCGAGCATGCGTTTTCCAATGCGGGTCGAACCGGTGAACGCGATGCAGTCGACGTCCCTGTGCAGCGCCAGCGCTTCTCCGGCCGTGTGTCCGAAGCCAGGCACTACGTTGAGCACGCCGGGCGGAAGTCCTGCCTCGACCGCAAGCTCAGCCAGGCGAATGGCGGTCAGCGGTGACTTCTCCGACGGCTTTAGGATGACGGAGTTGCCAGTTGCCAGCGCCGGGCCAAGCTTCCAGCAGGCCATCAACATCGGGAAATTCCACGGCACGATGGCGCCGACCACGCCTACCGGCTCGCGCGTGACCATGGCGAGCGCAGATCGCGGCGTGGGCGCCACTTCGTCGTAAATCTTGTCGATGCACTCTGCGTACCACTCGATGCAGTTCGCGGCGCCTGGAACGTCAACCGCCAGCGAGTCGGCAATGGGTTTACCCATGTCCAGCGTCTCGGTCAGGGCCAGCTCGTCGCGATTCGCCCGCAGCAACTCGGCAAAGCGCCGCAAGACGCGCTTGCGCCTGGCGGGCGCCTCCTGCGACCAGATACCAGCCTCGAAACTGCTACGCGCCGAGGCCACCGCAGCGTCCACGTCGATACCCGCGCAGGAAGCGACCTTGGCGATGACCTTGCCATTGGCCGGGTCCACGCAATCGAAGGTCTCGCCAGTCGCGGCGTCGCGATAGCTCCCGTCGATGAATGCCTGGGTCCGGGGCCGAAGCGAGGCCGCCAATTCGTGCCAATCCGGTGCCTTGTTAGCCTTGGTCATGACTGTCCTGCTCGATGGTTCGCCGGGTGATCTTCGCAATACGCGCCAGGTCCCTAGGATACTCGACGTGGGGCGCGTAAAATCGCCGTCTGCCCTTTCGGGCCCCAGGATCCATCCACCCACTGTCGCGCATAGCGCCCGGACCGCCAAGACATGAATGCAACACCCGAACCGGCTCCCCTGACCAGGCAGGAGCTCGAGGCTTTCTGGATGCCGTTTACGGCCAACCGCCAGTTCAAGGCCGCGCCCCGATTGCTGGCACGGGCTGAGGGCATGCATTACTGGACCGCGGAGGGACGCCAGGTGCTGGACGGCGTCGCCGGCCTGTGGTGCGTGAACGCTGGCCATGGCCGCCGGGAGATCACCGAGGCGGTATCGAAGCAGATAGCCACCATGGACTATGCGCCGCCTTTCCAGATGGGACACCCGGACGCTTTCAGGCTGGCCAACGAAGTCGTCAAGCTGGCGCCGGCTGGCCTCGACCATGTCTTTTTCACCAATTCCGGATCTGAGTCGGTCGACACCGCCCTCAAGATCGCGCTGGCATGGCAACGGGTGTGTGGCCAGGGCACGCGGACCCGGCTGATTGGCCGTGAGCGCGGCTATCACGGCGTAGGCTTTGGCGGCATCTCGGTCGGTGGGATGGTCAACAACCGCAAGTTCTTCGGTGCCCTGCTACCCGGAACCGACCACCTGCAGGCGACGCATTCGCTCGAGCACAATGCGTTCAGTCGCGGCCTGCCCGCATGGGGCGGGCAGCTCGCCGATGAGCTGGAGCGCGTGGTCGCGCTGCACGATGCCTCGAC